>CAYXQS010000033.1:0-18957 GCA_964466515.1 uncultured Gemmatimonas sp. | reverse complement strand
ACGTGATCTTCGAGGAGTTCAAGGGCACGGGCAACTGCGAGATCAAGCTCGACCGCTCGCTCGCGGAGAAGCGCATCTTTCCGGCCTTTGACATCGCCACCTCCGGCACGCGCCGCGAGGAGAAGCTCTACAAGGCGGAACAGATCGACGCGATCTACACGCTGCGCCGCGGGCTCCAGCAGATGCCGCCGCAGGCGGCAATGGAGTGGCTCATCAAGCGGATCGCGGGCACCACGTCCAACGATGCGCTGCTGGCCGGGCTCTGAGCCCAGGCGGCAGGTGGCAGGCGTAGCCCGGCTACGCCGTGAGCTCATCCCACAGCTGGGCAATCGCCCGCATTCCCAGCCGGAAGTTTTCCTGACCGATCCACTCGTCGGGCGCGTGGGCATTCTCGCCGGGTAGGCCAAAGCCGACGAGCAGCACCGGGGCGCCGAGGATGCGCGCGAAGTCGTTGACCACCGGGATCGAGCCGCCCTCGCCGATGATGACAGGGTCGCGGCCGAAGGCGCCCTTCAACGCGCGCGCGGCCGCGTCGTAGAGCGGCCCCGAGAGGTCCGCACGCCAGGCGTGGCCGCCGTGCAGGTGCGTCACGCGCACGGTCACGCCGGCCGACGCCACGCGGCGCAGGTGCGATTCGAGCAGCTTCCCGATCTCCGCGGGGTCCTGGTCGGGCACGAGCCGGCAACTCACCTTCAGCATCGCGTGGCCCGGCAGGACGGTCTTCGCACCCTCGCCCGTGTAGCCAGAGAGGAGCCCGTTCACCTCGCACGTCGGACGCGTCCAGAGCCGCTCGAGCGTGGTGTACCCCGGCTCGCCGCCGAGCGTCGGCACGCCGAGGTGCGCCGTGAACTCGGCCTCGTCAAACGGCAGCGCGCGCATTCCCTGGCGCACCAGGTCGGGGAAGGGCCGCACCCGATCATAGAAGCCGGGGATGGCCACCTTGCCGTCGGCGTCGTGCAGGCTCGCAATCATCCGCGCGAGCGCGGTCGCCGGGTTCACCACGGCACCGCCGTACATCCCCGAGTGCAGGTCGGAGTTGGGACCGGTCACGTCAACCTGGAGGTACGCGAGCCCGCGCAGCGACGAGAGGATGCTGGGGATCCCCGGCGCGAACATCGTCGAGTCGGAAATCACCACGGCGTCGCAGGCAAGGCGCGCCTCGTGGTCCGCCACGAACGGCGCCAGGTGATCCGACCCCACCTCTTCCTCGCCCTCGGCGAGGACAATCACGTTCACGGGGAGCGTCCCGCGCACCGCGAGATGCGCCTCGAGCGCGGCGACGTGCAGCCAGAGCTGGCCTTTGTCGTCCACGCTCCCGCGGGCGAAGATCTTCCCGTCGCGGATGGTCGGCTCAAAGGCCGGCGACGTCCAGAGCTCGAGCGGCTCGGCCGGCTGCACGTCGTAATGGCCGTAGATCAACACCGTCGGCGCGCCCGCCGGCGCCTGACGCCACTCCGCCAGCACCACGGGATGGCCCGGCGTCTCGAGCGTTTCGACCGTGAAGCCGATGCGGGCAAGACGGTCGTGCAGCCAACGCGCGGCGCGGCGCACGTCGGGCGTGTGCTCCGACCGCGCGCTGACGCTCGGAATGCGGAGGAAGTCGAAGAGCTCGTCGTGGAGCCGCTGGTCGTTGGCCTCAAGCCAGGCGGCGAGCGCGGGGTCGAGGGTCGATCGGTCGGTGGTGGTCATCGCAGGGAGGGAGTGACGATGGAGTCGCTGGCGGGCGGGAGCGTGCCGCCCCAGCCGATGAGGCGCCAGATGCGGCGCGCGCCGATTACGCGCGCGCCGCGGTGAATGCGCACGACCGAGCCGGGCGCGGCGGAATCAAAGCGCGCCGCGAGGTCGGCGAGCGCGGCGGTGGGCGTCACGGCGGTATCGCGCGCGAGATACACAAAGTCCGCGCCCGCCCCGATGCCTTCGGGAACGCCGGGCCAGAGGTCATACTGGCTCCGTCGGCCGCGCGGCGCCTGCACGTACACCGTGGGGTGGTCGCGACGGTTCCACGCGAGGAGCGCGGCGTCCTGGTACCGCGGCGCGAGCAGCACCACGTGCTCGGGGTCCGGAAAGAATGCCCGTGTCTCGTCGCCCACGAGTCGCGCGGCCTCGCGCCATCCGTAGGCCTTGAGGATGGGGTCGCGCTGCGGATTGAGGGGCACAAACGGCACGAGCGCGTGCGCAACCACAAGCCCCGTGAACACCACGGCGAGCCGGATGCCGCGATGCTCCCACCGCGTGCGCATTGCCGGCCGGAGTGCGGCGAGGAGCACGAGCGCCGGCACCCACGCAATCATCGGCCAGTTCGGTTCGACCGGCCGCCGCGTGGCACTGTAGACAAAAACCGCGGCACTGACCGCCGCGACGACGCCGAGCGTGAAGCGTCGCGGCTCGCGCGGCGCGCGCAACGCACGGACGACCGCGACGCCGAGCAACACGAGGAGGATGGGGGTCGCGATCCCGAGCTGTCCGCCGAGGAGCTCCGCCTCGCGGCCCCACCAACTGCCGCGCGGCGACGCGGCGAACCCGTGCGCGAGCTGGAACCGGAACGACACCCAGTCGTGCTGCACATTCCACAGCAGCACCGGAAGCATCAACAGCGAAGCCACCGCCACCGCGAGCCAGGGCCCCGGCGCACGGAAGTGGCGGCGCAGCGCCGGGTGCAGCGCGAAGGCGATCGCCACGCCGATGGGGAGAAAGACGCCGGTAAACTTCGACGCCATCGCCGCCCCGACGGCCACTCCCGCAAGCAACCACCACCGCAGCGCGGCGCGCGGCGTGGCGTCGTCGCCAATGGCGCGCACCACGCAATGGAGGGTGCAGGCGAGCGCCGCGAGGAGCGGCGCATCCGGCGTGGCGAGGACAAACCCCGTGGCCAGGCCGGGAATGAGCACGGCGCAGAGCGCGGCAAAGCGCGCCGCCGACGGGCCGGCGAGATGGAACGCCGTCCGCGCCACGGCGAGTCCGAACCCCGTGCCGCAGAGAATCGGAAACAGCCGCACACCCACCGTCGTGTCGCCAAGGAGCGCGGTGCCCAGCGCGATGAGCCAGGCAATGACCGGCGGATGGTCGAAGTAGCCCGGCGCCAGACGCCGCGACCATTCCCAGTAATACGCCTCGTCCGCGTAGAGCGGGATCACCGCGCCGAGGAGCAGCCGGATCACCGTGCCCGCAAGCAGGATCCAGAGCGCCTGGCGCCAGCGCGACATCCCGTCGTTGACGGGAAGTGGGGTGGCGGTCATTCCGTATCCCTCGCGGGACGCACGAAGGGGGCGCGCATAGCTAGACTGAATGTAACCCCCCGCCGATGCCGAATCGCCTCGCCGAAGAGACCAGCCCGTACCTGCAGCAACACGCCGGCAACCCCGTGGACTGGCATCCGTGGGGCGCCGCCGCGTTTGCCGAGGCGCGCGCGGCCGACAAGCCGGTGCTGTTGAGCATCGGCTACGCGGCCTGCCACTGGTGCCACGTGATGGCGCACGAGTCGTTCGAGGACGAGGCGACGGCCGCCCTGATGAACGATCGCTTCGTGAACGTGAAGGTCGATCGCGAGGAGCGCCCCGACATCGACTCGATCTATATGCAGGCGGTGCAGGCCATCACCGGCCACGGCGGGTGGCCAATGACGATGTTCCTCACGCCGGACGGGGCGCCCTTCTTTGGCGGGACCTACTTCCCGCCGGAGGACCGCCACGGGATGCCCGCCTTCCGGCGTGTGTTGCTCTCAGTGAGCGATGCGTGGCGGACCAAGCGCGACGAGGTCCTCCGGGGCGCCGCGTCGCTGCGCGGGATCTACGAGGGGGCAGAGACACCGCCCACGGCGGGGGAGCGGCTCACCCCCGCGCGCTGGCGCGAGACCGTCCGTTCGCTGCGGCACCGGTATGATGCGCGCGCGGGCGGGTTCGGGAGCGCGCCCAAGTTTCCGCAGCCGCAGCTCCTCGACACGCTCCTGCGACTCTGGGCGCGCACCGACGACGCCGACGCCCTCGCGATGGTGCGCCACACCTTTGCGCAGATGGCGGGCGGTGGACTGTACGACCAGCTCGGCGGCGGCTTCCACCGCTACACCGTGGATGCCGTGTGGCTCGTGCCGCACTTCGAGAAGATGCTCTACGACAACGCGCTGCTGACGCGGCTCGCCGTCCACCTATGGCAGGCGACGGGCGACGCCGGGGCGCGCCGCATTGCCGAGGACACAGTGGCCTGGGCTGCACGCGAGATGCGCGACCCCGCCGGCGGATGGTACGCCTCGCTCGATGCCGACAGCGAGGCGGTCGAGGGAAAGTTCTACGTCTGGTCGTACGACGAACTCGTCGCGCTGCTCGGCACCGACGTGGACGTCGCAACGCGGCACTGGGGGGTGACACCCGCCGGCAACTTCGAGGGCGAGAACATCCTGCACGTCGCGGTCCCGACGGATACGCTCGCGGCCGAGCTCGGCCGCCCGGAGCGTGAGGTCCGCGCGGCGCTCGGGCGCGCGCGCACGACACTCCTCGAGGCACGTGAGCGGCGCCCGCATCCGGCACGCGACGACAAGGTCCTCGCGGCCTGGAATGGCCTGATGCTGCGCGCCGTCGCCGACGGGGCACGGGCCTTCCAGGACGCCGCGTGGCGAGAGCACGCGCTCGCCGCCGCGCGGTTCCTCCGCGACGAGATGGTGCGCGGCGGCCGCGCGTTTCGCACCTGGCGCAAGGGGGTCGCCAAGATCGGCGGGTACCTCGAGGACCACGCCGCGCTCGCGCTGGGGTTCATCGCCGTGCATCAGCTCACGCTCGACCGCGAATGGCTCGACCAGGCCTTCCAGCTCCACGCGCGCTGCGTGGAGCAGTTCTGGGACGATGCCCACGGCGCGTGGTTCGACACTGCGGCGGACGCGGAGCCGCTCGTGACGCGGCCACGCGACGTCGCGGACAACGCGGTGCCGTCCGGCACGTCGCTCGCGGTGGAACTCGACCTCATCGTCGCGGTCCTGCGCGGCGATGCCGAGTCGCGACGCCGCGCCGCGTACGTGCTGGCCACGCTGGCGGAACCGATGCAACGAAGCCCCCTGGCCTTCGGCCACCTGTTGGGCGCGGGCGACCTCGACGTGTACGGCGCCGTGGAGGTGGCCATCGTGGGCGACCCGGACACGGCCGCCGCGCGCGACCTCGCCCGCGCCGCGGCGGCCGTGTACGTCCCCTCCCTCGTCCAGGTCGGAGGCGTACCGCGCGCCGACGAACCGCTACCACTGTTGCGGCATCGGGACGGCGGCCCGCGCGGGGCGCAGGCCTTCGTTTGCCGGGCCTCTGCGTGCCACGCGCCGACGGGATCTGCCGAGACGCTGACGACCCAGCTTCTCGCGGCGCGGCGCGGCGGACCCGTGGCCGACTGAACGCCCTTCGCGGCGCGGTTGCCGGAGCACGCCGCTGGGGCTAGCATAGTCCGGCCGCACACAGCCCTCGTATTTGATTCCAGGAGCGCCCCTGACCGCGCCGCGCAGCGTCCCCAGCGAGACTCGCCCGGCCGGCGCGCGTTCGTCCCGCGCCGCCACCTTCGAGGCAATGGAGCGCGCGCGGATGTTCGAGTCGGTGGTGCGCGCCACGCTCGGCATCGTCCTGGTGCTGGTCCCGCTCGTGGTGCTGGTGCAGCCGGATACCCTGGGCGTCGGGGCGCGCGTCATCGCCGTCGTGGCCGCACTGAGCGGCATTTGCATCGCCTTGAGCCGCCGCGGTCGGACCCGTATGGCAGCCTGGCTCTTCATCCTCGGCGTCGTCCTCCTCGTCACCTTCAACGGGCTGAACGGCGGCGGCATTCACACGCCCGGCATCAGCGCGTACCTCGTCGTGGTGCTGCTCGCCGGACTGCTCCTCGGCCGGAATGCCGGCGTGAAGGTGGCGATACTCTGTGCCGCGTTTGGGCTGGGCCTGGTGCTGCTGGAGAACTTCGGTGTCATCACCGGCGCACAGCGTTACGGCGCGACGGCCCAATGGCTGCTGTCCTGCGTATTCATCGGGCTGACCTTCATCCTGATGCACCTTGCGACGCGGACCGTGGCCCGCGCGCTGGACCAGGCCACTGCCGAGCTCGGTGAGCGGCGGGCGCTACAGGAACGACTGGAGCAGGCGCTCGAGGCCGGGGCCATCGGCTACTACGACCTCGACCTGCGCCGTCGCGAGATCCGCGGGGATCGCCGGCTGTTCGAGATCCTTGGCCTCTCGCCCAACGCCGACGGGGTCGTCGGCATCGACGACTGGCTCGCGATCATCCACCCCGACGATCGTACGCGCGTCACCGGCGCGCTCGGCGAGATGATCGCCGGCACGCCCAAGATGCAGATTGCCTACCGCGTGACGAGGCCGGGCGATTCCGAGCGGTACATCGAGGCGGCCGCCCACCTGCGGAAGGAGCAGGATGGCCGCCCGGCGTCGCTCGTCGGGATGACCATCGACGTGACGGAACGCCGCAAGTCGCAGCGCGAGCGGGTCCAGTTGCTGCGCGACCTTGGCGAGCGCGTGAAGGAACTGCGCCTGCTGCACGACGTATCGAGCCTGTTGCGGACGCACCGTGGCTTCGACCGCGTACTGCTCGAGCAGATCGTCGCGCGGATCCCGCAGGCGCTGATGCACCCGGAGCTGGCGCGCGCGCGCGTCGTCTTTGCCGACCTGCACGTGGCCACCGACGGGTGGCGCGACACACCGTGGCGCCTGGTCGCCGAGTTCTCCACGAGTCGGGGGCGCGGCGTCATCGAGGTCGGCTACGTCGAGGCGCCGCCCACCGCGGACGGCGAGCCGTTCCTCAGGGAGGAACGCGAGCTGCTGCAGTCGCTGGCGCAGATGCTCCGTACGCACCTGGAGGAGGACGCGGCCGAGAGCCAGCGACGCGCCCTGGAGACGCAGCTGCGCGAGGCACAGAAGATGGAGGCCCTGGGGACGCTGGCGGGCGGCATCGCACACGACTTCAACAACATCCTCACGGCCATCGGCGGCCACGTCGACCTGGCGCGTGCGGACCTTCCGGCCGATCATCCCGCCACGGATAGCCTCTCCGAGATCGCCAGGGCGTACGGACGGGCACGCGACCTCGTGCGCCGCATCCTGCTCTTCAGCCGCCGCGAAGAGGGTCGCCGCGAGGTCATCGCCCTCACGCCGGTGCTCGAGGAGGCCCTCCACCTGCTGCGCGCCAGCCTGCCGCCCAACGTGCGGATCGAGCCGACCCTCGCGCCGGACCTGCCGCCGGTGCTGGCGGACGGCACCCAGCTCCATCAGGTGATGATGAACCTGGGCACCAATGCCGGCTACGCGATGCGGGAGGCCGGCGGAGCGCTGCAGGTCGCGGTGGACCTCATCGAGGTCGGCGACATCGCGCACGCCCCGAGCCCCGAGCTGCGCGAGGGACCCACCGTGCGCTGGCGCGTGCGTGATACCGGGTCGGGAATGGATCGCGAGGTGATGCAGCGCCTCTTCGAGCCATTCTTCACCACCAAGGGCCTGGCGGGCACGGGACTGGGTCTCTCGGTGGTCCACGGAATCGTGCGCGACCACGGCGGTCACATCGCGGTCCAGAGCGCCATCGGCCGCGGGACGGAGTTCACCATCTATCTGCCCGCCGCGCAGGCCGCGCCGCAGCAGGCCGCCGTATCCGTCGCGGGGCCAGTGCGGGGCGAGGGCCAGCACATTCTCTGCGTGGACGACGAGGAGGTCCTGGCATTCCTGACCGGCCGCATCCTCTCCCGGCTCGGCTACCGCTGCACCGAGTTCACCGATCCGCACGCGGCGCTCCAGGAGCTCCGCGGCGCGCCCCACGCCTTTGACGCCGTGATCACCGACCTGCAGATGCCGGGGATGAACGGGATTGAGTTCGCCCGCGCCGTCCGCGCCGTCCGCGCCGACATCCCCATCGCGCTCGTGTCAGGGATGGCGCACACGCTCCGCGACGAAACGGCCGAGGCCGGCATCACCGCGTGGATCGACAAGCCCTCAACAATCGACGAGCTGAGCCGCGGCGTGCACGGGATGTTCAACCCATAGACCGTCCGCGCACGTCGCGCGGTCGCCTCATTCGAAATCGAGTGCCAGGTCGAGGCTGGGCGCGCTGTGGGTGAGCGCGCCAATCGAGATCCGGTCCACGCCCGTCTCCGCGATCCCGCGCACGGTCTCGAGCGTCACGCCGCCCGAGGCCTCGGTGATACAGCGGCCCTTGGCCAGCGCGACGCATTCCCGCAGCGCGTGGGGCGGCATATTGTCGAGCAGCAGGGCATCGGCGTGCGCCGCAATGGCGGCGCGCGCCTGCGCCACGGCGTCGCATTCCACCTGGATGACCATCCCCGGGGGCGCGTGCGTGCGGGCGCGCTGCACCGCCACCGCCACGTCGCCGTCGCACGCCGCGATGTGATTGTCCTTGATCAGCACCGCATCGGCGAGCGTGGCACGGTGGTTCACGCCGCCGCCGCAGCGTACGGCGTACTTCTCGAGCGCGCGCCATCCCGGCGTGGTCTTGCGGGTGTCGACGATTGCCGCGGGCGTCCCCCGTACCGCCTCCACGTAGCGCGCCGTGAGCGTCGCAATGCCGGAAAGCCGCTGCACGAAGTTGAGCGCCACGCGCTCTGCCGAGAGGAGACCGCGCGCGGGGCCCGAGAGAAAGAGCAGCGTGTCGCCGTGCGCGGCGTGCGCGCCGTCCTCGACATCCACGCGGATCTCCACGTGCGGGTCGAGGAGATGAAACGCCGCGAGCGCGAGCGGAATCCCCGCCATCACGCCGGGTGCGCGCGCCACGAGCGCCGCGCGCGCGTGGCGGGACGGGAGCACGGTGGCAATCGACGTCACGTCGTCGAACGCGCGGTCCTCGTCCAGCGCCGCGCGTACAAGCGCGCGCACGGCGTCGTCCGCGAGCGGGAAGCCGGACACGGCCGGCGCGAAGACGGGGGTCGCGAGCGGGGTGATCCGCCGGGGCGGCTGCGATCCGCGCGCGGGCGTCACTCGCCCGGGTCCACTCCCGGGCCCGGCGGCGTGGGGTGGGTGCCGCCGATCGCGACCATCCGCTCGATGGCCAGGCGCGCGCGCGCCGCGACGTCCTCCGGCACGGTGATGCGATGCTCAAGGCGCTCCAACGCGCCCAGCACCTTCGGGAGCGTCGTCACCTTCATATAGGCGCACGACGCGCGCTCGTTGGCCGCGAAGAAGGTCTTGTCCGGATGCGCCTTCCGCAGCCGATGCAGGATCCCCACCTCGGTGGCGATGATGAAGGTGTCGGCCGACGACTCGCCGGAGCGCTTGATGATCCCCTCGGTGGAGAGGATGTGTACGCCCTCGGGATCGATGTCGCCCGCGCTCACCGCTTCCACCACGCTCGTCGCGCACCCGCATTCGGGATGGATGAGGAACTCCGCGTCCGGATGCATTTTCCGCTGCAGCCGGATGTTCTCGGGATCGATCCCCGCGTGCACGTGGCACTCGCCCATCCAGACCCGGATGTTCTCGCGGCCCGTCACGCGGCGCACGTGCGCGCCGAGGAACATATCGGGGAGAAAGAGGATCTCGCGGTCCGCCGGGATCGAGTTCACGATCTCGACCGCGTTGCCGGAGGTGCAGCAGTAGTCGCTCTCCGCCTTGACCTCGGCGCTGGTATTCACGTACGAGACCACGACGGCGCCCGGGTGCTCGCCCTTCCAGTCGCGGAGCTGCTCGGCGTCGATCGTCGCGGCGAGCGAGCAGCCCGCGGCGAGGTCGGGGAGGAGCACGGTCCTTGACGGCGAGAGAATCGCGGCCGTCTCGGCCATAAAGTGCACGCCGCAGAAGACAATGACCTCGGCGTCCGTACGCGCGGCCTCGCGGGAGAGCCCGAGCGAGTCGCCGACAAAGTCGGCAACGTCCTGCACCTCGGGACGCTGATAGTTGTGCGCAAGGATGACCGCGCGGCGTTCCTTGGCGAGGGCCTGGATGCGCCGCTGCAGGTCGCTGGTGGCGCGGTCGGTGGGTGCGGGAGTCGGTCTCGACATCGTCCTTGGAACCTAGCCACGGGCCCTGCGGCTCACCACTCGACGTGCCTGCCCCGCCACTTGTTCTTGGGGCGCGGGAAGTCACTGCGAAAGTGTCCGCCGCGCGACTCTCGCCGGAGGAGGGCGCTTTCCACGATCAGGAGCGCGGTCTCCACCATATTCGCCTCCTCGGTGGCGCCGGCACCGAGGCGGCCCTGCACGGCCTCGAGCGCACGGCGCGCCTCGCGCAGTCCCTTGGCGTTGCGGTCAATCCCGGCGTGCTGCCACATAATCTGCCGGATGGCCCGCGCCGCCACCTGTGCCGCCCCGCGGTCGGTGAGCGGCGCGACGCGCCACTTGGCCGCGCGGGGGACCCTCGGGAGCTTGGGTTGGTTCACCGCGTCGCGCGCGACGCGCTCGGCAAACACCAGTCCCTCGAGCAGGGAATTGGAGGCGAGGCGGTTGGCGCCGTGTACGCCGGTGCGGGAGACCTCGCCGCAGGCGTAGAGCCGGTCAAGGGACGAGCGGCCCGCGAGGTCGGTGATGATCCCACCCATCATATAGTGGGCGGCCGGCGTCACCGGAATCAGGTCGCGCCGCGGGTCGATGCCGCGCGCGAGGCAGATGGCGAGGATTCCCGGAAAGCGGCGCGCGAAGGTGCGGCCCTGTCGGCGCGCATCGAGGAACACGCGCCCGCCCTCGCGCTGCTCGTGGAAGATCTCGCGGGCGACGATGTCGCGCGGGGCGAGTTCCGCGAGGCGGTGGCGCGCCGGCATAAAGCGACGCCCGCGCGCGTTCACCAGGATCGCGCCTTCGCCGCGGACGGCCTCGGAGATCAGCGCCAGCGGATTTTCCGGCGTCTCGAGCGCCGTGGGGTGGAACTGCACGAACTCAAGGTCCGCGAGCCGCACGCCCGCGCGGTGCGCGATGGCGAAGCCATCGCCCGTCGCGACAAGCGGGTTGGTGGTGTAGCGGTAGAGCTGCCCGCATCCGCCCGTGGCGAGCACCGTGGCGTCGGCGATGATCTCCATCGCCTTTCCGTTCACGTTGGCACGCACGCCGCAACACTTCCCGCCCGAGACGATCAAGTCGAGCGCACGCGCGCGTTCGAGCACGTCGATCTGCCGTCGCTCCGCGACGCGGTCGATCAGGGAGCGCGCGACCTCCGCCCCGGTCTGGTCGCCCTTGGCGTGTACGATGCGCTTGCGCGAGTGCGCGGCCTCGCGGCCGAGGGTGAAGCGTCCGGTGGGGTCGGTGTCAAAGCGCGCGCCCGCGTCGGCGAGCTCGCGCACGCGCGCGGGTCCCTCGGCCACGAGCACTACCACGGCGTCCGCGTCGCAGAGCGCGGCACCGGCCGCGAGCGTGTCAATGCGATGCAGCTCGGGCGAGTCTCCCGCGCCCAGCGCCGCGGCGATGCCGCCCTGTGCGTACGCGGTGGCGGAATCCTTCAGCGTGCGCTTGGTGAGGACCACGACCTCGCCGTGGTCGGAGGTCCGCAGCGCCGTATGCAGCCCCGCGATCCCCGAGCCAATCACGAGGAAGCGGGTGCGGATCCGTTCGGTCAGAAAATGCTCAGGCTGAAGTAGCGCCGGGGATTCTTCTGGATGTCCGCGATCATCTTCCGCAGGTCCACCACCAGGGAGTCGGAGTTCCGGTACAGGCTGGGGTCGTTGAGCAGCATCCCGAGCGACCCGCGGCCGCTCTCCACGCGACTCAGGAGGGAGTCGGCCTTCACGAGCACGCTGCGGACGCTGTGCTCGGACTCCTCGAGCGAGAGGGTGAGCGTGTTGATGCGCTGGGCCGCCTCGCGGAGGTTCTGCGCGGCGATCTCCGTCTCGCTGACGATCCGCTGCACCTCGCCCTGGGACGTCGAGGAGTCGATGCGGCCGATGGAGCGCTGCAGCGCGGCGGCGCCCGCGGTCAGGTCGACCATCCCGGCCCGCACCTGCGCGGCCACCGAGTCCAGGTTGCGCGACTGCACGCGCACCGTCGTCGTGAGCTCGCGCGAGAGGGTGTTGATGTTGTGGATGGACGCGCGCAGCCCCTGCGCGGCGCTGTCGTCGAACGCCGTCCGCACCCGCTCGGCCACCGACGCGACGTTCCCCGCGATGCCGCCGGCCACCGAGGTGAGCTGCGCGATATCCGGCAGCACGGCGCCGGCCAGCGTGCCCGGCGGCGCGCCGGCGGTGTCGTTGAGCTGCGCCGTGACCTCGCGGATGGCCGGCGCGGATTCCCGGCGCAGGATCAGCGCCTGCCATTCGCCGAAGAGCGTCGCCGCCTGGATCAGCACCACCGGGTCGGGCGGGAGGGTGAGCCCCTCCTCGAGCCGCAGCCGCGCCATCACCCACCCATCGCTCGCCAGCGCGACGTCCTCGACCCGGCCGCTCCGTACGCCGCGGATCACGACGGCGTTGCCGATCTGCAGGTTGCCCACGTCGCGGAACCGCGCCACGACCGTCTGGCGCTTGCCGCCGAGATCGGCCTGCTGCAGGTAGAGCGTGGCGACGACGATGAGGAGCATCGCGCCGATGACCACGCCGCCCACCCACCAGTCGTTCGAATGCTTCTTCATTGGGCTCTCCCGAGTAGCCAGACCATTGCCCAGAATGCGTCGAGCACGAGGATCATCACGGCAGCCTGCACCACGGCGCCCGTGGCCGCCGCGCCGACGCCCTGCGCGCCCCCGCGGGTCTTGAGCCCCGCCGCGCACGCCAGGATCGTCACGACGAAGCCGAAGCTCGCCGACTTCACCAGTCCGTACTGCACATCGAAGGTGTCGAAGAAGAGACGCACGCCCTTGAGATACTCCGGCGTCGAGAGGTCGAGCAGCTTGAGTGACGCGCCCCATCCCGCGAACAGCCCCACGAACATCGCCACGCCGACGACCACCGGGAACATCAGCGTGCCCGCCAGCACCCGGGGCACCACAAGGTAGGCGACCGGGTCGAACGAGAGCGTCTCGAGCGCATCGACCTGCTCCGTCACCCGCATCGTCCCGATCTCGGCGGCGATGTTGGCACCCACCCGGCCGGCCAGCGCCAGCCCGGTGAGTACGGGCGCCAGCTCCATCATCACCGTCTTCTGGACCAAGGTGCCCACGAGGTAGCGCGGCACGGCGCCCGTGAAGCTGTAGCTCGCCAGCAGCGCGAGGACGACCCCGGTGAAGAGGGCAATGAGCATCCCGATCGGGAGCGAATCGACGCCCAGTTGCTTGGCCTGTTGGGTGAAGTTCGGCCACCAGGTCTTGACGTCACGCGACGAGCGCACGGCCTCGACCGTCAGACGGCCGGCCGACCCGAGCTCGGCAAGGGCCTCCTTGATCATCCGCCCCAGGGTCTCGATCACCCGTGGAGTATACCGCCTTCCCCCCCGGTGACCAGTAGCGCCGTGTTATCTTTTCGCACCGCCGTCGGCTATTCGTCGGCGGGCCAAGCATTGCGAGGATCGCTCCCTGGGCAAGCTCGTCGTTCTGATGGTCACCGCGTTTATGGATATGGTGGGGCTCCTTATGGTGCTCCCGCTCCTTCCATTCTACGCAACGCGGTTCGTCGGCCACGGGCCGCTCTGGCGTGCCCTCGATGCGCTGGGGATGGGCGGCGAGGGCGCGGTGGTCGCCCTCCTGGTCTCGTCCTTCGCCGTGGCGCAACTCATCAGCGCGCCGATGTGGGGCCGCGTCTCGGACCGGTTCGGCCGACGCCCGGCGCTGATGGTCGGGCTCGCCGCCAGCGGGGTCGCCTACGTCGTCTTCGCGTTGGCGGGGAGCCTCGAACTCCTGTTCCTCTCGCGCCTCGTCCAGGGCGCCGGGGGCGGGACGGTGAGCGTCATCCAGGCCTACGTCGCCGACGCCACCGAGCCGAAGGACCGTTCCAAGAGCCTCGGCTGGCTCTCCGCCGCGACCAACGCGGGGGTCGCGCTGGGCCCGGTGATCGGGTCGCTCGCCGCGCGCATCGACCTCGCCGCACCGGGCCTCTTCGCGGCGGCGCTCACGGTCGTGAATATGGTCTTCGCGTGGAAGTACCTCACCGAGTCCAACGTCCACGCCAACGCCAAGACGGGCGAGCGCCCCAGGGTCTCGGGCGTGCGCGAGACGGCGCTGCGCGTTGCGACGCACCCGGCGCTCCCGGCGAGCCGCCTCATCTGGATCTACGCCATCGGGATGGGGGCCTTCCAGGGAATGACCGCGCTCCTCGCCCTCTTCCTCTTCGACCGCTTCGGGATCGACGAGACGGGCATCGGGTGGGTGTTTATGTACATCGGCATCCTCTCCGTCGTCGCGCGCGCGCTGCTGCTGGGGCCGGCGATCGACCGCTTCCGTGAGCCGCGCCTCGCGCGGGTCGGCATCGTGCTCCTCGCCCTCGGTCTCGCGGCGCTCCCGTTCACCTTCAACTACGCCACGCTCATCATCGCCATCGGGCTCATCCCGCTCGGCACGGCGTTCACCTTCCCGTGCGTGACGGGGATGCTCTCGCAGGTCATCCCGAACCACGAGCGCGGGCTCTATATGGGCGTGCAACAGACCTTCGGCGGAATGGCGCGCGTGATCGGTCCGATCTGGGCCGGGTTCGCCTTCGACTATCTCGGGAAGGGCGTGCCGTTCTTCACCGGCGCCCTCCTCGGCCTCGGGACGCTCGTGCTCACCGTAGGCATCGAGGCGCACCTGCCGTCCGCGACGCCCCGCGAGCCGACGGCTACTCCGGCGTAAGGCCGGCCGAGAGGAGATTCACGAAGAGGCGCGCGCCGCCGGGTACGCCGCCCGGGATCTGCCGGAAGAGCGCCAGCGTCGTGTAGATGTAGCGGCCGCGGCCGAGTCGCGCCTCGAGGATCGCGTGCCGATTCACCGGCTCGTCCGGATCGTTCATCGCAAGCAGGGTGCGGTACGCGGAGTCGGCCGTCGTCGGCATATAGGTCGCGCGCTCCTGCACCCAGTCGGCCCAGTCCTCCTCGCCAATCCGGTTGGGCCAGCGGAGCAGCCGCGACTGCGGGTCGAGCACCGTCACCGGCGTGCCCTCGAGCGTGACGCGCTCCGCGGGACGCCGCAGCGTGATGGGGAACGGCATCATCCCGGGCTGCGCCATCTCGAACTGGCCGTACTGCACCACCAGGGTGCCTCCGGCACGCACCCACGCGAAGAGCGCGGGATTCGCCGCACGCAGCTCGGCGCTCGTCTCGTACGCGCGCGGTCCGATGACCACCGTCGAGTACTGCGAGAGATCGAGCAGCGCGACCTGATCCGGCGTAAGCACCGTGGTCGGGATGTCGAGTTGCCGCAGCGCGGGCGCCACGGCGTCCGAGACGCCGGTCACGTATGCCACGCGCAGCGCGCGCGGCACGTTCACCGGCACGGCCTGGAGGTACATCGCCGACTGCCGATACAGCCGCAGCGGACGGATGTGCGGATACTCGATCGTCGTGAATCCCTCGACGTACGTCGAGCCATCCGACTCCGCGCCAATCCCGAAGTCGTGGCGGCCGGCCGCGAGCTGCCCCGTGAGGCCGACGCGGACCTCCCTGGTCTCACCGGGCGCGAGGACGAGCGAGTCCGGAACGCCACTCGCGCGCACGCCGCTGGGCAACAGGAGCCGGAAGCGCAGGGTGCGCGGGTGGATGGTGTGCGACGTCACGGTCACCCGGATGCCGCGGTCCAGCGGCACGCCCGCGCGCACGTACTCCAATCCGCGGTCGAGCGTGAGCGTGATCGGCGGCACGCCGCCCACGGGACGGTTCTGTTCACCGAGCACCGGGTCCGCAAAGCGATACGTCACGCTTCCGCCGTCCGCGACGAACGAGACGCCGCCGATCGTCAGGCGCACGCGCACGTCGGAGATCCGGCGCGCGTCCTCCGGGACGGCGACGCTCGGCACGAGCTCGGTCTGCACGCCATACGACACGAGCGCCACCCCGTTGGCGGGCGACCGGTTGTCGGCGAACATCGCACCGCCGGCGCGCCCGCCGGCCCACCAGGGACGGTGGTCCACGAACCCGACAACGCCCTGCTGCAGCACGGTGTCGCGGCCCGGCGCAATGCGCAGCGTGTCGGCGAGCTCGAGGTCGCGCGTCCCCGTCATCCGTACCGAGTGCACGGTCACGGGGTGCGTGCCGCGATTATAGACGGAGAGCCGCACGTTCAGGAAATCGCCGAACGAGGCCAGCTCCTGCTGCGCCATCGCCTCGACGAGCACGCCGGCCGCCTGCATCAGCGCCGCGCGCGCGCGGACCGCGAGCCGCTCGACCGCCGCGTCGAGCGCGACCTCCTCGGCGTCGCACACCGGGGGCAGGCCGGTAATCGAGCTATACCCCCTGACCGGCACGAGCAGGCAGCGCTTGACGGAATCCCGTGCCGCCTCGGTGAGCGCCACCACGCGCGCGAGCCCGGGGACGAGATCGCCGGGTCGGCGGAGATCGGCCGCGGCGCGGAGCGAGTCCACGAGCGGACCCACCGCGGCGAGCATCGCCGCGCGGCCGTGGGCCAGCGTCGCCAGCCGCGCGAAGCTCGTGTCGATGCCGTCAAAGATCGAGCGCTCCTCCTCGGCGGGCGTCGTTTCGTTCACGCGCGTGAGCTCGCGCGTGAGCCGTGTCTGTGCGGCGCCGCGGCGCTGCAGCACGCCGAACCCCTGCGAGCGGTGCTGCGAGCGGCTCTCGCCCGCGATTTCCGCCGGGCTCCGCCCGAGCACCGGATCGAGCGTGCCCACTTCCATTGTCAGCGTCGCCGGACGGTTCCGGCTCCACGCGCCGCGGTAGAACTTGAGCGGCGCCCACGGGCGGCCGTGCGTGGCCACGGGAAACCGCACCGTATCCATTGCCGCCTCGAACCCCGCGCGCGCGAGGATCCCCGCCGCCTGGTGATGCCCGTGCCCGTCGAGCGGCGTGCCCGAGAACACCGACACCACGACGTCCGGCTTGAACGACCGGATCACGCGCACCACGTCGCCGGTGAGCTGCTCGCGGTCCCAGTGCGCAAACGTCTCGTCGGCGGTCTTGGAAAAGCCGAAGTCGTACGCGCGCGAGAAGAACTGCTGCGCACCGTCCACGCGGCGCGCGGCAAGCAGCTCCTCGGTGCGGATGGCGCCGAGCGCCTCGCCGAGTTCGCTCCCGATGAGGTTCTGGCCGCCGTCGCCGCGCGTGAGCGAGAGATACGCCGCGTGGACCTGGTGGCCGCGCGCGAGCCCGGCGAGGAGCTGCGTGTCCTCGTCGTCGGGGTGCGCGCCGACCATCAGCACGCGCCCGGTCACGGTGAGCCCGCGGAGCAGCTGGTCCATCGCCGCCGCGCCGCGCTCCTGCCCCGAGGCAAGGCGCGGCGCGAGCGAGAGCAGGAGCGCCAGTGCGACCGTGGCGCGGCGCATCAGGGCTTCACGGACATCGCGGAGACGCGACGCGCGCCGGTGGTCCGCACGGGCGCCTGCAGCGCCTCGTGCACGATGCGCGCCTGCTCAACCGCGTGCGCGTCGGCGTAGCCCTCCGCCGGACTCGCCCGCTCGGGACGTCCGTAGTAGCGGATCACGAGCGCGTTCCCCGTCGAGACGCGAAGCCGCGGCGCGACAAAGCTCCACGCGCCCATATTCTTCGGCTCCTCCTGCACCCACGCGACCTCGTCGATGCCGGGATAGAGATCCACCAGGCGCGCGATCTCCTCGTGCGGCCAGGGATACAGTTCCTCGACCCGCACCACCGCCACGCTCTCCGGAATCCCCGCGGCGGCAAGATCGTAGTAGATCTTGCCGCTGCAGAAGATCAACCGCTTCACCTTCGTGCGCTTGGTGGTGCCTGCCACATCGTCAATCGCCGGACGGAAGTTCCCCTGCGAGAGGTCCGTCACGCGCGACGCGGCCTGCGCGAGCCGGAGCAGCGACTTGGGCTGCATCACCACGAGCGGCCGACGCTGCGGCAGCCGCGCCTGGCGGCGCAGCAGGTGGAAGTACTGCGCCGGCGAACTCGGATAGGCGACGCGGATGTTGCCCTCCGCGCACATCTGCAGGAACCGCTCCAGGCGCGCGCTCGAATGCTCCGGGCCCTGCCCCTCGTAGCCGTGCGGCAGGAGCAGCACGATCCCCGAGTCCTGTCCCCACTTGGCGCGGTCGGAGACGATGAACTGGTCGATGATCGGCTGCGCGACGTTCCCGAAGTCGCCAAACTGCGCTTCCCAGACCGTGAGTGTGTCGGGCGTGGCAACGCTGAAGCCGTACTCGAAGCCGAGCACCGCCATCTCGGAAAGCGGCGAGTTGTAGATCTCGAAGCGCCCCTTGGCGCCGGCGAGATGCGCGAGCGGCGCGTACTTCCGCCCGCTCGTCACCTCGTTCAGCACGGCGTGGCGATGCGAGAACGTGCCGCGTTCCACGTCCTGGCCGGAGATGCGGATATGCGTCCCTTCGGACAGGATCGACGCAAAGGCGAGCTGCTCGGCGTGGCCCCAGTCAATGGCGGGCCCGGTGCCGAGCGCCTCGCGGCGGCGTTCGAGCTGCTTGGCGAGACGCGGGTGCGGCGAGAAGTCCGAGGGATAGGTCAGCAGCGCGTTGTTGAACGCCGCAAGCCGGTCCGCGGTCACCGCCGTCGCGACGCTCGCCGACGCGGACTCGGCCGGCACGACGTGGGGCGTCGCGTCGTCCAGCGCCTTGGACCGTTCGTACGCCACCTGATAGCCGGCGGCGATGTCCTTGTCGACCGCCTCGACCTCGGCGGCCGTCATCACCCCTTCCTGCACCAACCGGGCGCCCCACACCTGCCGGGGCGTCGGATGCGCCTTCACCTTCTCGTAGAGGAGCGGCTGCGTGTACGTCGGCTCGTCGCCCTCGTTGTGGCCCCAGCGGCGGTAGCCGACGAGGTCAATGAGGAAATCCTTCCCGAACTGCGTGCGATACGCCACCGCGATCCGCATCGCGATCACGCACGCCTCGGCGTCGTCGGCGTTCACGTGGATGATCGGCATCTCGTATCCCTTCGCGATGTCGCTCGCATAGCGCGTCGAGCGCGCGTCGATGGGATCCGTCGTGAAGCCGACCTGGTTGTTGACGATGATG
>CAYXQS010000032.1:0-19123 GCA_964466515.1 uncultured Gemmatimonas sp. | reverse complement strand
GCGATGGCCGCGGATGTCGGCCTCGTCGCGCGCGCCGCCCAGCGACACGCGCACGTACTCGCGCCCGAGCGAGCGGGCGATGGACTTGGCGATGGACGTCTTGCCCACGCCCGGCGGGCCGGAGAAGAGGAGGATCGGCCCCTTGGCCATCGCGCGCGCCTTGGCCTCGCGCTTGTCCGTGATGGCGCGGCTGTCGATCTCGGCGTTGCTCTTGCGCGGCGCCGGCGCGGAGGGCGCCTCCTCGGCGCGCTCCTTCAGCTTGGCCGCGGGAAACTCCCCCGTGCGATCCATCTCGTCCGAGAGCTGCTGCGCACGGAGCTGGCGCACGGCGAGGAACTCGAGCACCCGGTCCTTCACGTCCTGCAGGCCGTAGTGATCCTCGTCGAGCACGGTGGTGGCGTGCGCGAGGTCGAGCTGGTCGTCGGAACGCGTGCCCCACGGGAGCTCGGCGATCCACTCGAGATACGTGCGGATGACCTGCGCCTCCATCGACTCGCGGCCGGAGCGCTCCAGGCGCCCGAGCTCGCGCTCGACCTCGGCGCGCGCCTCCTTGGGGAGCTCGAGCTTGGTGAGCTTCTCGCGCAGCTCCTCGATCTCCTTGGACTGGTCGTCGTCGCCGAGCTCCTTCTGGATGGCCTTCATCTGCTCGCGCAGGAACATCTCGCGCTGGCGCTCGCCGAGCTCCTCCTGCACCTGCGACTTGATCTCGTCCTGCGCCTCGAGCAGGGAGATCTGCCGCTGAACGTGTACGAGCACCTTCCGGAGGCGCTCCTCGACGGAGAGTGTCTCGAGGAGCCCCTGCTTCTCGGGCACGGAGAGCTCGATGTAGCCGGCCACGAGGTCGGCGAACTTGCCGGGCTCGGTGACGGACTCGAGGACCTGGTGGACGACCTCCTCGGGGAGGCCGCGGCGCTCGCCGAGTTCGCCGGCGCGCTCGCGGATCTCCTTGTGGAGCGCCTCAAAGGCGGCGTCCTTGTCATCCAGCGGCGTCATCTCCTCCGCGGGGACGACGATGGCGGAGAGGAAGCCCTCGCTGGTGGTGTACTGGAGCGCACTGGCGCGCTGCTCGCCGTGCAGGAGCAACTGGACGCCACCCAAGCCACGCTGAATTTGTCCGATCCGAGCGATGACGCCCATCGAGTAGAGGACCTCCGGCGCCGGCTCCTCGGTGTTGTCGCGCTGGGCGACGGCGAACACCAGCCGGTCGCCCTTGAGGGCCGACTCGATGGCACGGAGCGTGCCCGGGCGGCCCGCCGCGATTGGCGCGGTGAGGCCCGGGAAGATGACCGTCCCCCGAAGGGGAAGGACGGGAAGGGTCTGACGAGTGCCCATTGGGTTGACCTGTCCGGCGAAAGTTTGGTCGTGCGGTAAGACCTACTCTCGCAAGGAGTGTTCCGCCCTGACTTACGACATCCTGGCGGGGATTGCAACTTTAGACCGCCGTCCTGACGTAGGGCCTGCCAGCACGGCGACCGTCGCACGCGCCATTGGTGTGGAGGCCGCCGGTATGGTATCGTCCTCCGTCCGGTAGTCCCACAATTCCACTACCCCCCGTGAGCGATTCCCGTCTCAGCCAGTCGGATGCCGAACTGCGCTCGCACGTCGTGCGGGTGCTGGACGCGCAGTACGAGGTGGAGAAGGAGGTGGGGCGGGGCGGGATGGGCATCGTGTACAAGGGGCGCGACAAGCGGCTGAAGCGCCCGGTGGCGATCAAGCTCCTGCCGCCCGAACTGGCGTTCCGCTCGGAGATCCGTTCGCGGTTCCTGCGCGAGGCGGAGATGGCGGCGCAACTGAGCCACCCGCATATCGTCCCGATCTACTCCGTCGACGAGCGCGAGGGGCTGGTCTACTTCGTGATGGCGTTCGTGGAGGGAGAGAACCTCGGGACGCGGATCGCGCGGCAGGGGCCGATTGCGCCGGACGAGGCGCGCCGCATCCTGCGCGAGGTGGGCGATGCGCTGGCGTACGCGCATTCGCAGAACACCGTGCACCGCGACATCAAGCCGGACAACATCCTCATCGACGCGGCGACGGGCCGCACGATGGTGACGGACTTCGGCATTGCGCGCGCCGTGAGCGAGGGGGGCGAGGCCAAGCTCACCGCCACCGGGATCGCCATCGGGACGCCGGCCTTTATGTCGCCGGAGCAGTCGGCGGGCGACCGCGACATCGATGGGCGCACGGACCTCTACTCGCTGGGGATCGTGGCGTACCAGATGCTCTGCGGCGACCTCCCGTTCAACGCGACGAGCACCCCGGCGCTGCTGGTGAAGCATCTCTCGGAGCGTCCCGTGCCGATTGACCAGCGCGCCAACGTGCCGCCGGACCTGGCGCGTGCGGTGATGCTCTGCCTCGAGAAGAACCCGGACGACCGGTTCCCCAATGCGCGTGCCTTCGTCCAGGCGCTGGAGACGGGGATGGTGCCCAGCCTGCCGGTGCGCGCGGGGACGGCGTACCCCTCGGTGGGGCAGCAGTGGTCGCCGCTCCCTGTGGAATCGGACGGCCCCACGTCGGCCGAGCTCGCTCGGTGGTACGCCGATCCCGTGGTGAAATTCCGCAAGGCAATCGCGCCCTTCCTCTTCGTGACGGGTGCGCTCTTCCTCATCGGGCTCATTGGCGGGCCCAACCTGTTGATCATCTCCGCGTTCTGGGGCATCAACGTCGCGTACAAGTATGCGCGGCTCTGGAGCGACGGCTACGACTGGCGCGACGTCTTCAAGCACTCGCGCGACAAGATGATCGTGGACGTGGCGGCGGAGACGCTCGACGACGCAAAGGCGATCTTCAATCCGCAGAAGCGCGCGGAGGTGCGCGAGCGCGAGCGGCGGCGCCGGCTGAGCGGCGCGGTCTCGCCGGTGCCGGGCGTGTCGCAGATCTCCCCCGCGGACGCGGCGGCACTCGGTTCGGGGCCGCACGCCGCGACGGCGCGACAGGCGCTGCTGGACCGCGAGGAGGTGCTCCGGATGGTGGAGACGCTCCCCAAGCCGGACCGGGAGCGGATTGCCGACGTGGGGCCCACGGCGAAGCAGTTGGCGGAGAGCGTGCTCGGCCTGGCGACGGCGCTCACCGCGCTGGAGCGCGAGGCGGGGTCGGCGACCGTGGCGGCGATGGACAAGGAGATCGCCGCGCTCGAGGCGCAGGCCAACCCGCTCGACCACGGCGCGAGCGAAACGCGCGTGCGCCGCCTGGCGTCGCTCAAGCGCAACCGGCGCGCCGCGTCCGAGCTCG
Organism: uncultured Gemmatimonas sp.; assembly: GCA_964466515.1. Classification (GTDB taxonomy): domain Bacteria; phylum Gemmatimonadota; class Gemmatimonadetes; order Gemmatimonadales; family Gemmatimonadaceae; genus Pseudogemmatithrix. The sequence continues at coordinate 15,895 of CAYXQS010000032.1, read as the reverse complement.
AGCGGCGGCAGGGCGAGTACCGGGCCAAAATGGAGAACTGCGCGCTCGCGCTGCAGAACCTGAAGTTCGACGTCCTCCGGCTGAAGGCGGGAAACCAGAGCTGGCAGCACGTGACCTCGGTGGCCGAGGCGGCGATGCAGCTCGCGCGCGAGGTCGACAGCGCGGTCTACGTGGGGGATGCGATGTCCCGGCTGGGGGATCCCGCGCGACGTGAGTGACGATCCGCTCTTCGCGCGGACCGTAGCGGCCGTCGCGGGGCTCTACGAGATCGAGGCCGAGATCGGCCGCGGCGGGATGGCGGTGGTGTACCGTGCGCGCGACACGCGACTCCGCCGCCGCGTCGCCCTCAAGGTCCTTCCCCCCGAGCTCGCCTACCGCGACGAGGTCCGCACCCGCTTCCTGCGCGAGGCGGAGATGGCCGCGCGGCTCTCGCATCCGCACATCGTCCCCATCTACTCGGTGGACGAGGCGAACGGGATCGTCTTCTTCGCGATGGGGCTCGTGGAGGGCGAATCGCTCGCCGCACGGCTCCACGGCGAGCGGCGACTGCCGATCCCCGAGGTACGTCGCATTCTCCGCGAGGTGGCCGAGGCGCTGGAGTACGCGCATTCGCAGGGCGTCGTGCACCGCGACATCAAGCCCGACAACATCCTCATCGAGCGGGGGACGGGCCGCGCGCTGGTCACCGACTTCGGCATTGCGCGCGCCGCCGAGGGCGACCAGCGCCTCACGGCCACGGGCATCGCCGTTGGCACGCCGTCGTATATGAGTCCCGAGCAGGCAATGGGGGAGCGCGAGGTGGATGGCCGCGCCGACATCTACGCGCTCGGGATTGTCGGCTATCAGATGCTGGCGGGCGAACTGCCGTTCCAGGCGAGCAACACGCCGGCAATGCTGATGAAGCATCTCAGCGAGCGGCCGCGGCCGCTCGCGCAGGTGCGCGATGACCTGCCCGAGAATCTCGTGTTGGCGATCGAGACGGCGCTCGAGAAGGGGCGCGATCAGCGCTGGTCGGACGCCGCGCTGTTTCGCGCCGCGCTCGCCGAGGACGCGCCGCTGCCGAATGCGCGCCGCGCTCGCGCATCGGGCGGGCTTGCGGTGGTTCCGCCGCCGGCCGCGTCCGACCCCATTGACCAGCTCCGCCAGCGCACGCCGCTGCCTGCGCCGCCCTTTCCGCCGCTGCCCAACGACTGGCTGTTTGATCCCAGCACGCGCGAGCACGGCAAGGAGGCGCTGCGGCAGTGGCGCGAGGAGACGCGGAGGTGGAAGGAGCAGGTGCGCGGCCAGCGTGCCCGGCTCAGCCACCAGCTCGAGGCCGTCCGCGAGCCGTTCCGCGTGGCCGCGCAGGAGATCAACACGATGCAACTGCGCGAGCGCACCCCCGAGGAGCGGATTGCACGCGTGCGGCGGAAAATCGGGGGTGCGGGCGCGACACTGCTGATGCTGGGCGCGATCAATCTCTTCACCTCGCCCTGGTTCCCGTGGGTCCTCTTTCCGGCCATCGGGCTCGGGCTCGGGATTGCGAACGAGCTGAGCAAGCTCTGGGCGGATGGAATCCCGCTCCGCCACGTGCTCCGCCGCCCACCGCCGCCACGGTACAGCGGCGCGGTGCCGCCGCTTGGCCACCTCGAGGCGCGTCTCCCCGCGCCGCCGGCCGACTCGATTGCCGAGGCCATCCTCGACAGCGTGCCGCGCGAGGTGCTCGACGGGGCGCACGGCGCGTCCGTGCGCGAGGCGTACGACGCGCGAGGCCAGATCCGATCGCTGCTCGCCCGGCTCCCGGAGTCGGAGAAGGCGCTCCTGCCCGAGATCCTGCCGACGGTGGAGGCGCTCGTCGAACGCGTGCGCACGCTGGCCGTTGCGCTGCATTCGCTCGACACCGACGCGTCGCCCGATGCGCTGGTGCGCCTGCAGCGCCGCGTCTCCGAGGCGGAGGCGATGCCGGAGCACGCCCCCGAGCGCACGCGCCGCATCGAGCTCCTACAGCGGCAGCTCGCCACGCTCACCGACCTCGCGGAGCGGCGCACCACGCTCGCGCGGCAGCAGGAGCACGCGGTGCTCGTCCTTGGGACGATGAAGCTCGACCTGATGAAGCTGCGCAGCTCGAGCGTGGAGTCGCGGCTGGCGGACGATGCGAAGCTGACGGCGGAACTCCGCGCCCTCGCGCGCGACGTGCAGCGCGTGGCTGAGGCGGTGGACGAGACGCGGGAGCCGCGCGACGGGCGGTGACCGCCGCGTGTGTCAGCCGAGGGCGGCGCGCGCGAGCAATGCGACGATGGCGCGGCGGAGCGGCTCGGGCGAATCCTCGGGGACGAAGTGCGCCGCGCCCGGGATCACCTCGAAGCTCGCCTCCGGGATCGCCGCCGCGAGGCGCTCGCCCAACGACGACGGATAGAACGGGTCTTCCGCGCCCCAGATGACGGCCGCCGGCATCCGCAGCTCGCCCAGCCGCGCGGACCACAAGGCCGACTCGTCGGCGCCCAGCGCGGCCAAGTGCCCCGCGAGCGCATCGCGACCCGCCGGGGACGTGAAGGCGTTGAGACAGGTGTCGAGCGTGAGATGGCTCCGCTCGGGGTTCTCAAAGCCGCGCCGCACGCCGCCGTGTACGAGGCCGGCGAGCAGTCCCGGCGGGAGGCGCCGGGCGAGTGGACCAATGGCCCGCGCGAGCCGCGCCATCCGGCGTGGGCGCACGCCGAACCCCGCGCTGCTCACGAGCCCGAGCGACGAGACCCGCTCCGGCCACTGCACCGCGATGGCCTGCGTGACCGCGCCGCCGAGCCCGTGTCCCACGAGGCATCCGCGCTCGACCTGCAGGTCGTCCAGGAGGGCGCGCAGGGCGGCCGCGTGGCCGCCCACGGTGGACTCGTCGGCGGCACAGGGGTCGCTCCGCCCGTAGCCGGGAAGGTCCACCACCACGAGCCGATGCCCGTCCGGGAAATCTCGGACGACCGAGTGCCAAAGCCGCGACGACGTGGGAAATCCGTGGAGCAACACAACCGGATCCCCGGCTCCGCGGGTGCCCGCCGCGTAGTAGTAGAGCCTCCTTCCGCCGATATCCACGAACTCGCCACGCATCGGGTCAATCTGGCGTTTTTCGTGCAGAATGGTATCCTTTACGGCCTCAGCAGGTCGCGGAATCTTCGCTGTAGCGCTATCTTGTTGCTACACAATGCGTTAGCCACGGAATTCGTTTGACTCTACCAATCGTCGTACCTACTTCGATCTTTGCACCCCCCCCCCCGCCGCAGGAAACGCTCGATTTTCCGCTCGGGTGGCTGCTGACCAATGCATCGCCGGCCATCAAGTACCGGTCGCTGGTTGAGGTGGCAAAGATGGGTGCCTCGGCCCCCCCCGCGTTTCACTACCTGCCGTACGCGTACCGTCCGGCGCTCGAGCTGGGCGTGCAGGCGTCGGCGAACGGGATCTGGAACAATGCGATGCTCACGCTGCCGTCGCAGCGCGCGGAGCATTTCGAGGGGGTGGGGACCATCCCCGCGTTCCGCCGGTTGCTGGAGTACGGCTGGGACCGCGAAGGGCCGGCGCTCTACCACGCGCGGCGCAACCTCTTCCGTCTCCTCGCGGAGGACAACGAGCGCGACCAGCTCTACGAGTTTGCGCCGACGCGCCCGAAGGTGGAGCCCGAACTCCTGATGTCGCAGCGGCAACTGTTGCGCGAGGCGGCCGGTGCCACGCTCGCCTCGGCGGGGTTCGAGGGCGACCCGCGGCTGCGCGGGCTCGCCCGCCGCACCATCGACCGGATCGCGGAGTTCCTCCGCTCGCCGCTCGCCGAAAAGCCCTGGATTCGCGTGGGCAACCGCCAGGTGCTGCATCCCGAGGCGTTCCCGCCGTCGATCTACGCGCTGCACCTGATCGCGCATATGCCGCTGTTCCAGAGCGAGCATCACGAGGCAATGGAACTGCTCTATGCATATCTCACGCGCCCGCTCCCGCGGCAGGAGTCGGTGCAGCAGGTGGGCACGCAGTTGCTGCCCGCCCCGTATGCGATTCTCGGCGACCGGCTGCCGCACCGCAACGCGGTGGAAGCGGACGTGCCGTATGCGCTGGCGTGGCTCGAACTGATGGCGCGGCTGGGGTTCCTCCGGCGCAACGAGAACTGGACGAAGATGTACGAGCGCTTCATCGACGACTCGGGCCGCGACGGCGTCTGGCATCCGCACAAGGGGATGGCGATGCCCAAGAGCAGCGAGCCCTACGTCTGGCCGATGTATCCGCTGGAGCAGGTACACGGTGGCGACGAGCGCTGGGCGGACGTGACCTTCCGCGTCGGGCTCATTGCGCGGCTCTCCGGGCGCCCCATCGACCTGATCTGACCGTTCGGCGGGGGCGCGTCGCGTGAAGCATCGTCTGTCGCCGGACGCGTGGTTCCCCGCCGGCATTGCGGGCATCACGGTGCGTCGCGTGCGCACCGCGGACGGCGTGGCGCTGCGGGTGCTCGAGGCGGGCCCCGCCAGTGGCCCGCCGATCCTCCTGATGCACGGGTGGGGGGTCAGCGCCTACCTCTGGCGCCACAACATCCTCCCGCTGGCGGCTGCGGGGCATCGGGTGATTGCGCCGGACCTGCCGGGGCACGGACTCTCGGATGCGCCCACCGCCGAGGGGGCGTACACGCTGTCGGCATTCACGGGCACGATGCTCGGGCTGCTCGACGCGCTGGAGATCGAGCGCACGGCGATGTCCGGGCAGTCGATGGCGGGGAAGATTGCGGTGCGACTGGCGCTCGACGCGCCCGCGCGCGTCGAGCGGCTCATTCTCTTCGGGCCGGTGGGGTTTGGGCCAATCCCGCCCTGGCAGATGCTTGCGCCGTTCCTTCCCACGCCCTCGGGCGAGATCCTGACGACACTGGTGCCGCGCGCGGCGGTGGCGTTTGTGCAGCGGCGCGTCTACGGGAAACTTGGCCGGTTCAGCGAGCGGGACGTGGACGAGTATTGGGCGCCGACGCAGTTCCCCGACGTGGTGCGCGCGGCGATGCGGATGCTGCAGGAGTTCCCGTGGGAGCTTTGGACGGCGGCCGAGCTTGCGGCACTCACGACGCCGACGCACGTGGTGTTTGGCACGCGCGACCGCACGGTGCGGCCGCTCGAGGCAAAGCGCCTGGCTGCGGCGCTCCCTGACGGGGCGCTGACCTGGATCGTGGACGGCGGCCACGTGGTGATGGAAGAAGTGCCCGATCGGGTGAATGCGCTCCTGATCGACGAGCTTCGTGGTTAGCTTTCCCCAATGACGCCGACGAAGACCCCGCAGGCCCCGAACGCCAGGAAGAAGAGGGCCCCGCGGCGCGCGGCGAAGCCGTCGCCTGTACCGGCTGCCGAGCCTGCGGCCACGGCGGCCGAAGGGATTGCCGAGCCCGCGACCCCCCGCTCGCTCGCCGAGGCGGAAGCGAGCACCATCTCGATTACCTTCGCGGACCTCGGGTTGAGCGCGGAGATGCTGGCCTCGCTCGTGGCGGCCGGCTACCAGCGTCCCACGCCAATCCAGGCGCAGGCGGTGCCGCTCGCGCTCAAGGGGCGCGACCTGATGGGTCTCGCGCAGACGGGCACCGGGAAGACGGCGGCGTTCACGATCCCAATCATCGAGCGGTTGATCGGCGGCCCCAAGCGCACGCGTGCGCTGATCCTCACGCCCACGCGCGAGCTCTGCCAGCAGGTGGAGGCGAGCATCCGGAAGTACGGGCAGGGGACGGGGCTGGAGGTTGTCTCGGTGTACGGCGGCGTGGGCTACGAGACGCAGGTCGAGGCGCTGCGCGGCGGGGTGGACGTGATCGTCGCGACGCCGGGGCGGCTGATTGACCACCTGGAGAAGCAGAACGTGATTTTCGACGACCTCGAGGTGCTCGTGCTGGACGAGGCCGATCGGATGCTCGATATGGGGTTTGCGCCGCAGATCAACCGGATCGTGGGCACGATCCATCCGTACCGGCAGACGCTCCTCTTTTCGGCGACGATGCCGCCCGAGGTGGAGGCGTTGGCGCGGAAGTACCTGCGGAAACCGGTGGTGGTGCAGGTGGGACGGCGGTCATCGGCCGCGGCCACGGTCCGCCATTTTGTGTATCCCGTGCCGAAGGACAGAAAAACCGCGCTCCTCACCCATCTCCTCGCGGCGCTGGCGCCGGACGATTCGGTGCTGGTGTTCAGCCGCACGAAGCACGGTGCCGACAAGATCGTGCAGAAGGTGCAGGAGGCGGGCTTCGCGGCCGACGCGCTGCACGCGGACAAGTCGCAGTCGCAGCGCGAACAGGCCCTGCAGCGCTTCAAGGACGGGAAGGTGCGGGTCCTCGTGGCGACCGACATCGCGCAGCGCGGACTCGACATCAGCGGGATCTCGCACGTGATCAACTACGACGTGCCGCAGCAGGCGGAGGACTACGTCCACCGCATCGGCCGCACGGGCCGCGCCGCCAAGGAGGGCGACGCCTTCACGTTTATGAGCGCGGACGAGATCGGGATGGTGCGGACGATCGAGCGGGTGATCGGGCAGGAGATCCCGCGGATCTCGGTGATCGGATACGATTTCGGGACGTAGCGGGCGCTCAGTAGCTCGTGCGCATCCGCCCCAGCCGACTGACCGTCAGGGTCTCGGCCCGTTCCCCCGCACGCAGGACGATGGTCGAGTTCGCGATCCCATAGCCCATCCCCGACGGCGCGTAGGTGATCGTGTCACGCGAGGCGCGGAGGGTGACGCGGTGCATCCGGTGGAGTTCGCGGCGGAGGAGGGTGTCGCCGGCGCTTTCGACCCCCACGACGCCCTCCGATTCGTTCACAATCACGCGTGTGTAGTGGCCGCGCCGGATGGCGGCGGCGCGGGCGAGCGTGAGCGCGCCGGCCACCTCGTGCGACGCCTGGCGCAGCCGGAGGCCGTCGAGCACGTACTGTGCGCGCGGCACGCCGACGGCGGCGACGAGCGCCGTGAGGGTGCAGACAACGATGACCTCGGCGAGGGTGAGTCCTGCGCGCATCGGGGCCTCCGGCCATTGCGAGGGGCTCGCGCAGAATGCGTAGATTCCCTGATGTGGCCGGCACCCTGCCGCCGCACTCCGGCGCGTGTCGTTGCACGGACGGGTCGCCACCCGCCGTCCGGCTGCGCACCGCCCCTACTTCGGACCGTGCCGATGCCCACGCCCCGCCACTCCCGCCCGCTCGGGCGCGCCTTCGCGCTCCGTGCCGCCCTTGCCCTCACGCTTGGCGCCGCGATCTCCTGCTACAACGACCCCCAGCGGCAGATGGACCAGATGCAGCAGATCCTCGACCTCGGCGACATCCTCGGCGAGCTCGAGCAGCGCACGGCGGAAATGCAGTTCACCCTGGACTCGCTGCGGACGGTCGTGGCCAGGCAGGACACCGTCGTCTCGCGGCTGGCGAATCTGGCCGGGGTGCCGCGGTGAGACCGCGGAGTTGTCCCCTCTCCCTCCCCGCGCCACCTTACCTGCGGTCGCATCGGTCTTTCCCGGATTCTTCGCTCCCCTCCTTTCCCCCGCCGGCATAGTGCGTCTCGCAATTTCCACCGGTGGCGGTGATGCACCCGGGCTCAATGCGGTCATCCGTGCGGCCGTCCTCTCGGCGATTGGGCGGGGATGGACGGTGCTCGGCATCAAGCGCGGCTATGCCGGACTGCTTGGCGAGGACGACGTCATCCCGATGACGGCCGACACGGTGCGCGGGATCGCGCATCTCGGCGGCACGATCCTCCGCACCACCAATCGCGGGAATCCCTTTGCCTTCCCGATCCAGCAGCGGGACGGGTCGTGGAAGGAAGTGGACCGCTCCGACGAACTCATCGAGAACGCGCGCAACCTCGGCATCCAGGCGCTCATCTCCATTGGCGGCGACGGATCGCTCGCCATCGCGCAGCGGCTCGTGGAGAAGGGGATGCGCATTGTCGGCGTGCCGAAGACCATCGACAACGACGTGTCGGGCACGGTGACGACCTTCGGCTTCGACACGGCGGTGCAGACCGCGATCGAGGCCATCGACAAGCTGCATACGACGGCCGAGAGCCACGACCGCGTGATGGTGCTCGAGGTGATGGGGCGCGACGCGGGGTTCATCGCACTGCACTCGGGCATCTCGGGCACGGCCGATGTGGTGCTGATTCCCGAGATTCCGTGGAAGATCGAGCACGTCTGCGAGGCGGTGATGGAGCGCGATCGCAGCGGACGGAAGTTCGCGATCATCGTTGTCGCCGAGGGGGCGAAGGAGATGGGCGGTACGGCGTCGGTGATTGGCGAATCGCTCCCCGGGCAGGATCGCCGCGTGGGCGGGATCGCGCAGCGGCTTGCCAAGACGATCCAGGAACGTACCGGGAAGGAAAGCCGCTCAATGGTGCTGGGCCACCTGCAGCGCGGCGGGATGCCGACCGGCTATGACCGGTTGCTTGCGACGCGCTTTGGCGGTGCGGCCGCGCAGGCGGTCGCCGACGGGATGTGGGGGCATATGGTCGCGCTCCAGACGCCGAACATCGTGACCGTGCCCATTGCCGAGGCGCTCCGGGTGCCCAAGCGCGTGGATCCCGCGCACGACGTGGTGCAGACCGCGCGCCGCCTCGGGATCAGCTTTGGGGACGAGTGAGCTGCCGATGCCGAACCCCCACCGTACCGTCGGGTATGAGGGAGTCCCCCGCCGCCGTACTCCGATGAACCTTCGTGTCACGACCTCCTTTGCGGCGCTTGCGCTGCTCGCCGCCCCGCTCGCCCTCAGGGCGCAGGCGCCGGACCCTCCGCGCCCGACCCGGCAACCGGCGCCGTCGATTCCGGCGGGGATGACGCCGCCCGCCGGGAAGTGCCGGATCTGGATGGATGACCTGCCGGCGACGCAGCAGCCGGCGCCCACGGATTGCCAGACCGCGCTGCGCCAGAAGCCGCCCAACGGCACGGTGATCTTCGGTCCGGCGGCCGAGCGCCGGGAGCCGTCGCGGTTCTCGCAGCCGCCCCAGCGCCGACCGGACAGCACGCACGGCCGCGCGACCCCTCGCCCCGATACCACGGCGCCGCCCGGGAAGTCGCCCGCCGCCGACACGACGCGCCGTGCGACGCCTGCGACGCGCCCCGCACGCACGGTCTCGCCGGTTCCTGCGGTTCGGCGCCCGACCAAGATCCCGGAGCGGCCGTAACCGCCCCAACGCTCCGCCCCGTCCGCGACCCGTACCTCCCGCCGGACCACGACGCCTTCGTGCGCGGGGGCGGGGATCGCGGACGGATCATCGTCATCGCGCCCACGCGCGCGGCCTGCGAGACGATCGAACTTGGCTTTGGCCTCGACATCGAGACGTTGCTCTGGAGCACGCGCGGTCCCGAGCTGCGCGCGCTCACCGAGCGCCTCGCCGCCTCGCCGACGCGGCCGCGGGAAGGGTTTGGCATCGTTGCCGGCACGGGCACGGGGAAGACGCTCGCGGTGAAGCCCATCGCCAAGGCACTCCTCGCCACCGACGAGCTGCGCGTGGGCGTGGTGAACCGCGAGCGCGAAGCGACGCCCGAGACGCCGACGTGGAACGTGGTCATCGTCACCACCGGGATTGCGCGGCGCTGGTTCCAGGACGGCGACATCCGCCCGCACGACACGCTGGTGGTGGACGAGATCCACCAGACGAGCGCGGAGCTCGAACTCTGCCTCGCGCTCGGCAAGCGCACCGGCTGCCGCTTCATCTGGCTGTCGGCCACGGTCGACCCGAGCTTCTACGCGACCTACCTGCACGCGGCCGAGGTGATCGAGTCGAGCGCCTTCGATCCGCAAAAGGCCGCCAAGGTGGAGGTGGAACGGAAAAAGCCGGTCTATTTCCTTGACGACCGCTTTTTGCAGCGCGCGATCAGGGAGCAGCGCGGGATCGGCGTCTTTCTCCCGACGCGGGCCGGGGTCGAAGAGGTCGCGTCGGACGTCGGCGCGCGGTATCCGCGGATGACGGTGGCGTTTTATCACGGCGGCGAACCGATCCGCGTGATCCGTCCGTTTCTCGAGGGCGAGGTGAGGAAGCCGTTCCTCCTCGCGATGACGGCGGCGGGGCAGAGCGCGCTCAACGTGCGCGGCCTCGACACCGTGGTGATTGACGACACCCGCTTTGCGAACATCGTCGAGCACGGCCGCAACGTGCTGACGCGCGTCCACCTCGGCGCGAACGAGATCCTGCAGATGGCGGGGCGCGTCCACGGGCGCGTGGCGGGCGGCCGTGTGTTCATCCTCTCGGATCGCGACATCCGGTTTGACCAGCTGCGGCCGACGGCGCCGGAGTTCCAGCTCGCGGGCGATTCGGAGCGCGTGGCGCTGACGTGCGCGGCGCTCGGCGTGCGTGCGGACGCGCTCGACCTCCCCGTGGCGCTCGACAAGCGCTCGTATCGCGAGGCGGTGACGTTCCTCGAGTCGCGCGGGATCATCGACGCCGGCACGCTGACGACGTACGGCCGGGCGGTCGAGGCGATGCCGGTGGACCGCGCCTGGGCCGAGCTCCTCGTGCATTGCGACGACGAGCTCCTGCCCGTGGTGGCGGTGATGGCGAGCGTGGAGTCGCTGCACCGGATGACGCGCGAGGACCGCGACCTCACCGGGCTCGTCGTCGCGGGGAGCGACCACCTCACGACGTACAACGTCTACGCCGAGGCGTTCACCACGTGTGGGTTCCTCGGCGAGGTGTACGGGCTTCCGCGGCAGCTCTTCGATGCGAGCATCGAGCGCTGGGCGGAAGGGCGCGGCGTGCTGGTGAAGTCCATCGAGGACTCGGCGCTCGCGATGGCGAGCATCTATCGCGCGGTCGGATTGCCCCTGCCGACGGCGATGCCGCGTGCGACGCAGGCGGTGGAGCGGCGCTTCATCCAACTGCTCGCGCGGATCCAGCCGTTCAGTCTCGTGATCGACGAGGAGACGGCGACGGGCGACGAGGCGCGGGTCTCGAAGACAAGCGTGTGCGGAAGCTGGGGTGCGATTGCGGGGACCCTGCGCTACTTCGCGGACAAGTTCGGCGTGCCGCGCGCGGCCATCGAGGGCACGCAGATCCCGCGCGACCTGGTGCGCGAGCACGCGACGACGCATCCCCCGCGACTCGTGTATGACGGCGCGCGCCGCGAACGGCCGCTCGCGCTCGAGCGGCGGGTCACCTACTTCGGCTTCGAGCTGGAGCGCGAACGGGAGCCGGTGTGGGAGTTTCCCGAGGGGATGGAGGCGGAGGCGCGGCGGGTGCTGGCCGAGGCGCTCGCGCGCGGCGAGGCACGCCACCAGGCGGTGCCGCGCAACCGGCAGGTGATCGACGAGCTGCGCGAGGTCTGGCGGCGCAGCGGCGGCACGACGCCACGCATCGGCCAGCAGGAACTGGCGGCGTGGTACGAAGCGCAGCTCGGTGCCGTGCGCGATCTCAACGGCTTCCGTGCGGCACCGCTCACCCTTGACGCCGACACCGTGGTAAGCGCCGAGGAACGTGCGCGGCTGCTGGCGCTTCCCGGCGCGGCGGCCGTGCGCGACCGCGTGCTCCCGCTGCACTACGAGGTGGAGGAGGCCGAGTCGGGGCCGCGCGGCGTGGCGCGGCTTCAGGTCCCGGAGAAGCTCGCGCGCACGCTCGTGGACGCGGAGCTTCCGGAACTCGATCGCCCATTGCGCCTTGCGGTGAGCCGCGGGCCGCGCGGCACGCTCAAGGCCGACTCGCTCGGCGAGGTGCAGGAGCTGCTGAAGCTGCCGTTTACGCCGGACGAGGCGTCGGGTCGGGTCCGGCAGCCGCCCCGGCGTGGCCCCAAGCCCCCGAACAAGGGCAAGGGAAAAGGCAAGCGGCGGCGCTGAACGCCGCGCTCAGCGCCGTTTCCGCGCCCGCGCGGCCTTCGCCCGATTTCCGCAGGTCGCCATCTCGCACCAGCGCCGCGTCCGCGACTTGGTCCCGTCGATGAAGACGCGGGAACAGCGGCGGTCGGCGCAGGCGTGGATCCGCACCAGCTCGCCGCGCACGAGCGTGTCTACCGCGGACTCGACAATGGGAATCACGAGCCCGCTGAACGCATCGCCCACGGGCACGAAGCTGCGCACGTAGCCGCCGTCGGGGAGCGCTTCCACGCGCCGGGTGCCCACGGAGCGGCCGAGCACGCGGTTGATCTCCTCGAGCATTGCCTCGCGTGCGCGTTCGCCCTGGTCGGTGCGCCCGCGTTCCGCGAGGACGCGGAGCGAGGCGCGTATCCGCCGCGCCTCGACGAGCGCCGCGGCCGCGCCCGAGGGCTGCTGCACGGCGCGGCGCTGCAGCGCCGCCGCGCGCTCGGCGTCCACCACGCGCGCCGCGGCGAGCCACGCGATGTAGCGGTCAAACGAGCCGACGGTGTCGACGCGCACCCCGAGGCGCGCGTCATCGGTGTTCACGAAGTCGAGCCAGAGTCGGCCCCCGACGAACGTGAACGCCGTGCTCACGCCACCTTGGCCGGGCGAAGGACGAGTACCGGCCGCCGCGACGTCCGCAGCAGCTTGTCGGCCACCGAGCCCACGAGGAGCCGCGAGACGCCGCGTCCCTGTGTCGCGAGCGCGATGCAGTCGGGGTCGGTCTCCTGCACGTGCTCCACGAGCTTCTTCATCGGCCACGGATGGACGTGGACCGTGGCGTGTGCCACGAGCCCCGCCTGCTCCATCGCCGCCTTCACGCGGTCGAGCGCGGATTTTGCCGCCCCCGCCTCCGCGTCGATGCCGAGCGGGTCGGGGCCGTCGGTGGTCATCGCCGAGAAGACGTCGTTGGGGATGTAGGGCGCGACCACGCGCACGAAATCCATTTGCGCGCCGAAGAGGAGCGCGAGCTGCTTCGCCGTCGGCAGGATCGCCTCGCTGAGCGCGCTCCCGTCGAGCGCGACCATTATCCGCCGCGGCGCGAAGGGAATGCCTTGATGCGCCTCGTTCTCGGGGAGCGCGAGGACCGCGTTGCGCGAATGCCGGATCACGGCGTCGGCGACGGAGCCGAGCCATCCCGGCGCGAACCCGCCGGCGCCGTGCGTGGTCATCACCGTGAGCCAGGCGTCGTACCCGTCCACGGCGTCGAGCACGACGCTCGCCGGGGAGCCGTCGTCCACGCGGCTGTCCACGGGGACGCCCCATTCCTTGGCGGCGCGCTCGGCCACGCCGGTGAGGTAGGTGCGCGCCTGCTCGCGCAGGATCTTGTCGGCGAGGACCATCTCGCCACCGATCGCACCTTCCGGCGTGGCGGCGAGGAGCGCGACCGGGACGTGTGCGCGGACGAGATGGACGTGCCCCTTGCCGCGGCGTGCGATGTCGAGCGCAATCGGCAGCGCCCGCTCGGCGAGCGCGGATCCATCGAGTGGGACGACGATATGGCGTTGCATTGGTTCCTCCCCGGTGTTCAGGTAGTGCATTCGAACGGCCCCAGGAGCAGTGTACCTTTCGAGGGTCCCGCCGTCCGTCGGTGAATCCCCCTTCCGCGTGTCAGGTGTCCTCCCCGTGACGACTCCACAGGTCCCGCTCCCCTTCCGGCTTCAGGAACGCGTCCGCTGGAGCGACTGCGATCCCCTCGGGATCATCTACTATGGCGCGTACGTCCGCTACTTCGAGGCCGCGGAGCACGAGATGTTCCGTGCGGCCGGCCTCCCCTACGACGTGATGCGCGTGCAGCGGCACGTCCAGCTTCCGCGAAAGGCCTTCTCCGTCGAGTTCCACTCTCCCGCGCAGATGGACGAGCTCCTCGACGTCGAGGTGGGCGTGGCGAAGATCGGGACGACCTCCATCACGTTGCGCTTCGAGGCGTACCGCGCCTCGGACCGCGCGCACCGCGCGACGGCGATGCTGACGGTGGTCTGCGTGGACAAGGCGTCGATCACGAAGCGGCCGCTGCCCGACTTCGTCAGGGACGCCCTCAGCCCCTTCCTGGTCCCGGCGTGACGGGCGTGCCGATGCCCGGGGTGAGGGACCGGCTGTTGGCCTCCATCGCGCGGCTCACGCGGCGCTGCAGCCGCTGCAGGCCGTCGTATGCCGCGTACTTGTAGGTGTCGCTGAGCGTCGGATAGTTGAAGACGCTCTGGATGAAATAGTCGAGGCCGCCGCCGAACTGCAATACCGCGGCGGGGATGTGGATCAACTCGCACGCGCCCTCGCCCATCACGCTCGCGCCGATGAGACGCTGGTCGTCCGCGCGGAAGACCAGCTTGGCAAACCCCTCGGTGTCGCCGATGATCTGCCCGCGTGGATTCCCGCGGAACGAGGCCTTCCCGATCTCGACGGGCATCCCCTTGGCGCGCGCCTCGTCCTCGCCGATCCCGACGGTGGCGATCTCGGGTACGGTCCAGACGCCGTAGGGGAGCACGGTCGAGACGCTGGTCTTGTAGCGCAGGTCAAAGGCGTGGCACATCGCGACGCGCGCCTGTTCCATTGCCGTGCTGGCCAGGGCGGGGAAGCCGACAACGTCCCCCGCGGCGTAGATGTGCGGCGCGGAGGTGCGATAGTGTTCGTCGATGGTGGCGAAGCCGCGCGCGTTGGTGTGTACGCCGGCGGCGTCGAGCCCGAGGTCGCCGGTGCTGCCCTCGCGGCCCGCGCAGTAGAGCACGCAGTCGGCCGCGAGCTCGCGCCCATCGCCGAGCGTGACGGTGGCGACGTCGCCATCGACGCGGACGCCGGCCACCGCCGAGTCGAGGATCACCTGCACGCCGAGCCGACGTGTCATCTCCGTGCGCAGCGCGTCGGAGAGGTCGGCGTCGAGCTGCATCAGGAGGCGTTCGCGGCTGTTGATGATCGTGACGCGCACGCCGAGCGCCGCGAAGATCCCCGCGTACTCGCAGCCGATGACGCCGCCGCCGATGACGATCAGCCGGCGCGGGATCGCGGTGAGGGTGAGGATGTCGTCGCTGTCCATCACGAGGCGGCCGTCGAAGGGGATCTCGGCCGGCCGCGTGGGGCGGGAGCCCGTGGCGAGGAGGAAGACGTCCGCGGTGATGCGTCGCTCCGGCTGCTTGAAGCGCGCGACCTCGATGGTGTGCGGATCGACGAAGCGCGCGCCGCCCTGCACCTTGGCGATGCGGTGGCGCTCGAGATTCTGCTCGATCGCCTGCCACGCCTGCTCCACGACCGCGCGCTCGCGGTGCATAAAGTCGCCGATGGTGATATCGGACTTCACGCGGTACTCGATGCCGTAGAGGCCGCGCTGGCGGAGGCCGCTCAGGTACAGTGCGGTCTCGCGGAGGGTCTTGGAGGGGATGGTGCCCGTGTTGACCGCGGCACCGCCCGGCTTGGGGGCGCGCTCGACGAGACAGACGGTCTTGCCGAAATAGGCCACCTGGGCGGCGCCCTTCTCGCCGGCGGGCCCGCTTCCGATGACACAGAGGTCGTAGTGCTCGGCCATAGCGCGCAAAGGTAGGGGCGGAGGGCCCGGGGCGCGAGGCGGTCCCCCCTCCAACGGCTTATCTTTCCCGGATGAGCACCGAGTCGACCTACTACCGGAAGGGGTTCGGCCTGAAGGCCGAGGTGCAGGACACCCTGACCACCGACTACGATGGCCAGTTGGTGGACCTCCTCCTCGCGCGCGAGCACACGCTCAACGCGGGGCCGGTCACGATCCGGCTCGCCAAGGAGTTCGGCTTCTGCTACGGGGTCGAGCGGGCGGTCGAGTACGCCTACCAGACGCGGGCCAAGTTCCCCGAGAAGCGGATCTACCTCGCGGGCGAGATCATCCACAACCCGCACGTGAACGCCAAGCTGCGGGAGATGGGCATCGTGTTCCTCGCGCCGAGCGACAAGGGGTTCGACTACACCGCCGTGCGCCCCGAGGACGTGGTGATCCTTCCGGCCTTCGGCGTGACGATCCACGACTTCGAGACGCTCCGCGCGAAGGGCTGCGTGATGGTGGATACGACCTGCGGCTCGGTGCTGAACGTCTGGAAGCGGGTGGATGCGTACGCCAAGGACGGGTTCACGGCGCTGATCCACGGGAAGTA
>CAYXQS010000031.1:10305-19341 GCA_964466515.1 uncultured Gemmatimonas sp. | reverse complement strand
ACTCCACCACCTGCCGCCACAGCGTGTAGATGGAGCGGTGGACCTCGTCGATTATCACCACGTCGAAGAACTCGGGCGGGAAGTCGGCGTTGTACACGACGGGCAGCGGTTCGGAAATGCCCGCGAGCCCGGCACCGAACGCGGATTCCTCCTCCGAGGCGGGGTCGAGTTCCGGTTCGCCCTTCAGCATCGAGTACACGCGCTGGATCGTTGCGATGACCACCTTGCTGGAGTCGAGGATCTTGTTCGACTTCAGCAACTGCACGCCGTACAGCTCCGTGAACTTGCGGTTGTCGTCCGGCGTGCGGTACGCCTGGAACTCCTTCTCGGCCTGCTCGCCGAGGTTGCTGCGGTCCACGAGGAACAGCACGCGGCGCGCGCCGCCGTACTTGATGAGGCGGTAGATGGCGGTGATGGCGGCAATCGTCTTGCCGGAGCCGGTGGCCATCTGCACGAGCGCACGCGGGCGGTTCTTCGTGAACGAATGCTCAAGATTCGTCACGGCCTCGATCTGGTTCTTGTACAGCGTGCCGTGGGCGAGCGGGGGCAGTGCCTGCAACCGGGCGCGGAAGGTGGCGGGGCGCGTATCGTCGGCCGCTGTGTACACACCGGGGCCCTCCGCGTGCAGGCGCTTCACCCACGCGTCGAGAGTTTCAGCGCCCAGCCATTCAGCGAGCGTTTCCGGGCGGTGGATGTGCGGCAGGTTGGCCGAGATGGCGCGCGTCTTGGGGTCGGGATCGAGCCCGTTGATGAAGCGCGTCTCGACACCGGTGCTCAGGTAGAGGAAGGGCAGGGGCGTCACCGGCGGCTTGAGCCCGTCGGGGAGGCCCGTGGCGTACTTGTCGGCCTGGATCTCCACGCCGGTCAGGGAGTGGCCGGCCGCCTTGGCCTCCAGCGCGCCCACGGCCTTGCCGTTCACGAAGAGGAGGTAGTCGGCAAAGCCGTGGCCTTTCTTCATTGGGAACTCGCGTACGGCGACGCCAAGGCCCGCCGCGAGGTTCAGCTCGGCGCGGTCCTGGATGACCCAGCCCGCCGCCACGAGGGCAGCGTCAATAGACTGGCGAGCAAGTTCTTCGGGTTTAGGCGGAATCACGGAAGGTAATCTGGCCCCGGAACGCGGCCGTGTCATCCAGCATCTTTGCGCATTACCTTCCCGCCTATGAAAATCTTCTCCTGGAACGTGAACGGCCTGCGCGCGGTGCTGAAGAAGGGCGAGTTCCAGACGTTCATCGCCAGGTACCGGCCCGACATCCTCTGCCTGCAGGAGACCAAGGCCGACCGCGAGCAGGTGGAGATCGACCTTCCCGACTATCACGAGTACTGGAACTCGGCGGCCAAGAAGGGCTACTCGGGCACGGCGATCTTCAGCCGGACGGAGCCGCTGGCCGTGACGAACGGGTTCTCCGCGGCAATCGCAAAGAAGTACACGTTGACCGATACCGAAGGACGCGACAGCACCGACGAGGGCCGTGTCATCACGGCGGAGTTCAAGAAGTTCTACGTGGTGACGGTGTACACGCCCAACGCCAAGGACGACCTGAGCCGCCTGCCGCTGCGGCACAAGCATTGGGACCCGGCGTTCCTGGCGCACTGCAGGCAGTTGGAGAAGAAGAAGCCGGTCGTCTTCTGCGGCGACCTCAACGTCGCGCACACCGAGCTGGACCTGGCCAACCCCAAGCCGAACGTCGGCAGGAAGGGGTTCACGGTCGAGGAGCGCGAGGGATTCCAGGCGTTCATTGACGCGGGGTTTGTCGATACGCTGCGCATCTTCAGGCAGGGCAACGGCCACTACAGTTGGTGGAGCCACTTCGCGAACTCGCGCGCCCGGAACGTCGGCTGGAGAATCGACTACGTGCTGGTGTCGTCGTCCCTGCGCAAGGCCGTGCAGGCCGCCGACATCCACACCGACGTGATGGGCAGCGACCATTGCCCGGTGAGCATCACGCTCGGGATATGAGCCTGCGGCCCGGTCTGCAATGAGGCGCCAACCCCTCCTCGCGCTCGGCGCGCTGGTCCTCGGACTCGCGCTTGGCATCGGCGCCTCCCGCACGGGGGGCGCCGTGGCGTTGGTGGGATGGATCGAGCCCATCGGCCTGCTCTGGGTGAACGCCATCCGGATGACGGTGATCCCGCTCATCGTGGCGTCGCTGGTCGTGGCGGTGTCGGACACGAGCGCGCGGACGATGGGGCGGTTCGGCACGCGATTGCTCCTGGTGTTCGTGGCGCTGCTGGGCGTGACGGCGGCGATGACGGCACTCGTCGCGCCGCCCCTCTTTGACCGGCTGGTGATTGACGCCGAGGCGGCGGCCTCGCTGCGCGCCGCGGTGCCCGAGGGCACGCCGCTCCCGGCGATGCCCTCGTTCGTGCACTGGCTCGTGTCCATTGTGCCGGCCAATCCCGTGCTCGCGGCAGCGGAGGGCGCGATGCTGCCGCTGGTGGTGTTCACGCTGGCGTTCGGGCTCGCGCTGGGGCAGATCGAGCCCGCGCGGCGCGACGCGGTGGTGGGCGTCTGCCGCGGGATCGCGGAGGCGGTCACGGCGCTCGTGGGGTGGATCCTCCTCGCGGCGCCGGTCGGCGTGTTTGCGCTGGCGTTTGCGGTGGCCGCGCGCATCGGCGTGGGGATCGTGGGCGCGGTGGCGTTCTATGTGGTGGCCTACTCGGCAATCCTCCTCGCGGCGACCGTGGTGGTGTATGCGGCCATCGCGCTCTTCGCACGGTCGCGCGTCACGGCCTTCGTGCGCGCGGCGCTCCCGGCGCAGCTCGTGGCGGCGACGACGCGCTCCTCGATGGCCGCGCTGCCGGCGATGGTGAAGGGCGCCACCGACACCCTCCGGCTCCCTGCGGCCGCCACGAGCTTCGGGCTACCGCTCGCCGTCTCGACCTTCCGGCTCAATCAGGCGGTGAGCTGGGTGGTGATGGCGCTCTTCGCGGCCAAGCTCTACGGCATCGAGCTGGGCGCGACGGCGGTGGTGACGCTCGCCGTGACCTCGGTGCTGATGAGCTTCAGCGTCCCCGGGATTCCGAGCGCGAGCCTGTTTGTCGTGGCGCCGTTCTTTGCGAGCGTGGGGATTCCGCCCGAGGCGATCGGCGTGCTGATTGCGCTCGATCTGGTTCCCGACGTGTTCAAGACGCTGCTCAATGTGACCGGACAGCTCGGCGCGGTGACGTTGATTGGCGCGCCGGGCCACCCGCCAGATGCCGGTGAAGTCTTGAGGCGTTAGATTCGGGGGATGCGCCTCGAATCGACTGCCCTCGTTGCCGCGTTCCTTGCGGCCCCCATTCTCGCCTGTGCCCAGGCCCCCGTCGTTGCCGACCCCGCCGTCGCGCGCGCGGAGGCGGTGCTCCGCGCCGCGCCGCTGATTGACGGCCACAACGACCTGCCCTGGGCGATCCGCAACTTTGCGGCGGCGCCGCACGACGTGGAGGCGTACGACCTCCGGAAGCCCACGCCGGGCCACACGGACCTCGCGCGCCTGCGCGCGGGGATGCTCGGCGGCCAGTTCTGGTCGGTGTACATCCCCGGCGACACGGCGACCGCGCGCCTCGGGTTTGCGAAGGTGCAGCTCGAGCAGATCGATATCGCGCTGCGCGTGTTTGCGAAGTATCCGGAGATCCTTGAGCCGGTGACCACGGCCGCCGGGTTCCGCGCCGCCTTTACGCGCGGACGGATCGGCTCGGTGATGGGAATGGAGGGCGGCCACGCGATCGAGAACTCGCTCGGCGCGCTCCGCGCCTTCTACGCGATGGGCGTGCGGTATATGACGCTGACGCACAACCAGCATCTCGACTGGGCGGACGCGCATCCGGCGGGGCAGCGCCACGGCGGGCTCACCGACTTTGGGCGCGAGGTGGTGCGCGAGATGAACCGGCTGGGGATGCTGGTGGACCTCTCGCACACCTCCGTGGGGACGATGAGCGATGCGCTCGACGCCTCGGAGGCGCCGGTGATCTTCTCGCACGCCAACGCGTTTGCCGTGGCCAACCACACGCGCAACGTGCCGGACTCGATCCTCGCGCGGCTGCCGAGGAATGGCGGCGTGGTGATGGTGACCTTCGTGCCGGGGTTCGTGTCGCAGGCGTTGATTGACCGCTCGCGGCTGCCGGAGGCGCAGCGCGTCGGGCCCGCGCCGCGTGCCACGCTGGCGCAGGTGGCGGAGCACATCGAGCACATCCGTCGCGTGGCCGGCGTGGATCACGTCGGGATCGGCGGGGACTTCGACGGCATCGATGATGTCGTCGAGGGCCTTGAGGATGTGGCGAGCTACCCGCGGCTCTTCGCCGAGCTCGCGCGGAGAGGGTGGAGCGACGCCGACCTCAGGAAGCTCGCCGGCGAGAACGTGCTTCGGGCGTTCGCGCGCGCCGAGGAGGTTGCGGTCCGGCTGCAGGCGGTGCGGCCGCCGAGTACGATGCAGATGGTGCCGTGAGCCGGGAACGGCGGTTTACCACGAAGGGCACGAAGGGGTCCGGGTACAACCGATACTTGTGGCGGACGTCAGGCATTGGCGCACCACCGGGACATTTTTTGGGATCCGCGTGTCGATGTGTCGGTGCGCACCAATTCAATACGGGCACGGACCTCTACGCATCCCCGCGCTGCTTCTTCACCCGCGCCTCGAAAATCGCAAACAGCCGCTTCCCGACCTCGGTCTGCGTCGCCACCCACTCCGCATTCAGGAACGCGCGTGGGTTGACCTCGGCGCGGATCCGCTCCAGCCAGGGCTTGGCCTTGGCAAAGGTGATCAGCCCCTCGC
Source organism: uncultured Gemmatimonas sp. (assembly GCA_964466515.1). Taxonomy (GTDB): domain Bacteria; phylum Gemmatimonadota; class Gemmatimonadetes; order Gemmatimonadales; family Gemmatimonadaceae; genus Pseudogemmatithrix. Next base: position 14,590 of record CAYXQS010000031.1, on the reverse strand, counting down.
CGTTGCTCTCCATCGCGAGGTCGGCATTGAGCACCCCGTGCTTGATGAGCCCGTACGCCATCTCCCAGTAGGTCCCGACCTGGCGGTACGCCTGATTGAGCGGATGGTCACTCTTGGTGACCGCCACAAACTCCTCGAACGTCTTGGGCAGGAACTTTGCGTTGAGCGAGTCGCGCGAGGCGCGCATCACGGGTTCGCGGCGGAGCTCGTAGAGCCTGAGGACGAGTTCGGCGTCGCGATGGTCGGGGAAGTCGGTGGCCACGGCCGGATGGGTTCGGGGGGAGCGCGGAGAGCGGAGGGGTGATGGTATCTTATCGTAGCGCGGGGCCCCGTGGGGGCCGCGCATCCTCTCACCCGGATCATCCCCAATGCGACCTGCCCTCGCCCTTGCCGCCACCTTGGTGCTGGCTGCGCCCCTCGCGGCACAGGAATCGTCCCTCCGCGCGCCGCTGAGCACGCGCGCGACCACGAGCGTGTCGCTCGCCCCGCCGCGGGTGCAGGGCCAGCCCGCGCCCGCGCCGAAGGTGCTCACCATCGACTACGGGCAGCCGCACGCGCGCGGCCGGAACGTGCCGGCCGAACTCGTCGCCAACAACACGATCTGGCGGACCGGCGCCAACACCTCGACGACGTTCACCACCGACGCGGACCTCGTGATCGGCGGCACGGCGGTGCCGGCCGGGAAGTACTCGCTCTACACCACGCGGGTGGACGGGACCTACTACCTCATCATCAACACCAACACGGGGCAGTGGGGCACGGAATACGACGCCACCAAGGACCACGCGCGGGTCACGCTCCGTTCGCGCACGCTCGCCGAGCCGCGGGAGTCGCTGCAGATCGTGCTGTGGACGCACGCCGAGCCGCCGGCCAAGGGGTCGCTGGTGATCAGTTGGGGCACGCTCGAGCTCACGACGGATTGGTCCGCGCAGTGAGCCCCGCGGGGCCGTGGGGTCAGCGCCCGAGGGCGACGAGCAGTTCGCCCGCGAGCGTGAGCGGGTCGAACGGCTTGGTGAGGCACGCGACGGCCCCGACGCTCAGCGCGGAATCCTGCTCGCCGCGCTGGGCGCGCGCGGTGAGGAAGACCACGGGGATGTGCGCCGTCGCCGGGTCCGCCTTGAGCCGTCGGCAGGTCTCGTATCCGTCGAGTTCCGGCATCATCGCGTCGAGCAGGATCGCGTCGGGCGGCTCGGCCTTGGCGCGCGCGAGGAGCGCGCTCCCGGAACCGAGCACTTCCACCTGGAGACTCGGTTCGAGGCTCAGCGCGAGCTCGAGGATGGTGCGGATGTCGGGTTCGTCGTCGGCGCAGAGGAGTCGCATTGCGCGCTCAATGTGGCGGAGGCAGGCCACCGACGCAACGCCGCGCCGCGCCGCGAGGTCGGCGGGCAGGGGGCGCGGCGATGCGTGAGCCGGAGGCGCTCAAGGCGGTGCTCGCACGGCTCCGGGCGAGGTATTTGGCCGCGAGCGGCGCGATTGTGGCAACGTTCGAGGGGCTTGCCACGGCCCTCGACGCGGACCCCGGCGACGCCACGACGCTGAAGGCGCTCCACCTTGAGCTGCACCGCGTCCACGGCACGGCGGGGAGCTATGGCTTTGACGACGCCAGCGCCCTGGCCAGCGCCCTGGAACCGGTGGCGGAGCGTTGGATGACCGACGTCGCGCTCGACCGCGCCGAGCGCGCGGGGATTGTCCGGCGCTTCGCGCGGGCCCTCGCCGTGGCGCTCTCCGACCGCTGAGCGCGCGCCCCGTGGGGCGCGGCTACGCGCCCGACAGCTCCTTCCGCACGCGATCCACCAGCGCCGATTCCGGGTCGCGCGTCTTCACGAACGCATCCGACACGCGGATCCCCGACGCGCGCAGCTCCTCCGGCGCGAACTCGTGCGCGGAGTAGAGCAGGATGGCGAGCGTGCGATAGCGCGCGTCGCGGCGCACCTGACGCGCCAAGGCGAGTCCGTCCGTCCCGGGGAGCCCGTGGTCGATGATGAGCAGCTTGAGCCGCGGCGTGGTGAGCGCCTTGAGCGCCGCGTTGGCGTCGCCGACGCCGAGCGGGCGCGCGAACGGCTCGATGAGCGCGGCAAGCACCGCGCGCATTGACTCGTCGTCCTCGACGATCATCACCACCGGGCGCCGGTCGTTGGCCACCGCCTCGGCCTGCGCGAGCGGGAGCGCCACCCAGAACACCGTGCCGCCGCCCTCCGCGTTCTCAAACCCGACCTGTCCGCCGTGCAGCTCGGTGATTCCCTTGGCGATGCTGAGCCCGAGTCCGGTGCCGCCGCTGCGGCGCGACTCCGCGCCGCCCGCCTGCTGGAAGCGCCCGAAGATCCGTGACGCGAACTCCGCCGGGATGCCGGGGCCGTGGTCGCGCACGTGCACCACCGCGCGCTCCCTCTCGGCGTGGACGCTGAGTTCCACCGCCGCCCCCTTGGGCGAGAACTTGATGGAGTTGGACGCGAGGTTGGTGAACACCTGGATCAGCCGGTCCGCGTCGCCGACCACCTCGAGGCCGTCCGCGCCGTCGAGGGTGAGCTGCACCTCGGCGTCGCGCGCGAGCCCCTGGAGCCCCGCCACCGTGGTCTCGACGAGCGCGCGGAGCTTGAGGCGGTCGCGGCGGATCTCGACGTGTCCCGCGTCCATCTTCTCGATGTCGAGGATGTCGTTGATCAGCCGGATCAGCCGGTCCGTGTTGGTGAGCGCAATGCGGAGCAGGTCACGGCCCTGCGGCGGCACCTCGCCCGCCTTGCCGCCGAGGAGGAGGCCGAGCGCGCCGCGCATCGAGGTGAGCGGCGTGCGCAACTCGTGGCTCACGGTCGAGACGAAGTCGGTCTTGAGGCGCTCGAGCTCGGTGAGTTTCTCGATGTCCTCCTGCAGTTGGCGCTCGCGCGTGGCGATGCTGAGCGCGAGCCGGTCGAAGGTGCCGGCCAGCGTCGCCATCTCGCGGTTCGGCGCGGAGTGGACGTGCGGGAGCCGGGCGTCCTCGTAGCGCCCCGCGTCGAGCGCCTCGGCCGCCACCACCACCTGCTTCAGCGCGCGCGAGACGAGGCGCATCAGGAGGGTGAGGACGAGCAGGAAGACGGCCACCGCGGCGGCGCGGATGAGGAACGCCTCCCACTCGTTGCGCGCCGCGGCGCTTTCGGCCTCGTACTCCAGTCGGATGACGTCCTCGCGGAGACTGCGGAGCATCACCGCGTGCTGGATGCGGATCGAGTCGATGTAGGCCACGCCGCGCGCGCGCTCGCGCGCGCCCGCCGTGTTCGGCGCAAAGGCCGCGAGTCCGCCGCGCCGCCGCCGCTCGATGTCGGGGCGCACGACCTGGGTTTCCCAGGTGTCGAACAGCTCGGCAAGGCGGGTGAGGTCGGTCCGCACCTGGGGATGGCCGGCCGCGAACTCGTGGAAGAGCACCGAGTCGGAGGAGAGCGCCCGGCGCGCAATCTCGTACCGGGTCAGCTGTTCGTCCTCGCCGCTCAGGAGATAGCCTCGGTGCGCCGCCGACATCGAGACCATCGACGTCAGGAGCCGGGTTGCGGCAATCTCCAGCTGGTGGATGCGCGCGAGTTCCTCGTTCCGCTCGCGCACCTCGGCCTCGACGAAGTCCGCCGCGAGGCGCGCCGTGAGGAACCAGGCGAGCGCCACGAGCATCCCGACCACCGCGAGTTGCGCGGTGAGGGGAAGGCTACGCCACGACGTGAGGCGCGGGCGGGTGGGGCGGGTATGCGGTTCGAGGAGATCCACGGCGCGGCGGGGGAGAAGTATCCGCGAAAGCTCGCCTCAAGGCGCGGGCCACGCCAGCGACGCCCCGGTGGTAAATTGCGGGACACTCCCCGACCCCCCAATCCACCCGATAATGTCCGCGCCGAGCACCCCGCTGCACGCCCTCCACGCCGCCGGCCAGTCCATTTGGCTCGACTTCATCGACCGTGAGCTCCTGCAGGGCGACCGTTTGGCGCAGCGGATTCGCGACGACGCGCTTACCGGGATGACCTCCAACCCGACGATCTTCGAAAAGGCGCTGGAGAAGGGGACGGCATACGACCCGCAGTTGCGCTCGGCCGCGGCCGGTCGCACGGCGTGGGAGCTCTTCGAGCTGGTCGAGACCGACGACGTCCGCACCGCCTGCGACGCGTTTGCCGGGGTCTATGCGGCCTCGCAGGCGCTCGACGGCTATGTGTCCATTGAGGTCTCCCCGGGGGCGGCGCACGACGCCGAGGCGACCATCGCCGAGGCACACCGGCTCTGGAAGACCGTCGCGCGGCCCAACGTGATGATCAAGGTCCCGGGGACGCCCGAG
>CAYXQS010000031.1:2100-10295 GCA_964466515.1 uncultured Gemmatimonas sp. | reverse complement strand
GAGCGGCTCATCGCGGACGGCATCAACGTGAACGTCACGCTCCTCTTCGCCGTGGAGGCCCACGCGCGGGTCATCGACGCGTACCTGCGCGGGCTGGAGGCGCGCGCGGCGGCCGGCGGCGACCTGGGCACGGTGGCCTCGGTGGCGTCGTTCTTCGTGAGCCGCGTGGACAGCGCCATCGACGCCGCGCTCGAGGCGCGGGTGGCCGCGGGGACGCTCGCCGCCGACCGCGCGGAGGCACTGCGCGGGCGCGCGGCCATTGCCAATGCCAAGCGCGCGTACCGGCTCTTTGCCGAGCGCTTCGGCGGCAAGCGCTGGGAGGCGCTCGCGGCACGCGGCGCGCAGGTGCAGCGCCCCCTCTGGGCCAGCACCAGCACCAAGAACCCCGCCTATCGCGACGTGATGTACGTCGAGCAGCTCATCGGGCCGCACACGGTGAACACCCTGCCGCCGGCGACGCTCGACGCCTTCCGCGACCACGGCCTGGTGGCACGCACGGTCGATGCGGGCCTCGCCGAGGCCGAGCAGGTGCTCGCCGACCTGCAGGCGCTGGGGATTGACCTCGACGCCGTGACGGAGCAGCTCCTCGTGGACGGGCTGGGCTCGTTCCAGAAGTCGTTCGACACGCTCGTCGCGGGCATCGAGCGGAAGACGGCGGCCTTGGGCGCCGCGGTCGCGGCGCCCCGTTGAGCCGCGTCCCGTGAGCCCGCAACTCTCGTCCACGGCCACCGCGTCGGTCACCAAGATCGTCGCGACGATCGGGCCCGCCTCGGCGAGCCCCGATGTGATTCGCCAGCTCATCCTCGCGGGGATGAACGTCGCGCGACTCAACTTCTCGCACGGCGTCCACGCCGACCACGCGCGCACGGTGGAGAACATCCGCAGTCTCGCGCAGGACCTCGGCCGGCCGGTCGCGATCCTCGGCGACCTGCAGGGGCCGCGCATCCGCATCGGGACGCTGAGCGAGGCGATCACCCTCACGGAAGGCGACCAGGTGGTGCTCGCGCCGGAGACGCTGGCGGCGGCCGGCGACATCCCCGTGACCTACGATGCGCTCGCCACCGACGTGCAGGTGGGCGGCACGATCCTCGTGGATGACGGGCTGCTCGCGCTGAGCGTCGATGGCACGGAGGGCCCGCGCGTCCACGCCACGGTGCGCTACGGCGGGCTGCTCAAGAGCAACAAGGGAATGAACCTCCCCGGCGTGGACGTCTCCGCGCCCTCGCTCACGGACAAGGACCGCGACGACATCCCGTTTGCCATTGAGCACGATCTCGACTACCTCGCGCTGAGCTTCGTGCGGCGGCCCGAGGACATCGAGGAGCTGCGCGCGCTCCTTCCCAAGGGAATGCTGATCGTCGCGAAGATCGAGAAGGACTCGGCGCTCGAGCGCATCGAGGGGATCCTCAAGGTCTCGGACGCGGTGATGGTGGCGCGCGGCGACCTCGGCGTGGAGCTCCCGTTTGAGCAGGTGCCGCTGCAGCAGAAGCGGATCATCGGGCTCGCCAACCGCTACGGGCGGCCGGTGATCACGGCCACGCAGATGCTGGAGTCGATGGTGCAGCACCCGCGTCCCACGCGCGCCGAGGCGAGCGACGTGGCCAATGCGATCCTCGACGGGACGGACGCGGTGATGCTGTCGGCGGAGACGGCGGCGGGGCTGCATCCCGTGCTCGCGGTGCAGGCAATGCGCCGGATCGCGACGGCGGCGGAGCAGGCCCCCGTGATGCGCGGGCAGGGGATCGACCGGCTGCATCCGGGCGAGGCGAGCGTCGAGGAGACGATTGCCTCGGCGAGCGTGACCGCAGTGCGGCTGCTCGGGAGCAAGACGATCGTGGTCTTCACCAAGAGCGGCTTCTCCGCGCGAATCGTTGCGGCGCGACGCCCGGGGGTTCGGATCGTGGTGCTGACCGACAACGTGCGCACCTACCGGCAGCTTGCGCTGGTGTGGGGCGTGGTCCCGGTGCTCGTGCCGCACTGCGAGACCTACGAGCAGATGGCGGCGCTGGCGCGCGAGCAGCTCGTGCAGCGCGGGCTCGCGGCGCCGGGCGAACGGATCGTCGTCACGGCGGGCGTGCCCTTTGACGTCCCCGGCTCGACCAACCAGCTCAAGGTGGAGACGGTGTGAAGCTGACCTTCCTCGGGACGGGCACGAGCTTTGGTGTGCCGCAGATTGGGTGCGAGTGCCCGGTCTGCCGTTCCGACGACCCACGGGACCGCCGCAGCCGCGTGGGCGCGCTGGTGGAGTCCGGCGATGCGCGGCTGCTGGTCGATACGCCGCCCGAGCTGCGCCTGCAGCTCGTGGCCGCACGCGTGGACCGCGTCGACGCCGTGCTCTTTACGCACGACCACGCCGACCATACGCACGGGATCGACGACATCCGGTCGCTCTCGGTGCGGCACCACGGGGCGCTGCCGATCTACGGCCCGCCCGAGACGCTCGATGCGCTCGCCCGGCGCTTCGGCTACATCTTCGACCCGACGCTCAAGGCGTTGCCCGGCACGAGCAAGCCCGAGGGCACGGCGCATCCGCTCGAGCCCGGCGTGCGCGTACGCATCGGGCCGTTTGACGTAACGCCGGTGGAGGTGCCACACGGACGGATGCGCGTGTATGGGTATCGGATCGGCGACCTCGCGTACATCACCGACGCCAAGTCGCTGCCGGACCCGGTGATCGCCACGCTGCGCGGCGTGCGGCTCCTGGTGATCAACGCGCTCTTCCGGCGCGAGCACCCGACGCACCTGTCCATCGACGAGGCGGTGGCGGCCGCGGAGCGCGTGGGCGCACAGGTCACCTACCTCACGCACCTCACGCACGAGAGTGCGCACGCGGAACTGGAGCGTACGCTCCCGGCCAACGTCCGCCCCGCGTACGACGGGCTCACGGTTGAGGTGGGCGCGTGACCATCCGGCTCGACGTCACCGGGATGCTCGCGGGCGCGGTGCCCACGGGCCCCGACGCGGCGGCGCTGGACGCGCTGGCGGCGACGCTGGCGGCGGCGCACCGCACCTGCGAGGCGCAGGCCGCGCAGGGACTGCTCGGGTTCCGTGAGTTGGAGGCGCAGGCGGGGGAACGGGCGCGCGCCACCGACTGGGCCACGGGCGCCCGGCAGGGACTCGACGACGTCGTGATCCTCGGGATTGGCGGATCGGCGCTGGGGGCCGTCACGCTGCGCACGGCGCTGCTCGCGCGCGACTGGAACGCGCGCTCCCGCGACCAGCGCGGCGGCCGGCCGCGGCTGCACGTGGTGGACAACGTCGACCCGCGCACGATGCGCGAGTTGCTCGATACCGTGCCGCTCGCGGGCGCGCGCGTTCTCGTGATTTCCAAGTCGGGAAGCACGGCGGAGACGATGGCGCAGTATCTCCTGGTGCGCGACCGGCTGCGCGCCGCGGGGCTCCCGTTGCGCGAGCACCTCGCCTTTGTCACGGACCCGGTGAAGGGCGCGCTCCGCCGCGTGGCGGACGCCGAGGGGATTCCGTGCTTTGCCGTGCCGGCGAACGTGGGCGGCCGGTTTTCGGTGCTGACCCCGGTGGGGATGCTCCCGGCCGCGCTCTGCGGCATTGACGTCGAGCACGTGATTGCCGGCGCGCTCGCGATGCGCGACCGCTGCGCCACGGGCGTGTTCCGCGAGAATCCGGCGCTCGCCTTTGCCGCGCTGCAGTGGCGTGCGGACACCGGCGCGGGCCAGGGCACGCAGGTCCTGATGCCATACAGCGACGCGTTCCGCGACCTCGCGCCGTGGTTTGTCCAGCTCTGGGCGGAGTCGCTCGGCAAGCGCAACGCGACCGGCGAGGCGGTGGGTCCCACGCCGATTGCCGCGGTGGGCGCCACCGATCAGCACGCGCAGGTGCAGCTGTTTATGGAGGGACCGGCCGACAAGACCATCACGTTCATTGACGTCGAGCGGCACGACGAGCTGACGATTCCCGAATCGGCGGACACGCCGGCGGAGCTCGCGTACCTGCGCGGACGCGGCTTTGCGGAGTTGCTGCGCGCCGAGGCGCGCGCGACGGCGGGCGCGCTCGCCCGCGCGGGCCGGCCGACGATGACGCTCCGCGTGGAGCGCGCCGATGCGTGGCACCTCGGCGGACTCCTGATGTTCTTTGAGCTCGCGACGATCTATGCCGCGGCGCTCTACGGCGTGGACCCACTCGACCAGCCCGGCGTGGAGCTGGGCAAGCAGCTGACGTACCACCAGTTTGGCCACCCCGACTGGCAGGGGATGCGCGCCGTGTGGGACGCGCTTCCCGCCGCCGACCCGCACTGGCATCTTTGATTGTCCGCTTCTCTCCCAGGTATTTGACCCCTCGACCGATGTCTGACGCTCCCGCCTCCGTGACCCGCGCCCTCGGCGCCGCGGCGACCATTGCCAATGGCCGCCTGACGCTGACCGACGAATCCGCCCTGGCCTCGCCGATGATGGATGCGCTGGTGCGCCTCGCCGTCTTTGGCGCGGCGCCGGAGCAGGAGTGGGCGCGGTGGGCCATCTGGGAGGCGGGGCGCGCGGTGGGGACCTTCTCCGCGTCGATCCACGCGTTCTATATGGCCCGCGGCCGCGGCGACGTGCCGCCCGTGACGGTGCCGGCCATCAACGTCCGCGGGGCCGCGTACGACACGGCGCGCGCCATCTTCCGCACGGCCAGGCAGGTGCAGGGCGGCGCGTTCATCCTCGAGATCGCGCGTTCGGAGATCGCCTACACCGAGCAGCGCCCGGCGGAGTACGTGGCGGTGATGCTGGCGGCGGCGCTGCGCGAGGGGCATCGCGGCCCGGTGTTCATCCAGGGCGATCACTTCCAGGTCAATGCCAAGAAGTACAAGGCCGACCCAACCACCGAGATGGCCGCGGTGAAGCAGCTCGCGCTCGAGGCGGTCACGGCGGGCTTCTACAACATCGACATCGACACCTCGACGCTGGTGGACCTCTCGCAGCCCACGCTCGACGCGCAGCAGCGGCCCAACTACGAAGTGGCGGTGGAGCTCACGCGCTATGTGCGGTCGCTGGAGCCCCAGGGCGTGACGATCTCGCTGGGCGGGGAGATCGGCGAGGTGGGCACCGAGAACTCGACGGTCCCGGAACTCGAGGCGTTTATGGACGGGTACAACCGGACACTGGCCGCGCAGGCCATGGGAATGACGGGGCTCTCGAAGATCTCCGTGCAGTCCGGCACGTCCCACGGCGGCGTGGTGCTGGGCGATGGATCCATTGCCGACGTCGCGCTCGACCTGGGCACGCTCGAGGCGCTCTCCGCCGTGGCGCGAAGGAAATACGGGTTGAGCGGCGCGGTGCAGCACGGCGCCTCGACGCTCCCCGACGGCGCGTTCCACAACTTCCCGCGGACCGAGACCTCCGAGATCCATCTCGCGACGGGATTCCAGAATATGCTGTACGACCACCTGCCGACGGCGCTGCGCGAGGAGGTCTACGCCTGGCTCCGCGCCAACGCGGCCGAGGAGCGGAAGGCCGGCGACACCGACGAGCAGTTCTTCTATAAGACCCGCAAGAAGGCGCTCGGCCCGTTCAAGCGGAAGCTCTGGGACCTGGGCGAGCCGCAGCGTTCGGAACTCGCGGCGGCGTATGATCGCAAGTTTGGATTCCTCTTCGATCAGCTCGCGGTCGGCGGAACAGCGGCGACCGTGCGGCGGTATGTGAGCGGGCCACTGATCGCACGACCGGCGCCCGGGACGGGCGGCCCTGCGGTGACAGCGGCGCCCGACGATCCGGACGCGGGCGAATGAACGGCCCGGGATGTTCCCGGTTGCCGCAACACGGCTCCGTCCCATTTCTCCCCACTGGAGTGTCCCGTATGCGCAAGATCCTGTTCACCCTCATCCTGGCGATCACCGTCACGGGCTGCGTCTCGAAGGCCGAGTACGACAAGCAGCTCGCGCAGGCCGCGGCGCTGTCCGCGGAGAAGGACTCGCTCCTCAGCGAGGTCGTCGCCACCTCGCAGTTCATTTCGGAGGTCAACACCGAGATCGACAAGGTCCGCACCGGCCAGCCGGTGGCGTCGACCACCGGTGAGATGGAGACGCTCTCGCCGACGCAGGCCCGCGCGCAGCTGATGGGCCGCGTGACCGAGTTGACGGCCCGCGTGAAGACCGCCGAGGACCGGATGGCACAGAGCCGCCGTCGCATTGCGGCGCTCACGGCCGGCAACGAGGCGCTCACCGCGCGCTTCGATTCCACGATCGCCGCGTTCCAGACGCTCGTGGACAACCAGAAGGCGGAGATCGTCGCGTTGCTCGACCAGGTCTCGGCGCTCACGGCGCAGAACGCGCAGTTGCGTGACGCCAACCTGCAACTGGCCAGCGAGCGCGCGTCGCTCGCGTCGGACAACGAGTCGTTGCTCGCCGAGCAGAACACCGTGTACTGGGTGGCCGGCCGCCGGGACGACCTGATCCGTCGCGGGATCATCGAGCAGCGCGGCGGGATGCTCGGGATCGGTCGCACCTCGGTCCTGGCGCGCACGCTCGACGCCTCGGAGTTCACCGCGATCGACCGCACCCAGACGCTCGACCTGGTGCTGCCGGACCCGTCGAAGTCGTACCGGGTCATCTCGCCGAACGATATGACGGGACTGGACGCCACGCCGGCGGACGGCAAGTTCAAGGGGTCGTTGAGGATCTCGTCGCCCGTGACGTTCTGGCGGCCGTCGCGGTTCCTCGTGTTGGTTGAACTTTAAACGGAGCGGTGCCGTGAGCGAACACAGGGATGAGCCCGCCGTCGTGATCGAGCGGCGGTCGGGCGGTGGGGGCGGCCTCTTCCTGCTCGGGTTGGCGCTGGGGGCCGGCATTGCCCTGCTGTTGGCGCCGCAGTCGGGAGAGGAGACGCGCGAGTCGGTGCGGCGGACCGCACGCACGCTGCGCCGACGCGCGCGGGACCTGGCGGAGAGCGCCGGGGACACCGTGGAGGACCTGCGGGAGACGGGCCTGGAGGCCGTGCACGACATCGCGGAATCCGGGCGGGACGCCATCAAGGACATTCGAAAGACCGGGAAGACGGCGGCGCGCGATGCACGGCGCGCAATCGAGCGGCGGCTCGCGCAGCACAAGAAGGCGCGCGACGAGTCGTTCGATGGCGAGGAAGACGGCGTCTGAGCCCGCTCCCGTGGCGGGTGTTGCGCTCGCTGGTGGCGAACGCACGGAAGGATGATGTGGCATTTCTCGCCGGCGGGGTGGCGTTCAACGTCCTCCTCGCCGGCGTTCCGTTCATCCTCCTGCTGGCCTCGGGGCTGGGCTACCTCCTCGGCGAGTCGGTGGAGCAGACCACCTTGATGGTGCAGCATCTCTTTGACCGCCTCGTGCCCTCGCGCGGCGTCGAGGGGTCGATGCTCGACCCGGTGGTCACCGACCTCATCCGCACGCGCGCGGCGTACGGCATTGGCGGCGGCGTCGGCTTCCTGGTGTTTTCGGCGCGCCTCTTCGGTTCGCTGCGCGCGGTGATGCAGCGCGTGTTCGCCCACGGGCGCGACCGCAGCGTCCTGGGCGGGATGCTCTGGGACGTGCAACTCTCGGCAATCTCGGCGGTGCTGCTTGCGGTGTGGGTGGTGCTGTCGGCGTGGGTCACCGTGTCGCGCGGGCGGATCGGCACCGCGCTCACCGACCTCGGTGTGCTCAACAACCTGATGTCGGGCGTGGAATACGTGCTCTACCGGCTCCTCGCACTCGTGGTGCTGGGCGCGGCGTTCACGGCGCTCTACCGCTGGCTGCCCAAGCAGCGCACGCCCTGGCTGAGCGCGCTCGCGGGCGGCGTGACGGCGGGCGTGCTCTTCGAGGTGGCGCGGGTGATCTTCACCCTCGTCGTGCGCGCGTTTCCGCCGGAGTCGATCTACACCGGTACGCTGGGCGCACTCATCGTGATCGTCTTCTGGACGTATTATGCGGCATTCGCCTTTGTGCTCGGCGCCGAGGCCGCCGCCGCGATGCAGGAGCAAGGTCCCCCGTGAAGCCGCCGATCGACCTCCGCAGCGATACCGTCACCCGTCCCACCGCCGCGATGCGTCGGGCAATGGCGGAGGCCGAGGTGGGGGACGACGTCCTCGACGGCGATCCGACCACGCGTCGACTCGAGGAGCGCGTGGCGGCAATGCTCGGCAAGCCGCGCGCGCTCTTCTTCCCCACGGGGACGATGGCCAACCAGGCCGCGCTCTGGCTGCTCGGCACGCGCGGCACCGAGGTGTTCTGCCACGAC
>CAYXQS010000031.1:1094-2090 GCA_964466515.1 uncultured Gemmatimonas sp. | reverse complement strand
GGCGTGGCGGCCATTGCGGGGCTGCAGCCGCGGCTGGTGCGCGAGGGGCCGGTGCTCACCGCCAATGCGCTGCGTGCCGCGTTCCGGACGCCGTCGCCGCACGCGCCGCGCGCGTCGCTGGTGTGCGCGGAGAACACGCACAACGGGGCGGGCGGAATGGTGACGCAGCTCACCGAACTGCGTGCCATCCACGAGACGGCGGCCGAGGCGGGGTTGCCGGTGCACCTCGATGGGGCGCGGCTCTGGAACGCGCACGTGGCCACGGGGACGCCGCTCGCGGAGTTCGCGGCGTGTGCCGAGACGGTGATGGTGGCGTTTTCCAAGGGACTCGGCGCGCCGGTGGGGGCGGCGCTCGCCGGGGGTGAACGGGCAATGGAGCGCGCGTGGGAGGTGCGCAAGCGACTGGGCGGCGGGATGCGGCAGAGCGGCATCCTGGCCGCGGCGGCACTGCACGGGCTCGACGAGCACCTGCCCAAGCTGGGAGCGGATCATCGCCGGGCGCAGTCGCTCGCGACCGGCATTGCCAAGGCGGCGAGCGAAGTCCGTGTGGTGCCGCCGGATACCAATATCGTGATGATTGACCTGCCGCCCCGACTGCCATCCGCGCAGGTCGTGGCGCGTGCCCGGGACCTCGGGGTGCTCGTCACTCCTTGGAACCCGACACGGGTGCGCTGCGTCCTCCATCTCGATGTGGATGATGCGGCGTGTGCTCGGGCGGCGGATGTCCTGGCGGAGGTGCTGCGATGAACTGGTGGCTCGTGGCGGGCGGGATCCTGGTGCTGGGCGCGGCGGCGGCGCACTCGCTGCTGGGGGAGAAGGTCATTCTGCACCGGCTCTTCCGACGGTCGGCGGAGGGGGACGCGCACCACCGGCGCGCGGTGGATGACCCCGTGACCCGGCAGACGCTGCGCCTCGCGTGGCACTCGCTGAGCGTGACGCTGCTGGGGCTTGCGGCGATCCTCTTCGTGGCGCCGTCAAACGCCGCCACGAAGAGGA
>CAYXQS010000031.1:0-1084 GCA_964466515.1 uncultured Gemmatimonas sp. | reverse complement strand
TTCGTGGCGGCGTTTGACGGCGCCGCGTTCGGGGGGCAGTGGCGCGCGGTGATGCTGCTGATGACGGCGACCTTTGCGGGGCTGACGGTGCTCTCGCTCTGGGTGGCGAAGGGGCGGCACATCAGTTGGATGTGGTTTGCGGCGACGGCGTTCGCCACCTGGTTGAGCGTGCGGTAGCTGCCCGGTTGATTGGGGCGTTGCGTCCGGGTAACTTCCGCTCGTTCCAGGTCCCGGAGGGCTTCGGCCCACCAACTCCGCCAGGGCCGAAAGGCAGCAACGGTACGTGGAGTCCATCGTCGCTCCGTCAGGCCTGGAACACTCACGCGGGTGAGCGCGCTTCGGCGGTGCTCCCCGCGTGAGTTCTTTTGTGGTCGTGGAAGGGCTGAACGGCGGTTCACCACGAGGGCACGAAGGGCACGAAGGGGGCACTGCACGGGACGGTTCTGGGACGGGCGTAGGGCATCGGCGCGGCGTGCTGAATTTTTTTGGGGTCCGCACCGACACATCGGTGGTGAACCCCCAAGGAAAAGACGTGAATGGTGCGCAGATGCCTTACGTCCGCCACGGATCTGTCCCGTGTACGAGCTCCTTCGTGCCCTTCGTGCCTTCGTGGTAAAGTGCCGTTCTGTCCCAAGCACGATCCAAGCAGACTTCCCGCCCACGAGCTAAATTCAGGGAATGTCCCTCGCCTTGGCCCGGAAGTATCGCCCCAGGAAGTTCGCGGACGTGGCGGTGCAGTCGCACGTCGCGAACACCCTCCGGAATGCGATCCTCGGGGGGCGGGTGGCCCACGCGTATCTCTTCTGCGGGCCACGCGGGACCGGGAAGACCACGCTCGCGCGCGTGCTGGCAATGGCGCTCAACTGCGAGCGTCGGCGCGAGGACCGGGAACCCTGCGGCGAGTGTCCGTCCTGCACGCGTGTCTGGGGCGGCGGGGCCTCCCTCGACGTGGTGGAGATCGACGCCGCGAGCAACCGCGGCGTGGACGACGCCCGCGACCTGCGCGAGCGCGCGATGTACGCCCCGTCGGGCGACGACCGCTACAAGGTCTATATCATCGACGAGGCGCATATGCTCACGCGCG
>CAYXQS010000030.1:0-19802 GCA_964466515.1 uncultured Gemmatimonas sp. | reverse complement strand
ACCGAACTGCCTGCGCTCCATCGTGTACTTGAGCGCCTCCTCAAACGCCCCCTGCGCCACGCCAAGCGAGAGCGAGGCAATGCCGATCCGCCCCGCGTCGAGGGTCTTCATAAAGTTGGTGAACCCCCGCCCCTCTCCGCCGAGGAGGTTCTCCGCGGGGACCTCGACGTCCTCGAAGATCAGCTCGCGGGTGTCGGAGGCGCGCCAGCCGAGCTTGTCCTCCTTCTTGCCGGAGCGGAACCCCGGCATTGGCTTCAGCTCGGGATCGTGCCCAATGCCCAGCCCTTTCACCGCCTCGAGGTCGCAGGTCTCCTTGTTCAGGATGAAGCTGGAGATCCCGCGCGTCCCCGCGCCCGGCTCCGTCACGGCGGTCACCACAAAGATCTCGCCGACGCCCCCGTGCGTGATGAAGCGCTTGGTGCCGTTGAGGAGGTAGTGGTTCCCCCGCTTCACCGCGGTGGTCTGCGTGCCGCCGGCGTCCGAGCCCGCGTTGGGCTCGGTGAGCCCGAAGCCGCCGAGGACGCTCCCGGTCGCGAGCCGCGGCACGAAGCGCTTCTTCTGCGCCTCCGTCCCGAAATTCACGATGGGCGACGTGCCGAGGGTCGTGTGGGCGGAAATCGTGATGGAGTGCGAGGCGCAGACGCGCGCCAGTTCCTCGATCGCGATGATGAAACTGATGGTGTCGAGGCCGGAGCCGCCGAGGTCCTCGGGCCACGGGATCCCGAGGAGCCCGAGGTCGGCCATCCGCTTGACGTTCGCCCAAGGGAACTCCTGGGTGTCGTCGAGCCGCCGGGCAACAGGAGCCACCTCTTCACGCGCGAACGCGCGGACCATATCGCGGATCGCGAGATGATGGTCCTGGAAATAGATCGAATCGTGCATCCCCGAATCTACTCCGGCGGCGACACGAAGGCGCGGCTGAGGACCTGGCCGTCGAGCCGCTCCGTCGGCGGCACCCCCAGCAGCCGCGCCAGCGTCGGCGCGATGTCCACCACGCGCGCGCGGCCGTCGTCGTGCAGCGCCTTGAACGGCGCGCCCCAGAAGAGCACCGGCACCCGGGCGTCGTAGTCGTGCGGCGTCCCGTGCGACGCGCTCCCCTCGCCGAAGTACCAGTATGGCTGGAGCGTGATGGCCGCAATCACGTTGCCGCCGGGGCGGAACATATGGAGCCAGCGCCGGGCGATGTCGTCGGCCACCGTGTCCGCGCGCGCAAGGTCGTCAATCACGTCCACGCGCAGCACGCCGGGAATCTTGCGGGCCTCGACCGCAAAGGCGCGCGCGATGAACCGCATCTGCCGCTCCCGCCCCTGCGCCTTGGAGCGGTCCACCTCGAAGGTCGGGAAGTCGAAGGAGAACGCGTCCCCCGCCACGCCCGTGCGTTGCACGTCGGGGACGAGCCGGGCGAAGACGGCCCGGAACGCATCCGTGGGCACCCGCCCCGCGCGACTGTTGTCGCCCCACACGGACCGCACCTCGGGGATCGGCGCCACGCCGTGGTCGGCCGTGAGCGCCAGCACGATGCGGTCGCGCCCGTACCTCGCAATGACCGCATCGAGGAAGACGCCCAGCGAGCGGTCGAGCCGGAGGACCTGATCGTGCAGCTCCCGCGAGTCCGGGCCCCAGCGATGGCCCACCGCGTCCGTGGTGGACAGCGAGACCGCGAGAATGTCCGTCTGCGGGCCCGCACCCAGGTCGAGCGCCTGCAGCCCCTCCCAGGCGAAGTCGAGGATGTACTCGTCCATCCACGGGAAATTCCCAAGGATGTTCTGTGCGAGCGCCGAATCGGCGGCGAGCACATAGGGGAACTGGAACTCGCCGCGTCGGCCTTCCGCGGGGACCGAGTCGGGCTCCGGATAGGCGGAGTCGCCCAGCAGGAGATCCCAGGTGCGCCCCGCGTAGCGACTCGCCACGCGCGACTCCGCGTTGAAGCGCCGCACCCAGGTTGGGAGCGTATCCGCGTACCAGGTGCTCGTCACGAAGCCGCCGGTCACGGGCGAATACCAGAACACGGGATGCTGCCCCCGCCCCACCGGGAGGATCGCGCCGCGGTCCTTGCGGGAGACCGAGAGCACGCGCGTGCGCGGATCGGCCGCGGTCATCCAATCGACGAGCGTCGTCCCCTGGAAGCGGGCCGGCGAGGCGCCGACGCCGCTCGGCGCGCCCACGAGCGTGACATCGCGCGTGTTGACGCCCGCCGAGTTGGAGGAGATGCCCGTGCTGTAGGGGAAGCGGCCCGAGAGCGTGGAGGCGTGCCCGGGAGCCGTCTCCGTGATCCCGTGGTCGTGGACCCCCCGCGAGAAGAAGGCGCCCTCGTCGAGGAGTCGGCGGAAGCCGCCGGTGAACTGGGTGGCCCAGCGCTCGAGATAGTCCGGACGGAGCTGATCGACGGTGATGAAGACGACGAGCGCCGGCTTGGACGGCGGCCCCCCCTGCGCGGCGGCCGTACCAGCCACGGCCGCAAGCATCAGCAGGGAGCGAAGGATGCGACGGGAGGCGTGGGACATCGCGCGCGGGGTGGCGGGTGGAGGTCTCACGGAAGATACCCACCGAATCCCCGGTCGGGACAGTTGCCTCCCCGGCGTCAACCCCACAGTTTCGTCCAACCCCCAATCGCACCGATGCCCGATCTGAGCAGGTATTATCTCTGGCGCAACGTCGTCGCGCGCACGCTGGTCTACTATGCGGTCCTCGGCGGCATTGCGGTCGCGCTCCGAAACTACGCCCTCCCCAACTGGGGGGCGCTCAATGGCGAGACGATGCGCGACCTCGTCGGAGGCGCGCCCGCCGTCCTGGACGGCGACGCCGGGACGCCCACCGCCATTGCCGCCATCATCGCGATGGGCACCGCCTTCGCCACCTCGCTCCCGGTGGCGTGGATCTACACGCTCACGCGGCGGAAGAAGGGCTTCCAGCAGTCCGTCGTGCAGACGTACCTGATCCTCCCGGTGGTCGCGGCGGGGATCGTGGTGCTCGTGAAGCATTCGCTCGCCCTCGCCTTCTCGCTCGGCGGCATCGTGGCGGCGGTCCGCTTCCGCACCTCGCTCGACGACAGCAAGGACGCCGCCGGGATCTTCGTCGTGATCGGGATCGGAATGGCGGCGGCCGTCGCGCCGTCGGTCTCGTGGGTGATCTCCATTGGCTTCAACGCGCTGATGCTGCTCCTCTGGTGGACCGACTTCGGCCGCCCGGCCACGCTCGAGGGCCGGACCGCCGAACGCCAGCTCGAGCGCGCGCTCCAGACGGCCAACCGCACCGGGATGTTCATCGCCAAGCTCGACGAAGAGGTGCTCAAGGGCCTCGCCCCCGAGCAGCTCGAGGCCCTCGCGGACCGCGCCTGGCGCCGACGCAAGCGCAACGACCCCGACCTCGCGGACGACGCCGACGCGCTGGAGGAGCACCCGGAGTACGAGTTCCTGCTCCGCGTGAAGGCTGCGGACGTGGCCGCGGCGCGCGCCGTCTGCGAGCCGCGCTTTGCCTCGCTCTTCCATCACTGGAAGTTCCTCGGCAGCGTGCAGGAGAACGACGTCCGCGTCCTCGAGTACGGCGTGACGATGGCGGAGACCGTGACCCCCGGCGTGGTCTCGGACGACCTCTCGACAATCCCCGATTCGCCGCTGCGCGGCGTGGAGTTTCGATGATCCGACGCCTGGCCGTTCTCGCCTGCGTCGCGGCCTGCGCCGCGGCCTGCGCCGCGCCGGCCATCGGCGCGCAGGAGCTCTTCAAGTCGCGGGAGCCGCTGCAGGTCGTGCTCACCACGAACCTCCGCGACCTCCTCCGCGAACGCGACTCGACCGCGCTGCGCTGGTTCGGCGCGGAAATGAAGTACCGGGACGCCTCGGGGGCCGAGCGCGTGATCCCCGTGGAGCTGCGTGCCCGCGGACACTTCCGCCGCCAGGCCGGCAACTGCGCCTTTCCGCCGCTCTTCCTGCGCGCCGAGCGCGCGGTGCGCGACAGCTCGATCCTGCGCGGGAATCCGCGGCTCAAGCTCGTGACCCCCTGCCGTCCGGGCTCCAGCGACTATCAGCAGTACATCTTCACCGAATACCAGGTCTACCAGACCTATGCGCTGCTCGACCCGGTCCACCATCGGACGCGGCTCATCCAGGTGACCTACGTGGACTCCACGGAGCGCGTGAAGCCCATCGCCGTCACCGCGTTCTTCCTCGAAGTGGCGGATGAGGTGGCCGATGAGCACAGGCTGGAGCACGTCGAGACCACGGGGGTGACCTGGGAGTACATCGTCCCCGAGCCGATGAACGTCATTTCGCTCTTCCAGTATTGGGTAGGGAATACCGACTGGTCCGTGGCGGGGCTGCACAACATCGCGATGTTCCGGAATCCGGCGCGCGAGTTCCGTCCGGTGGCGTACGACTTCGACTGGACGGGCGTGGTGAACGCGCGCTATGCCTTCCCCAACCGGGCGCTCGGCCTGAGCTCGGTGCGCGAGCGGCGGCATCGCGGCCCGTGCCGCACCGCCGAGCAGTGGGCGCCCACGGTGGCGCTCTTTCAGAACCAGCGCGCGGCCATCGACTCGATCTGGTCAACCCCGCTCCCCGGGCAGGACGCGCGGCCGCTCGCCAACGCCAAACGCTATCTCGACCAGTTCTGGCCGGTGCTCGAGGACGCACGACAGTTCAGGCGCCAGATCATTGACGAGTGCCAACCCGTCGGGAACTGAGCGGACGGCAGTGCCGGCCCGACGGCGCCCCGCACCCACGGGGCGCCGTTCAGGCATCCGCGAGCGCCTCCAGGACGGCCTTGCCAAACCGTTCAAGCCGCGCGGGGCCGACGCCGTGGACCTGGCCGAGCGCGGCCGCGCTGCGCGGGTTGGCGCGCGCGATCTCCCGCAGCGCGCGGTCGGGGAAGATCACGTACGCCGGCACCTCCTGCTCCTTCGCCAACCGCGACCGCAGCGCGCGGAGGGCATCCATCCGGGCGATCTCGTCGCGTGAGAGCGGCAGGTCGGTCGCGCCGGCCTTCTGCGCGGCGGGGCGACGCCTGGGGTTTGCCCCCGTCTCAGGCACACGCGCCTCGTGCCTGATCCCGAGACAGTTGTCGCAGTTGTCACAGCGCGGGCGGGCGGCGGGATCGCCGAAGTAGCGCAGCACGAAGGCGCGCCGGCACTGGTCCGTGTATGCGTACTTCTGGACCATCTCCAGCTTGCGGAGTTCGCCGCGCCGCCGACGGTCGAGGGCAGCCCAGTCCACCGGCCATCCGTCGATGGCACGCGAGGGATCGGTGAGCGTGATCCCCTCGCCGAGTCGGTGCCAGACGAGGAACTGGCGCCCCTGCAGTGCGTCGAGGAGCCCGCTCGCCCCCATTGGGCCGCCGAGTCCCGGGGGGAGCGCGTCCAGGTCAGCGACGATGCCGGTGTGCAATCCGCCGCGTGCGCGCTTCCAGAGCGAGCGCAGCAACGCGAGTTCAAGGCCGTACTCCGCCTCGGGGAGCTCGCGCCGGATCCGCTCCGGCGTCGCGAGCAGCCGCACGTGCGCGTGCGTGCGCGACGCGTCGGCCACGGCGAGCGCGCCGCCCCGCGCGAGAATCCGCAGCGCGGACTCCGCCTCGCGATCGCTCACCTTCCCCTTGGCCGTGGCCGCGAGTTCCGCCGCCGACGCCGTCAACAGCCCGTCGCCGCCGGCGAGTCGCTGCGCTGCGGCATACACCGCCTCCACCGTCGCGCGCGCAGGGAGCGCGCCGTTGATGAAGAACTCGTGCGTAAAGCGATCGGGAAACGCGTGCAGGAGGATGGCCGTCGCGGGCTGCCGGTCGCGCCCCGCGCGCCCGGCCTCCTGATAGTAGGCCTCGAGCGTCCCCGGGATCGCGTGGTGGATCACGAGCCGCACATCGGGCTTGTCGATCCCCATCCCAAAGGCGTTGGTCGCGACGATCACCCGCACCCGCCCGCTCATAAAGGCGTCCTGCACCTCCGCGCGGTGCGCGTCGTCGAGGCCGGCGTGGTAGGCCACCGCCGGCACCTTGGCGCGCTGCAGCACCCCGGCAATCCGTTCCACGGTCTTCCGCGTGCTCGCGTAGACGATCGCGACGCCCTCGGCCTGCCCGCGCACCAGCCCGACCATCGTCTCGTCCTTCGCCGCGTCGTTCCTTGTGGGGATGACGTGGTACGAGAGGTTGGTCCGGTCGAACCCGGTGATCACGATCTCGGGATCGTCGAGCGCGAGTTGCCGGACGATGTCCTCGCGCACCTCGGGCGTGGCCGTTGCCGTCAGGGCCACCGTGGGCGGCGCGCCGAGCTGCTGGCGCACGTCCTTCACGCGGAGGTAGCTCGGGCGGAAGTCGTGCCCCCACTCGCTGATGCAGTGCGCCTCGTCCACGGCGAGCAGGGTGACGCCCACCGCGCGCAGGCGCTCGGCCATCCGCCCGAGGTCAAAGCGCTCGGGCGCGAGGTAGAGGAGCTTGACCTCGCCGCGCTGCACGCGCGACATCCGCTCGCTCACCTCGGACGGCGAGAGCGTGCTGTTGATGTAGGTGGCCGGGAGCCCGCGGGCGGCGAGCGCGTCCACCTGGTCCTTCATCAAGGAAATCAGCGGCGAGATCACCACCGTGAGCCCGTCGAGGACAAGCGCCGGCACCTGGAAGCAGAGCGACTTGCCGCCGCCGGTGGGAAGGATCACCAGCGTGTCGCGCCCGCCGAGGATGGCGCTGACGGCGTTGGCCTGGCCGGCGCGGAAGTCGTCGTAGCCGAATGTCCCCCGGAGGAGCGCGCGCGCCTCGTCGAGGCGGGGGTGCGGAGCGGGGGGCGAGGGCGCGGACACACCGAAGGATAGCGACCGGTTGGCGGGGGTCGGCATCCCCACAACGCGTGGCGCATCCGGCTCGCGCGACCGCGCTCCGCTGGGTATCCTCCGTGGCCCCCTCCCCGCACCCCGTGGATCACATCCCCCTCTACGCGTCCGCGTCCGCCATCGTCACGCTCATCGCCACGGGCTTCGCGGTCAGCCTGGCGGCCCTGCACGCGTCCTATGGACGCCAGTACCTGCGCGAATGGATGCGGATGTGGGTCGCGCTCGCCGTGTACGCGTCGATGTCCGGGATGGCACTGATTGCGGTGGGCGCGCCCGCGCTCGGCGACTATCGCCGGCTCTTCGCCTTCCTCGCCATTGTCGCGGCCGGCACGCACCTGCAGTTCCTGGGCAAGGGGATGCGGCTGCTCTGCACCCCCGACGAGCCGCGGCACTACTGGCGCGAGCGGGTGATCCTCGTCCTGCTGGCCGTGGGAGCCGTCACGATCTTCCTCCCTGCGCCGACGGACCCCGCGCTCGCGATGCGCCGCTACTTCGTGCGGGTGAGCGTCCTGGCCGCCGCGTGGGGACTCAGCTACGGATGGTCGGGGCTCCTCATCCTGCGCAAGGGCCAGGCCGCGTCCGCGCTCGGGCGCCGGACGCTCGGGCTGGCCCTGGTGACCTACGGCGCGCTCCGGCTGATCGAGCCGTTCGCGCATCTCCTGCCTGAGAGCAAGCTCCTCGGGCAGTTCCTGACCTTCGGCGGGATCCCGCTCATCGTTGCGCTCGGCGCGGGGATGTTGGTGTCGCTGCTCGAGGTGGAACGGCGGCGCGCCATCGAGGAGGCGGACGCGCGCGCGGCCGCCGAGCACACCGCCACTGCCTCCGAGGCACTGCTGGCCACGGCGCTGGCGAGCAGCAGCGACCCCGTGTTCATCGCGGATCCCGAGGGGCGACTGATTGCCTTCAACGACCGCTTTATCGGGCTGGTGAAGGAGGTCCGCGACTCGCCGGTTGCCCAGGGGATGCCGGTGCAGGAGATCGTGCCGACGGGACGCAAGGGGCTCTGGCACGACATCTTCACGCGCGGGATCGCGGGCGAGTCGCAGTTGCGGCTTGAATCGCTGCGGCTCGCGCCGGGTCTCGGGGCCCGGCCGTACGCACTCCGGATCACGCCCGTGGTACGCGGCGGCGAGATCATCGGGATTCTCGTCGTCGCGCACGACGCCAGCGAGGAGGAGCGGCTCCGGGCCGCCCTCGCCGCCCGAGAGGAGTGGTTCCGCTCGATGATCGAGAACGCGAGCGACATCATCTTTATGGTGTCGTCGGACGGCACGATCGAATACGCGAGCCCCTCCCTGCACCGCGTCCTCGGGCGCGAGCCGGACGCGCTGATCGGCGCCAACGGCTTCATCTTCGTGCACCCCGACGACACCGTCCTGCTCCGCGACGCAATGGAGCGCGCCTTTGCGCGCGACGACACGGTGCCGGCGACCATCCCGTTCCGTGCGCAGTCCTCCACCGACGACTGGATCCCGCTCGAAGCCGTCTCGCGGCCCTTTGTCGAGCCCGATGGCACGCCGCACCTGATTGTCTCCGCGCGCGACATCCGCGAGCGGCGGCGGCTCGAGGCCGAGCTCCTCGCGGCGCGGCGACTCGAGAGCGTCGGGCGCCTGGCCGGCGGCGTCGCCCACGACTTCAACAACCTGCTCACGGCGATCGTCGGCAATCTCTCGCTGATGCGCGATCCGACGGCGACCCCGGCAACGCTCGATGGCCACCTCAACGAGATCGAAAGCGCGGTACACCGCGGCGCCGAGCTGACGCGCCGCCTCCTCGCGTTTGCGCGACGCCAGATGATCGAGCCGCGCGTGCTCGACCTCGGCGCGCACGTCCTTGAGCTCGCCCCGCTCCTGCGACGGCTGCTCAGCGGGCGCGCACGGCTCGACGTGGATCTCCCCGCCACCCTCGCGCGGGTGCGGGTGGACCCCGCCGCCCTCGAACAGATCTTCGTGAACCTCGTCGTCAACGCCGCCGACGCGATGCCCGACGGCGGAACCCTCACCATCCACGGCGAGAACATCGTCATTCGCGACGCGGGCAAGGGCTCCCTCGCGCTGCCGGCCGGTTCGTGGGTGCGCGTGGACGTCACGGACACCGGCACCGGCATCGACGAGGCAATCCTCGGCCAGATCTTCGAGCCCTTCTTCACCACCAAGTCGCTCTCGGGCGGCACGGGGCTCGGGCTCGCCACCGTCTACGGGACCGTCAGCCAGGCGGGCGGCCACGTGCGCGTGCGCTCGACACGCGGCGTGGAGACGACCTTCTCGCTCTTCTTCCCGCAGGTGGCCGAGGACGAAGGGCCGCCCCCCGACCCCCTGCCCCCGACGCGGTTCGACCGCGCCAAGGGCGACGAGACCATTCTCGTGATCGAGGACGAAACCAGCGTGCGCGAGGTGACGGTGAAGCTCCTCTCGCGGCTGGGCTACACCGTGCTCTCTGCGGTGGACGGCCTCGACGGCGTGGCCCGCGCGGCCGCGCACGAGGGAACGATCCACCTCATCCTCAGCGACCTCGTGATGCCGGAGCTCAGCGGCGTCGAGGCCGTGGCGCGCATCCGTCAGGCGCGCGCCGATGTGCCCGTCATCTTCATTTCCGGGTTCAGCGAGGAGGCGCTGCAGTGGCGGCAGGGGATGCCCAGCGGCGGACGGCTCCTCTCCAAGCCATTCAGCATCGAGGACCTCGCGCGGACCGTGCGGCGCGCCCTCGACGGGTAGGCGTCAGACCGCGCGGGCGAAGTGTCCGCGCGTGAACATCTCCCCGACGAGCTCGCGCGGCCCGCGCGTGGCACGCTCCCCGCGCGCCACGGCGTCCACCGCCTCGCGATATGCGGCCACGGTGTCGGCCACACGATCGCCCGGGACGTTGAAGAGCAGCCGGAAGCTCCGGATGCCCTGCGCCCAGAGCCGCGGGAGATACTCGCTCGCCTCGATCGGACGCGAGTGCAGCAGCCGGTTGCGGCAGGCGTAGTCCGTGGCCACCGGGAAGCGGTAGCCCGCGGGGTCGGTGAGCGCCACGTCCGGGTGCGTCTTGGTGCAGAGGTCGCGGCAGTGCGTCGGCGTGCGGTCAAAGGCGGCGCTCAAGACACAGTGCTCGAGCGTCATCCCCTCGGGCCGCCCGTGGACGACCACCTCGAAGCCCCGGCCCTGCCACGGTGCCACGACGGCGCCGATTTCCTCCGTGGTCAGCTCGATGCTGGGCGTGATTCCGCTCGCACCGAGCGCGAAGTACTCCGCCGCCGTCACCGCATTGAAGCAATTGACGGCGTAGTCGGCGCGCACGTCGCGACCGGCGTCGGCGAGTTCCACCAGCAGCCCGAGATGGCCGGACAACAGCGGCGTACCGAGGGCGAGCCATTTGTCGAGCCGCTTCCGCTCCTCGGGACGCACGATCGTCGGGAGCCGGAGGCGCAGCGAGGCCCCCTGGGCGGCCGCCGATGCCGCGAGCGCGGCCACGCGCGTCACCGACGGAAACGGATGCCGCAAGAACGGATCGAGCACGATCTCGTCGGCGCCAGCGACCAGTGCCACCTCGCCGTCCTCGACGCGCCAGACCTCGGCAACGAGATGCGATCCCGTGGCAGCGGCCGCGGTGGGCGCCGAAGGCGCGCCGCCCGCCATCGCCGCCGCGATGCGCCCCGCGCGCCCCGCGACCTCCGCATCGTGCGCCCAGTGGCGCCGCTGCACGAGTTCCTCAACGGCGTCCTGCCGCAGCCGGTTGAGCTCGCTCACCGGCAGGAAGAGCCCGTCGCCCAAGCCATCGCACGTGAGCTCGGTGAGCACGAACGGCGTCTCGCCAAGCCGGCCGAGCTGCTCGCGGAGCCGCGCCTCGTCGAGCGCGCGCGACTGTGCGCCCGCAAGCGGCATCGCGCTGCGTTGCTCGACCGTCTCGCCGGCGGCCTCGAAGATCACCTTGAGCGACGAGCCTGCGGTGCCGAACACGCGAGCGGTGAGCGGCACGCGCCGACGGCGCGCCTCGCGCCCCAGCCCGGCGTACGACGCCCGGGCGCTCTCCAGGAGATTCACCTGCGCGTTCCGCACGACGCGCCATCCGGTGGGCACCGCCCGACGCGCGCGGATGGCCTGCGTGTGCGTCCCATCGCGCACCGAGAGGGTGCGTACCGACCCGGCCGCAAAGCCCACGCTCTCGAGATGGCCGCCCGCCGGCGGCTCGAAACCGAGTCCATCGCGCTCCGCGATCGGGGCGCGGACCTCGACGATCACCTCGTCGCCCTGCGTCCCGATGACCACGCCGAGCTCGAGCCCGCGGTTGTCCGGCTGCGTGCGCGTGATGTAGTCGCGCCCGGCGCGTCCGCCGTACATCCCGCCGGTGAAGCCGCGCGAGAAGATCTGGACGAGCGGCTGCACGTCCTCAAAGGTCGGCGCGGTGAAGGTCCCCCGCTCCACGCGCTGCAGGAACTCGCGGTAGCCCTTGGTGACCGTCGCCACGAACTCGGGCTTCTTCTTGCGCCCTTCGATCTTGAGGCAGCCGATGCCCGCTGCGCCGACCTCGGCCAGGTGCTCCCACGCGCCGAGATCCCTGGCCGAGATGAGATAGCCGCGGTCGAGCTCCGCGTCGGTACGCGTATCGTGCAGGACATAGTCCTTGCGGCACGACTGCGCGCAGGAGCCGCGATTGGCGCTCCGCTCGGAGATCATCCCGGACATATAGCACTGGCCCGAGTACGAGATGCACAGCGCCCCGTGGACGAACGACTCGAGCCCAAGACCGGGCACCGCGTCGCGGATCGCGCGAATGTCGTCAAGCGTGTTTTCCCGGGCGAGCACCACGCGACCCACGCCGAGCCGGCCCATCACCCGCGCGCCGCTGGCATCGTGCACCGTGAGCTGGGTCGAGCCGTGGATCTCGAACGTGGGGTAGACCTGCCGGATCATCCGGATCAGCCCGACGTCCTGCACGATTGCCGCGTCGATCCCGCGCGCAACGCACTCGCCGAGGTAGTCGAGCGCGTCGGCCATCTCCGCGGGCTTGATCAGGACGTTGAGCGTGAGATAGATGCGCACCCCGCGCTCGTGCGCAATCAGGCAGGCCTGCCCAAGCTCGTCGAGCGTGAGCTGGGCGCCGTCGTCCCGGGCATTGAACCGCGACGCCCCGCAATAGACGGCGTCGGCCCCATTGGCCACCGCCGCCCGCACGGCATCGAGCGTGCCGGCGGGCGCGAGGAGTTCAGGGATGACGGGACGGCCCATCCGCGGAATCTAACCGCGACCGGGCCTCAGGCCGGGGCGGCGAGGATCTCGACGAGCTGGGCGTGATGCCGTTCCTCGTGGCGCGCGATGAACAGCGTCCACTGCCACCCGTCGAGCGGACCGATGAAGGTGTGGTCGAAGCGGTGCAACGAGAGGCGCGGCCCCGCCTGGCGCACGATGTCGAGGAGCTGCGCCCGGCCGTCGGCCAAGCGCCCCCGCTCCGCGATGTAGTCCACCGTGGCCGGCGGCTTGAGCCCTTCGGGGGCGACGAACTTCCTGGTACGGTCGAGGTGCGCGTACTGGTCAAGCATCTTGAGGAGGGCATCCGTGCGCGGGCCGGGCGGCACGGTGGCCATCGGCGCGAGGGCGGCATCGAGGCGCTCCAGCAGCCGCGCGGTGCCCCGTTCGACCTTCGCGAGGTGCCAGACAAGCTGGGCAGGGCTCCAGCCGCCGGGACCCGGGGCGCGGTGGATCCGCTCCGGAGGCATCGCGTCGAGGGTGCGCTCGAGGTCGCCCCGGACCCTCCGGAGCTCGGCCTCCAGCAGGACAACGCGGCGGTCTGGGAAATCGGTCACCCTGGTATCGTAGCGGTTCCGAAACCCCCGAACAAGACGCGCCGTACGGACGGCCAACGGAGGTTCTTGCGATGCTCGGATTCCTATCGTTGGTCATCACGCTCGGCACCGCCTGGATGGGCTATCGCGGCGCGCGCCGGTTCGTGCGCGAACGACTGCGCTATGTGGACGCCGCCCTCACCGGCACGGCCGCCATCGTGGCGGGCGTCGGCGCGGCCATCGCCCTGGCCCCGATCGCCTGGCTGGTCCCGCTCGTGACGGGCGGAACGGCACTCGCCTTCGGGCTCGCCGTGGGGCTGGGCACGAAGGCGGGTGCGTCCGACGTCAAGCGTGGCTACGTCATCACCGACGGCCGGTAGCTACTTCCGGACGGCGAAGTCCGTGACGCGCACGTCGAGGTTGTGGTTGATGCGCATCCCCACCTCCCCGTCCGTCACCTGCGCCATCCCCTGGCGCGGAACGTCGAGCACCAACTGGTCGTTGGCGTAGAGCCTTGAGCCCGCCGTGGTGACCTCGACCCGCAGGGTGTTGGCCGCGCGGCCGTCGGCCCCTTCCTTCACGATTGCCGGGTGCTCCGTCCATTCCTGGATGTTGTGCGTCGCCGCGCCGGCCCGGTGGCGCACGAGGTACTTCCCGTCCTTGCGGATCACGAAATAGAGATAGTTCTGGTTGGCGCCGTCGATATCGCCGCCACCCCAGATGAGGCCGTAGGCCTCCGCGTGCGCGGGCGCCTTCATCTGGGTGAACGTCGCCTGCAGCGTGTAGGCCCCCGTGGTGCGGTTCGCGGGATTCCAATACGTCGCCGCGGGCCCCGCCGTCACGTGGAGCGCGCCGCCATCGGCGACGAAGCGCAGGGTCGCGCGATTGGCGGCCGGGTTGTCCAGCCGGAAGCTCCACCCGGCCGGCATCGGATCGTTGCCCTGTGCCGCCGGGCGGTCCGGATCGTTGGCGGCCTGTGCGCCGAGTGCGCCGGCAGTCATCAGCAGCGCGGCGAGAGCGTGTCGAACGTGGGGCATTGTTCCTCCAGAAAGTGGGATGGGTGGGAGCGCGTTCCGGATGTCGCGTGCCTCAGATGGCGCGCACGAACGGCGGGATGACATAGGGCCCCAGGTGCGGGCCCGGATTCTGCCACGCGGCGCGAAGCGCCAACGCGAGCGTCGCGCGCGTGTCCTCGGGATACACAATGGCGTCGATGTAGCCACGCGCACCGGCGTACCGGGCGTCGAGTTGATGCTCATAATCCTCACGCATCTCGTCCATTGACCGCTGCACCGCCGCGCTCGGATCGGTGCCGGCCTTCTTCGCCGCCTCGAGCGCCGTGCCGTGGACCGCCGCCACCGCGGACTCGCCTTCCATCACCGCCATCCGGCCGGTGGGCCAGGAGAAGATGAAGTCCGGATCGAACCCCTGGCCCGCCATCGCGTAGTAACCCGCACCCGACGCGTGGTTCACCGTGAGCACCACCTTGGGCACGGAGGCGGTCGCCATCGCCTCCACCCAACGGGCGCCGGCGCGGATGATGCCTTCCTGCTCCGACTCCTTCCCGACCATAAAGCCCGAGACGTCCTGCACGAAGAGGAGGGGGATCCCCTGTCGGTCGCAGCGGTCAATGAAGAACGCGACCTTCTCCGCGCTCTCCGCATAGATGATCCCGCCAAAGCGCGGCGGCTCGCCCGCACGGCCCTTGATCAACCCGCGCGCGTTGGCAATCACGCCCACGGGGATGCCCTCGATGCACGCATCGCCGCAGAGCATCTCGCGCGCGAGGTCCGGCTGGAACTCGTCGAGCGTGCCGTCGTCCACGATTGCGCGCAGCATCGCGTGGGCGTCGTACGACATCCGGTGATCGCTCGGCAGGATCTCGTACAGCGACTCCGGCTCCGCCCCCGGGGTGGCCGCGGGATTGTGCGGCGCCACGCGCGGGGGCGGCGCCAGCCGGGCCACGAGGTCGCGGACCTTGCCGAGGCACTCCTGGTCGTTCTCGCAGGCGTAGTGCGCAACGCCGCTGACGGACGTGTGCATCGTCGCGCCGCCGAGCGTCTCGCCGTCGATGGTCTGTCCGGTGGCGCCCTTCACGAGGTTGGGGCCGCCGAGTCCCATAAACGAGCTGCCCTTCACCATCAGGATCACATCGCTGAGCGCGGGGAGGTACGCGCCGCCGGCGACGCACTGCCCCATCACCGCGGCGATCTGCGGCACGCGCAGGTACCGCCGCATCAGCGAGTTGTAGTAGAAGATGCGCGCCGCACCGTACTGCCCCGGGAAGACGCCGCCCTGATACGGGAGGTTCACGCCGGCCGAGTCCACCAGGTAGATGATGGGGATCCGGCAGCGCATCGCGCACTCCTGCGCGCGTAGGATCTTGGGGATCGTCTCGGGCCACCAGGAGCCCGCCTTCACCGTGGCGTCGTTGGCCACGACCACGCACTCGCGGCCCTGCACCTGGACGATGCCGGTGATGACGCCGGCCGCCGGTGCCTCGCCATCGTAGAGGTCGTGCGCGACCAGCAGGCCGAGTTCCAGGAAGGTGGAGCCGGGATCCTTGAGCGCCGCGACGCGCTCGCGGGCCGTGAGCTTCCCCTGCGCGTGCTGCTTGGCAATGCGGTCCGGGCCGCCGCCGAGGCGGAGGCGCTGCTCAAGTTCCCTGGATGCGGCGGCCAGCTCGCGGAGCCGACTCGTGGCGGAGGCCGCGCGGCCAGCGGCCGGTCGTGCCGCGCTCACGCTTCCTGCGACTGCCGCGCGGCGAACCAGGCCTTGATGTACTCGACGAGATCGGCCGTTGAGGTCCCGGGGCCGAAGAGCCGCCCGATCCCCAGCGCTTCGAGCGCGGCCATATCCTCCTTGGGGATGATCCCGCCGCCGGTCACGAGGACGTCGTCGCGGCCCTGGGCCACCAGGAGTTCGCGGACCCGCGGGAAGAGCGTCATATGCGCACCGCTCAGGATCGAGAGCCCGACCACATCGACATCCTCCTGCACGGCCGCGGACGCGATCATCTCGGGCGTCTGGTGGAGGCCCGTATAGATGACCTCCATTCCGGCGTCACGGAGCGCCGCGGCAACGACCTTCGCGCCACGATCGTGGCCGTCGAGGCCCGGCTTGGCGACGAGTACTCGGATGGGACGGGGCATCCGGGAAAGGTAGGCCTTCGGCGGGAGGGGTTCAATGTGGCCACCCCAAGTCTCCCATTGCGCACCCTCCGGCAGGACCTCACATTCCGTGTACCTGCCTCACGGCATTCGGAGGTGACAATGCGCTCGCCAACCCCTCGTTCCGGACCGGTCGTCCTTCCCCTCCTCGCGGCGGCATTCCTCACCGTGGGGTGCGATGTCGGCACCGCGCAGTTCCGGTCCCCCGCACAGCCGGACCTCCCCGCCGATCCGCTGGTTGCCAGCATTGGCGGACAGGTGCTCGACGCCGACACCGGACTCCCGCTCGTCGGCGCTGCCGTCTCGGCGGACGGAAAGACCGTAGCCTCCGCGGCCGACGGCTCGTATCAGATCCTCGACGTACGCAACCACGTCGTGCGTCTCACCGCGACCCACGACGGGTACGCCCCACGCGACGTGCAGGGGCTCCCGCTCAGCGCCGGACACAACGTCTACGTCGTGCGGATGACGCCGACCACCGCGAGCGCGCAAAGCCCCGGCAGGTAGGGGCCGTTACCGCCAAGCCCCCAGGATGCCCCCGATCACCGTCAGGGCGACCGTCATATAGCCGCCGTTGATGAGCATCAGTTTCATCGACCGCCGCTCAAAGAGTCCCGTCACGAAGAGCGCCATCGTGATGAAGCCGAAGCCGGTCAGCGACCCGTACATCAGCGCCTCGTGGAGCCCGATGGATGGGTCGTTCAGCATCATCGCGAGGTTGTACGACATCACGAGGGTCCAGAGGAACGCGAGACCGTAGATCTTCGCCTGATTCGCCTTGGCCAGCGTCTCTTCCGTCAGGCCCGTCTCCCGCATCCAGGCCTTCCCAAACAATGGGCCGTACCAGAGTCCTCCCACGACAAAGGCGGAGAGAGCGGCGGCGAAGACGGCGAGATGGTTGATCGTCGACAGGTCCATTGAGCGCTCCGGACGGGGGGCAGGCAACACGGGGGACGCGCGAATATGAGGGACCCCGGCCCGGTCCGTCAGGGGGTGCCCCCTGCCCGTCCTACCAGCGCACGAGCGTCGCCGCCGTGGCGCGCGCGCGCCACACATCGCGGGGCTCGCGGAAGTACGAGCCCGTGCGATCGGCCGAGGTGATCCGGATGGCGTATCGGGCGGCGCCGGACGGCGCGTTCAACGGCACGCCAACATCCACGCGATAGGTCCGCTTGCCGGACGCCGGATACGCGCCGAAGAGCGAGAGGCCCGCCGAGGCGCGGATCGGCGAGTCGGCACCGTACGGAACGTCGCCCGCCCACAGCTTTCCGGCGTCGGCAAAGGCACCCACCGCCAGCGCCGCCCGCGTGCGTGGCCGGGCGAGGAGCCAACGCTCCTCCAGACGCACCATCAGTCGCCGGCCGCCCGCCTCGCGGGAATCGGCGAAGCCAATCAGCCCCCCATTGGGATCGCGCAGCGTGAACTGCGCGGGGAAGACCAGTCGGTCAATCCGCGCGCCGGCGACCGTGATGGTCTGCGTGCGGGACTCGGAGGTGAGCCGGTGCCACGTGAGCTGCGAGGCGGCGACGATCCCACGCCACGAGTCGGCGTCCCAGAGCCGCCGGCCTTCCGCGCGCATCCGCAGCGACGCAAAGGAACGCGGCCCGCCGACGCCAACGTACAGGTCCGTGGCGGTCAGTGCATCGCGCTCCCCGGTCCCCCCGATGCTCGGCCCGTACAGCAGTTCCAGCTGCGCGCCCACGCCGATGTCCTCCTCGGCGCGCAGCGCGTTGTACCGACGCACCGTACGGAACGTGATGGCGCGCGCGGCGACAATCGCCGCGACGCGCGCCTCCGTGTGGCGCGGATAGCGGCCGGTCAACACGGGATCGGGCGTGGGGAACATCCCGCTGTCGGCGATGACGACGACCTCCTCGCTCGCATTCACATCCACGCCCATCAGCATCAGCCCGCCGAGCCCGACAAGGCCGGCGCGCCGGTCCGCCCCGACGCGCCCGAGCACCGTGAGGTTGTATCCGCTCCGCTCCACGCGCGACGCGGCGTCGTCCTCGCCGGCGCGCACGAGGCGACCGTACTCGACCTCCCGTTCGAGGCCGGCGCGCATCGCGAGCGTCTGGCCGTCCGTCAGGAACGGCTCCCGGAATCCCACGCGCAGCAGGCCGCCGAGGTGACGCCGGTCAAGCTCGATATCCGCAAACCCCGGCCGGCCGAAGGCGCCGTACTGGCCGACGTGCAGGCGCGCCCCGGGACGGAACGGTCCGTCCCAGTCGGTGGAGCCAATGAGTGTCAGGCCGCGGCCGCGGTAACTGCGCGTGCCGAATTTGACGCCCGACAGCTGCCCGCCCACGAGGTTCGCATCGGCCACCCACGGCACCTCGTCCACCACATCGATGCGTACATAGACGCCGCCCGCGGCGTCGGCCAGCGCGCGTACCGCCACGGAGGCGACGAACCGCTGGGCCCGCAACAGGCGTTCCGTCTCGAGAAGCGCCTGGTCCGTGCAGAGGTCCCCTGCGCGCAATCGCACATACGCGCGAATGACAAAGGGTTCGGTGCGCTCGCCACGGAATCGTACCTCGGACGCGATGGCCACCCGTTCGGCGGCCGTGCGGCTGGACGGCGGATAGCTCCGGATTTCGATGCGTGAGATGACCAACCCGTCGCACCCGGCGGTCGGCAACGCCGCGACCACGTAGGCGGCGGGCGGCGACGGCGGCAGGTCGGCGAGCACGCTACTCCTTGCGCGCCACGAGGAGCATCTCGCTCGACCGCCGGGTGAGCGGCTTCGGCGTGAACGATTCCCAGGCCTGCTCCACGACGAGCCCCGCGTCGAGCATCAGCTCGGCCATCCGCGACGCCGTATAGAGCCGAATGCGGTGCTCGCGATGTTCGGTCCCACGCTTCCCGTGCCAGACCGACTTGATGGTGAGGAATCCCGTGAGCGGGTCGAACTCACGGTCCTGCGCGATGATCGTCCCGTCGGTCGTGGTCCACCAGTCGGACGGCAGGAACCTGGCCATCACGCCGTCGCGGCTCCCGCCCTGCCAGACCATCAGGCCGCCGGGCGCAAGCACGCGCGCGCACTCCCGGATGACCCGGGCGTCGTCGCGCGCATCGGCAAAGAAGCCAAAGCTCGTGAAGAGGTTCACCACCGCGTCGAAGCGGCCCGTCCACGTTCGCGGGAGCGTTCGCATATCGCCGCGCGTATAGCGCAACGTCTTCGCGGTACCGCGCTTCCTGGCGAGGGCCACCAGGTGCCTGGAGAGGTCGAGCCCATCGACGTCAAAGCCCGCCTCCGCCAGGAGGTGCGCGTGGCGTCCCTGCCCGCAGGCGAGGTCGAGGATGCGCGAACCGGCAGGCAGCCCAAGCAGTTCGATGAGCCGCGCGGCCTGCCGACGGTCCTCGGCGAGATCGAACAGCGGCTCGTACTCACGCACGTAGCCGGCGTCGAAGTAGGTCGTCCACCATTCACCGCCCACGGCCGCCGTCCGCGTTCAGAAGAATACGGGTTCCCGGTATGCGCCGAACTCGGATTCCAGCGCCGCACGGATCTCATACAGGGTGCAGTAGCTGCGCGCGCACTCGAGGATGAACGGCACGACGTTCTCGGTCCCGGCGGCCGCCTGCCTGAGTCGCGCCAGGTCCCGTTCGCACGCCGCGCCGTCGCGCGTGGTGCGGAGCCTGGCGAGCTGCGCCGCCTGGTCCCGTGCCGCCTGCTCGTCAATCTTCAGGAGCGGGATCGTCAGTGCGCGCTCGTCCGTCTGGAACGCGTTCACGCCGACGATCGCGCGCCGATGCTGCTCGATCTCCCACTGCTGCCGCGCCGCCGACTCCGCGATCTTCTTCTGGAACCACCCGGTCTCGAGGCCGCGCACCACCCCGCCCTGCTCCTCGATCTGCGCGAAGAGCGCCTCGGCCTCACGCTCGAGGTCGTCGGTGAGCCGTTCCACGTAGTACGAGCCGCCCAGCGGGTCGATCACGTTGGGGACGCCCGTCTCGTAGGCGAGGACCTGCTGCGTGCGCAGCGCGACCTCGACCGCGTGTTCCGTGGGGAGCGCGAGCGTCTCGTCCATCGAGTTGGTGTGCAGCGACTGCGTTCCCCCCAGC
>CAYXQS010000029.1:0-19816 GCA_964466515.1 uncultured Gemmatimonas sp. | reverse complement strand
GACGCGCGCTCGACGCGCTATGCGAGCGACATCGCGAAGGGATACGAGATGCCGACCTGGTTGTTGACGATGATGTGCAGTGTGCCGCCCACGCGGTAGCCGCGGAGGCGCGAGAGGTTGAACGTCTCCGCCACGATCCCTTCGCCCGGGAACGCCGCGTCCCCGTGTACGCAGATCGGCACGACCGACCGCTCGTCGCGCACCGCGACGTTGTCGGCGTTCCGCTGGCCCGCGCGCACCGCGCCCTGCAGCACCGGGTTCACCATCTCGAGGTGGCTCGGGTTCGGCATCAACGCGACGCGGACCTTGCCGCTCGGCGTCGTGCGCGCGCCGTCAAAGCCGAGATGGTACTTCACGTCGCCCGACGACGCATCGCCGAGGTGGCCGTGCTTCCCCTGGAACTCGCCAAGGATGTGCGGGAGTGGCTTGCCGAGCACGTGCGCGAGCACGCTGATGCGGCCGCGGTGCGCCATCGAGATCGCGACCGTCTTCGCGCCGGCCGCCGCCGAGGCGTCGATGGCGGTGTCGAGCATCGGCACGAGCGCGTCGGTGCCTTCGATGGAAAACCGCTTGTAACCCACGAAGGTGCGGCCGAGGAAACGCTCAAACCCGTCCACCTCGGTGAGGCGGCGCAGCGCGGCCTTCTTCTCGTCCGCCGTGAGCGGCTGCGTCAGCTCCTCCTTGGTGAAGAGCTGCCGGAACCACCTCCGCTCCTCGTCGCTGCCGAGATGATGGGTCTCGACCGCAAGGTTGCGGGTGTAGCGCTTCTTGAGCCGTTCGGCCACGTCGCGCGCCGTGGGGAGGTGCGGGAAGCCGAGCGAGGCGCCGGTGACCTTGTCGAGATCGGCGTCGGTGATGCCGTGGAACTCGAGTGTCATCTCCGGCGCGCCCGGGGGCGGCGTGCCGAGCGGATCGAGCTGCACGGCCAGGTGCCCATAGGCGCGGATCGACGAGGTGTAGCGCGCGACGCCGGCCACGATGCGCGCGTAATCGGCATCGGTTGCGCCGGCAGCACTCCCGCCCGCGACGCCCGCGAGCGATTCGGCAAACCTGAAGAGTTGGCGCCAGGACTCCTCGACGGAGGCCGGATCCCTGCGATAGGCCTCAAACTGTTCCGCAGCGTAGGCGTCGTTGAAGACGCTCGCGATCGGCTCGTGTGACATAGCTGGAATCTAATCGCTCGCCCGCAGGATTCGACTATCGTTCAGGATGCCTGTTCATCGACTCTTAATCCTCGTCCCGGCCCTGCTTGTCGCGGCGGCCTGTGCGGTGCGGACCCCGGTCGCGCCGACGACCGCGCCGACGACCGCGCCGACGACCGCGGCCCCTCCCTTCCCGACCGGCCACTTCGAGGACGACTACGGCGGTCGCCATACCGTCAGCGCCACGGAATGGCAGCAGGGGACCAAGGCCAGGTACCGGATTGTCCGCTGGAATGCCGCGGAGCGGTACCTGATTGCCCAGAATGACAGCGCCAACCCGGCCGACGCCGGCCAGTGGACGCGCATTGACTGGATCCCGCTCGAAGGGATGCCGCCCTACACCTGGGCGTTCTGCTTCTCAGCTTGGAATGCAGAGACGGCGGACGCGGCGGCGGCCGTGCAAATCGCCCGGCCGGAGACACCGCGGACGGGGTGCAACGGGTTTCCCTACTCGCGGCTCAAGTCAGCCGATGCTCGCTAGCCGGTCGTAGACCGCGAGCGCGGTTGCCGGTCGGCCCTCCGGTTCCTTGGCCAGCATCGCGACAATCAGCGCGTCAAGCGCGGGCGGGACCTCGGGGTTGAGGCTTCGCGGCGCGACCGGCACATCCTCGATGAGCCGCGCCACCAATTGGTACGGCGTCTCCGCCGTGATGGGCGGCCGCCCGATGAGGCATTCGTACAGCACGCACCCCGCCGCATAGAGGTCGGCGCGCGCGTCGATGTCCTTCCCCATCACCTGTTCGGGCGCCATATACTCCGGCGTGCCGATGATCGTCCCGGCCTGCGTCACCCCGGACTGCTCGGGACGCGTGGCCAGCCGCGCGATGCCGAAATCCATCACCTTGAGCACGCCGTCGGGCTCGACCACCATATTGGCCGGCTTGATGTCGCGGT
The DNA here is from genome assembly GCA_964466515.1 of uncultured Gemmatimonas sp. Classification (GTDB taxonomy): domain Bacteria; phylum Gemmatimonadota; class Gemmatimonadetes; order Gemmatimonadales; family Gemmatimonadaceae; genus Pseudogemmatithrix. Next base: position 17,720 of record CAYXQS010000029.1, on the reverse strand, counting down.
GGATGACGCCCTGCTCGTGGGCGATCTCGAGCGCGCGCGCAAGCTGCTTCCCCACCGACAGGACCACCGCCACGGGGAGCCGGCCGCGTGCGCGGATCAGTTCCTTGAGCGACCTCCCCTCGATGTACTCCATCGTGATGTAGTAGACACCGGCGTTCTCGCCGAGGTCGTGCGTGCGCACGACGTTGCGGTGCGAGATGCGCCGCGCGAGCCGGATCTCGCTCTTGAAGCGCTCGAGCGCCGTCGGATCCTGCTGCAGGAAATCGCCCTTCAGCGTCTTGATGGCGATCACTTCGCCCAACTCGGTGTCCACGGCCTTGAAGACCGTGCCCATCCCGCCCTCGCCGAGGATTTCCTTGACCTCGTAGCGGCCGGCGAATCGCGCGCCCGGCACGAGTCCGCCCTCGGCGATCCGCTGCTCCTTGGTGAGCGACATCGTGTTCAGTTGCACGGTCCGGGCCGTGTCGGAGCCGCCGAGAAAGTCCACCAGCGCCTGCTTCTCGCGCAGGTCCGTGAGCAGGCGACGGAACGCGGTCGCGAGCGCGCCGATCTCGTCGCGCGACGACGCGGGGATCTCCGCGCCATAGTCGCCGTCGGTGGCGCGCTGCGTCGCGGTGACGAGCGCCGCCACGGGACGCGTGATCTGCCGCGCGAGCAACAGGGCAAGCAGTCCGGCAAGGACGACCCCGATGGCCCCGATGAGCAGGATCGTCCGTTGCAGTTGCGCGAAGACGGCAAACTCCGCGTCGCGATCGCGCAGGATCGCGAACCCGCCAATCGGATTCCCGCTCGCGGAACGGAGCGCGGCGCCGAGTCCCACGTAGTGCGTCCCCGCGAGGTCGACCTCGGAGCGCATCATCTGCACGTCGGGCCCTTCGTCCGCGGTTGCCGCAGGGAAGGCGGCGAGAAGCGCCGTCACCGGGGCGTCGCGGCCGAGGGTGGACCCGGAGATCACCGGAAGGTCGAGCGTGTCGAGCGAGAAGAAGATCACCTCGACGCCCGTCGCCGCACCTTCCTTCATCGACACCGCGAAGGCGTCGTCCACCACGCGCGCCGCCATCAACGCGCCGATGATCCGGCTCGCGCCCGCAATCGGCACGGCGGCGAGCTGCACGAGCATCGTGTCGCCCGAGACGCCAAAGGCGCTCGTCGGCTCGCCCCGCAACGCCTGCTGGATCATCGGCGAGCGCGCGAGCGAGACCTCGGATGCCTCGGGGTCGTCGCTCTTCCCGCGGCGGATCCCGTCGGCGTCGACGAGCTGCACCCAGTCCGCGCCAATCTGGGTCGCGGCCACGTCCGCCTGGTCGAAGGCATCGGCGCCCGCGAGCGCCGAAAACGCCGACTCGAGCGCCGAACGGAAGGGCGCGTACCCCGCCACCGTCTGCGTGCGCTCCATCAACGAGCGGCCGCGTTCCTCAAAGCGCGCGACAATGAACTGCCGGCCGGACGCCAGCGCGCGGTCCACGGTCTCGTCGGCCGCGCGCTCGGCGGAACGCGCGGTGATCGCGAGCGCGACGCCGAGCACCACCGCCACCACGGCCGCCGTACCGAGAAAGATCTTGAGGGTGAGGCTCAACCCGCGCCGTGCGGGCACGGGGAGTGGCCGCGGCTCGGGGCTAGTAACGATCCCTCCCCGTGCGGTCGTATTCCGCGCCGAACTTGTTCTTGTGCTGTGCAAAGCGGAACCCGCGCGCATCGAGCGTCGTGGTCAGGCCGGACTGTCCGTCGGCCGTGATCTCGAGCTCCGTCGTCACCTCGGGGGCGCGGTCGTGCCACACGTGCATCCGGTACTTCCCGGGCGGCACGTCGCGGATCACCCACTGCCCGTCCGGCGCCGCCTGCGTGTACCACGGCGTCGGCACGACGACGATGAACGCGGTCATCCGCGGGTGAATGTTGCAGTAGACGGGGAAGGCGCCCGCGCGACGGAAGACCGCGTCCTGCGAGCGGCCGGCCGGGTAGAGGCCGAGATCGAAGACCGCGCCCGGCGTCGTCGAGAAGATGTTGTGGCTGAACGGGTCGCGGTTGGGGAACGCGACGCGGCTGCCCGGCGTCACCACGCGCACGCGCGGCGTGAAGGTGCGCCCGCTCATCGCGATCGCCGCGTGCGTCGTGCGCACCGACGGCGCCGGCCCGTCCGTCCGGACGAGGTAGACCACCGTGTTGTTGAGGTCGGCGGTCTGTTCCCCCGGCCGCTCGTGGATCGTCGCACGACCGGAGACCGCGACCTGCGCGCCCGCGCGTGACGGCACGCACAGTGCCACCACAAGCAGCACGCTGGCGATCAGCGCGTCCGTTTTCAGTAGATTCAACGCGACCATCCTCAGGAAGACCACGTGCAAAATCTATCGCCGCGCCCTTGGGGCCGCCTCGCCCTCCTCCTCGCGCTCTGGGTGACCCTTGTCACACCGGCCGCCGCCCAGGCGCCGACCCGCGCGGAGGTCGACTCGCTCGCCCTCCGCCTCGAGGACGCCGAGGCGATACTCGAGATGCTCCGCCAGCAGTTGGCGACGGAGGCCGGCAGCGGCGTGCGCACCAGGTCCCGGATGAGCGTCGAGTTCTCGGGACGCGTCCTGATGAACGTCTTCCAGAACTCCAAGGAGACAAACAACGTCGACGTGCCGATGTACCGGAGGCAGGTCCCCACGGGGAGTCCAAAGGGCGGAATGGGGATGGCGATCCGGCAGACCACCCTCGGGATGGCGGTCGGTGCGCAGGACGTCCTCGGCGGCCGGTTCACCGGCGACCTCGACGTGGACTTTTTCGGCGGGCAGTTCCACAGCGCCGGCGGCCGCACGCATCCGGTGCTGCGCATCCGCACGGCACGCGCCATCGTCGATTGGCCACAGGCGCAACTGCTCATCGGCCAGGAACAGCCGCTCATCGCGGGATTGAACCCGGTGAGTCTCTCCGCCGTGGGCGTGCCGCTCTTCTCGTACGCCGGCAACCTCTGGCTCTGGCTCCCACAGATCCGCGCGGGGTGGCACACGGCGGGCCGCGTACGCATCGGCGCGCAGGCTGCGGTACTCGCGCCCACCGCGGGCGACACCGTGGGGCAGTTCCTGACGACGTTCGACCAGGCCGAGCGCTCGGGCGTACCCTATGTGCAGGCGCGCGCGCACCTCTCGTGGGGCAATGAGGAGAACGCCGGCGAGATCGGCGTGGGATACCACACCGGCCGCGTGCACGATGCCAACGACGATCCGCACGCGAGCACGGCAATTGCCGCGGATCTCCTGGTGCCGATCGGGGCACGCCTCGAGCTACGCGGCGAGTTCTTCAGCGGCGAGCTCGTCCGTGGACTCGGCGGCGGTGCCATCGGACAGAACTTCGGTGTCGGCGGCGTCACGCCCGTACGCGCGATGGGGGGATGGGCACAGCTCAACCTGCGCGTGACGCCGCGACTCCTGGTCGGCGCGGGCTACGGCTTTGACGATCCCGAGGACGACGACCTCGATCCCACCGGCACGCGGTTCCTCAACACGGCCACCGAGGCGCACCTGCACTGGCGTCCCATCGGACCGCTCGTGATCGGGGTTGAGTATCGCACCATCCGGACACGGTATGATGCGAGTGACTATCCCAACAGGCACCTGAACCTGGGGTTCGGGTTTGAGTTCTAGTACTGGGCGTATCACCACGAAGGCACGGAGGGCACGAAGGGGCGAGCTGCTCGGGACGTTTCGGCTATGGGCGTAAGGCATCAACGCCCAATCATTTATTTATTGGGGGGGGTCGCACCGATGATTGTGCGCGACCCCCCCCCCCCCAAAAAAAAAACAACGGAATGGCGCGCCGATGCCTTACGGCCGTCACAGATCTCGCCCATTCACGAGCCCCTTCGTGCCCTCCGTGCCTTCGTGGTGAAACGGCAGTCAGCCCGGAACGCGACCCAGAACAAGCCGTACCGCAATCCCCCCATTGCCCGTCCCAAGCACCTCTTCAAACCCCAACCCGGTGTGCGCATCGAGCGCCGGATCGGCGGAGAGCAGGGCAATGCGCCATCCGGGACAGCGCGCGCGCGCGACCTGGCCGAGCCGCGCAAAGAGGTCGCGCAGCGCGCCCGTCTCCCCGACGCGCACCCCATAGGGCGGGTTCGCAATCAGGAGGCCCGGACCCGGCGGCACCTCAAGCGCGGAGAGCGCGCGCTGCACGAAGGTGACGTCCCCCGAGACACCGGCGCGTTCGGCGTTGGCGATTGCGGCCTCGATGGCCCCCGCGTCGCGGTCAGCACCAATCAGCGGTGCCGGCGCTGACGGCAGGATCCGCGCGGTGGCCTTCGCGCGCGCGGCCCGCCAGTCGGCGGCATCGGTCTCGGGCCACGCCTCGGCCGCAAAGGTGCGGCGCAGTCCCGGCGCGATCTTCCGCGCGCGCAGCGCGGCCTCGATGACAATCGTCCCCGAGCCGCACATCGGGTCCACGAGCGGCGTGTTCGGGTCCCACCCCGCGCCGGCGAGCATCGCGGCCGCAAGCGTCTCGCGCAGCGGCGCCTTCCCCACGGCCTGGCGGTACCCGCGCCGGTGCAGCAGTTCCCCCGATGCGTCGGCGCTGATGGTGCACTGGTCGTGATCAATCCGCACCACGAAGAGCTGCGCCGTGCCTTCGTCCTCGGCGGCGCGCCCAATGGTGGCGGCCACGCGCTGCGCCACGGCATCCGAGTGGTAGAGCTTTGACTTGCGGCAGGTCACGCGCAGCCGGAACGGTGCGCCGGGCGCGAGGAAGCGCCCCCACTCCACGCGGCGCGCGTGCTTCTCGAGTTCGCTGAAGGCCGCCGCGTGGAAGGTCGCCACGCGCACCACCACGCGACTCGCGATGCGTAGCCCGAGCTGCGCGCGGGCGAGCCCCTGCGCGTCGCAGCGGAACCCGACGCCGCCCACCGACGGGGAAATCCTCGAGACGCCCAGCGGCGTCAACTCGGCCGCGACGAGCGGTTCGAGTCCCGGGGCGGCCACGGCCCACGCTTCGTAGTTCACCGTTGCAATCTACGTGGCGGCGGCATCCCGGCGCTTGCGCGCGTCGCGCCAACGCCACCCCAGCAACGCCGCAATGGCCAGTGCAAACACCAGCGGCTCGCGCACGTCGAGCTTCACCGCCATCCAAAAGTGGATCACGCCGAGCACCGCGACGACGTAGATCGCCTTGTGCAACTGCTTCCACCGGCGGCCGAGCCGCGCCATCTGGCCCTTGGTTGACGTGACGGCCAGCGCGCCCAGCAGCAGGAACGCCGCCATCCCGATCGTGATGAAGGGCCGCTTGACGATGTCGGCCCAGACCTGATCCCAGCCGACGAGATCGTCGATGACCAACTGCATATCGAGAAACGCCCAGGTGCCCAGGTGCAGGCACGCGTAGGCGAAGGTGATGAGCCCGAGCGCGCGGCGGTGCTTCACCAGCCAGTGCCACCCCGTGATGCGACGCACGGGCGTCACCGCGAGCGTGACGATCAGCAGCCGGAGCGTCCAGTTGCCGTACAGATGCTCGGCTTCCTTGATGGGATCGGCGCCGAGGTGGCGCGTGCCGCCGAAAAGGTCGGAGAGGACCGCGTACGCGAACCACGCCGCCGGGAGCAGCGCGAGGACGATGAGCGCGACGCCGAATCCGCGCGGCTGCCGGTCGAGCCCGCCGAGCGGCCGCGGCGCCATCAGTAGTTGCGGCGGAGGTCGAGGCCGGTATAGAGCGAGCCCACCTGGTCGGCGTAGCCGTTGAACATCAGCGTGGGGCGACGCCGGAACTCCCCGATGCGCCGCTCCGTGGCCTGGCTCCAGCGCGGATGGTCGACGGCGGGGTTCACGTTGGCGTAGAACCCGTACTCGTTCGCCGCGGCAATGGCCCACGTCGTGCGCGGCATCGACTCGGTGAACCGAATGCGCACGATGCTCTTCACGCCCTTGAAGCCGTACTTCCACGGCACCACGAGCCGCAGCGGCGCGCCATTCTGGTTCGGGAGATCCTTCCCATAGACGCCCGTGGCCAGCAGGGTGAGCGGATGCTGCGCCTCGTCGAGCCGGAGGGCCTCGACGTATGGCCACTCGAGAATCGGGTACCGCTGGCCCGGCATCTGCCGCGGATCCATCAGCGTCGTCATCTCCACGAAACGGGCACGCGAGGTCGGCCTGGCGCGCGCAATCACGTCGGCGAGCGGAATCCCGCGCCACGGAATCACCATCGACCACGCCTCGACGCAGCGCATCCGGTAGATCCGATCCTCCATCCGTGACGGCTTGAGGAAATCCTCAAGCCCATAGTCGCCCGGCCTCTCGCAGAGCCCGTCCACCTTCACCGTCCACGGCTTCGCCTTGAACTGCTGGGCGTTCCGGGCGGGATCCTCCTTCCCCGTGCCGAACTCGTAGAAGTTGTTGTAGGTGGTCACGTCGAGCTCGGGCGTCGGCGTGTCGTTGGGCTGCAGGCCGTATGGCACGCCGAGCGAGCGCTGTCCCTGTGCACCGGGGTCGCCGACCGCGCCCTCCACAGGCGACCCATTGAGATACCTGGCCGTCACCAGGCCCGCGCCAAGCACCCCGGCCGCGGCAATGAATGCCCGTCGGTCGAGGTACGTCTTCTCCGGCGTCATATCGCTCGCCGTCAGCTTGGGATTGTCCTTGGCCACACCGCCACCTATCGAAAGTGTCCGTCGCAGGTTCCGGGCGCCGGAGCCCTCCCCCGTTATTCTATCGTCTTGGAGAAGCGGCGCACGCTGATGGACAGCAGCGCCACCGCAAAGGCGCCCAGGTACAGCGAGTTCTCCCAGAGGTGCGGCATTCCCACGCCCTTGAGCAGCACCCCGCGCAGGATCTGCAGGAAGTACGTCAACGGCAGAAAGAGCCCAATCCACTGCGCCGGCTCCGGCATCGCCTCGCGCGGAAAGATGTACCCCGACAGCAGGATGTTGGGAAGCAGGAAGAAAAAGCTCATCTGCATTGCCTGTGCCTGGCTCCGGGCGAGCGTCGAAATCAGCAGCCCCACGCCGAGACTCGCCACGATGAACGCGATGGTGAGCACATAGAGCAGCACGAGACTCCCGCGGATCGGGATGTCGAAGATCAGCCATCCCAGCGTGAGCACCACGGTCATCTGCACGTAGCCCACGAGCATAAAGGGCACGAGCTTGCCGAGCATCAGGGACGTCTTGTCGATCGGCGTCACGATCAATTGCTCCAGCGTGCCGCGCTCGCGTTCGCGCACAATGGCGGTGCTGGTAATGAGCGTCATCGTGAGCGTGAGGAGAATCCCGATCACCCCGGGGACGATGAACACCGCGCTGCGCTGCGACGGGTTGTACCAGGGGCGCACGCGCAGGTCCACCGGCGGTATCACGGCGCCGCCAAGCCGTGCGGCGGTGATGTCCACGCCGCGCGCCTGCGCCGCGAGCTGCGCGCCGGAGAGCGCCGCGGCCGACGACTGCGGGTCCGCCGCATCGACGATCAACTGCGCCTCCGCCGTCGCGCCGTCGGCAATGCGGCGCGCGTAGTCGGGCGGAATCACCAACGCCGCGCGTGCGCGGCCGCTCTCGATCTCCTCCTGCAGCGCAGCGCGGTCGGGCACCTCGCCCACAATGCGGAACACGTCCGTGTTGGCGAGCGTCTGCGCCAGCAACCGGGACTCCGACGTGCGCGACGCGTCGAGCACCACCATCGGCAGGTGGCGCACGTCCGTCTGGATGGCGTAGCCAAAGAGCACCAGTTGCACCGCCGGGAACAACGTCACCATCGCAAAGGTGAGTCGGTCGCGGCGGATCTGGATGAACTCCTTCCAGAGCATCGGCCAGAAGGCCAGGCGGCGAATGCGAGTGAACAGGCTCACGCCCGTGCCTCGTCCTTGGCCTGCAACGCGATGAACACGTCCTCGATGGTCGGCTGGTTGAACTGCCGGGTGATTTCCGCCGGCGTGCCCACGCCAATGAGATGCCCGCGCGAGAGGAACGCCAGCCGCTCGCAACGTTCCGCCTCGTCCATATAGTGCGTCGTCACGAGAATCGTCGTGCCCTCGCGCGCCATCGCGTAGATCGACGCCCAGAAGGCGCGGCGCGCGGCCGGATCCACCCCCGCCGTCGGCTCGTCGAGGAACAGCATCTCCGGCCGATGCGCCGTCGCGCAGGCGAGCGCCAGCCGCTGCTTCCATCCGCCCGAGAGCGTGCCCGCGAGCTGGTGCCGGCGCTCGGCAAGGCCGAGGGTGTCCATATGCCGCGTCAGCCGTACCGTCCGCTCGCGTCCGTGCAGGCCGTAGATGGTTGCATAGAAGCGCAGGTTCTCGTCCACGGTGAGATCGTCGTACAGCCCGTAGCGCTGCGACATATAGCCGATCGACCGGCGGATCGACTCGGGATCCGTCGCCACATCGTGCCCCACCACGCGCGCGCGGCCGCCCGTCGGCGGCAACAGTCCGCACAGCATCCGGATGGTCGTCGTCTTCCCTGAGCCGTTGGGGCCGAGGAGCCCGAAGACCTCGCCGCGCCGAATGGTGAGGTCGAGCCCCTCGACGGCCGTGAGGCCGCCGAAGGTCTTCCGCAGTCCAACGGTCTCAACCGCGGCGGCCGTGCTCACTCGGGCGCAACCCGTACGGTCACGGAGAGGCCGGCCTTGAGGAACTCGGTGGTGTCGGCGAACTCGACGCGCACCGCAAAGAGCAGGTCCGCGCGCTCGCGTTCCGTGAGCGCCACGCGCGGCGTGTACTCGGCGCGCGTGGCAAGGGCGGCAATCGTCCCACGCAGTGGGCGGTCGGGATAGGCATCGAGCGTCGCGGTCACCGCCTGGCCCACCTGGAGGCGCGGCAACGCCCGCTGATCGACAAAGATCCGCACGCGCTGACGGCCCGTTTCGGCAAGCACCATCGCGCGCGCACCGGCGGCAATCACCTCACCGGGTTCCGCGCTCCGCGTGAGCACGCGACCATCCACCGGTGCCACCAGCACGAGGTCGCGCGCGGTCGCCTCGGCCGCGGCGAGACTCGCCTCGGCGGCCGCCACTTCCGCGCGCGCGGCGGCAAGACGCTCGGGACGCGTGCCATCGCGAAGCAGGGTGAGCTGCGCGGCGGCGGCCTCCCGCCTTGCGGCGGCGGTCCGCGCCACCGCCTGTGCCGTCTCGAGCTGCTGTGCCGACGCGAAGTCCCGCGCGGCCAACGGCGCGAGACGCTCCACGTCCGATGCCGCGCGGTCGGCCTCGGCGGCGAGCGCGGCAACCTCCGCTTCGGCCCGTGCGATCTCCGCAGGCAGTGGGCCAGCCACCGCCTCGGCCAACGCCGCGCGCGATGCCGCCACGCGCGCAGCGCGCTGGCGGGTGTCGGCGGCGAGCGTCGGGACCTCGAGCACAAGCAGCGTGTCCCCCGCGCGGACGCGATCGCCTTCATCAACGGGCACGCGCACCACGCGGCCGCTCGTGAGTGCCGCAAGGTCAACCTCGACCACCTCGAGCACGCCCGTGGCCTCGACCAATCCCGGGTCGGAGCGGTCGCAGGCCACAAGTGCAGCCAGCGCGAGGACGGCGACCACGGGTTTGCGGCGGAAGGCGCGGAACAATCCTTCCGGTGCGCCTGCGCGCGGCCGGTGCGCGATCAATCGGTCGGGCATCAGTGCAATCCTCGCGTCTCTGTCGTGTCTTTCGGCGGCGCGAGCGCCGCAAGCGTGAAGGCCGCGACGTGGCGTGCGTACGTCTCGGCCGTTTGGGAGGAAATCGGCGCGTCGTGGCCGAGGAGGATCTGAATGGCCGGGCGCGCGACGTGGAAGTAGGTCGTCTGCGCGACAATCGAAATCGCCACGAAGCGCGGATCGAGATCCTTGCGGAAGATGCCGGCCTGCTGTCCCGCCGCGATCGCGGCCTGCAGCCGCGTGAAGGTCGTCGCGGCCAGGTGCCGGAACGCCTCCTGCGCGTGGCTCGCGTCGTGATCGACGAGTTCGCGCACCGCGACCTTGCGGACGTTCGGGTGGCGTTCGAGCAGCGCGGAGTGGTGGAGGGCAAAGGCCTCGATGGCCGCCTCGGGCGATGTGGCGCTCGCGAGGACGTCGGTCATCTCGCCGGCCACACGGCTCATCAGCCGGAGGACGACCTCGGCGTAGAGGGCCTCCTTGTCGGCGAAGTAATAGTAGAGGAGGGCGCTGTTCACTCCCGCGTCGCCGGCGATCTGCTTGATTGTGGTCGGGGCAAAGCCCTGGGCGGCGAAGCGCTCTTCGGCGGCGTCGAGGATGGCGTCCTTGGAGTCAGTTGCACTGGTCACGCACCTTAATTAACCGTTCAGTTAACTGCTGTCAAGCCGAGCCTGGGCCATCTTTAGCGCCACCCCACCCCTCCCCCACCGACCCCTCCGATGCCGAAGAAGCCGCAGACCTTCGAGAACCACGGCCGCCTCAATCCTCTCTATCACCTCGTCGCCTCGCCGCTCACTTGGGGCTACTTCGTCTACGCCACGGTCCAGGCCGTGCGTGAGCCGAGCGGCGCGCGGATCATCGTCGCCATCTGGGCACTGGCCATCGCCGTCGCGGTGCTGACCATTCGCACCAAGGCCATCACGCTCCAAAACCGACTCATCCGTCTCGAAATGCGGCTCCGGCTCCGCGAGGTCCTCCCGGCCGCGATGCATCCGCGCATCCGGGAACTCACGGTCCGCCAGCTCATCGGCCTTCGCTTCGCGGGCGACGCCGAGCTCCCCACGCTCGTCGAACGCACCCTGAACGGCGAGTTCCCCGGCACCAGGGCCATCAAGCGGGCCGTCACCGATTGGCAGCCCGACCACCTCCGCGTGTGATTTCGGCGGCTGGCAGGGTAATGCGTACGGCATTCCTGCCGCCTACACCCAGACACCACCCACAGGAGATTCGAATGCTTCGTCGTACCTTCACGCTCGCGCTGGCCGGAGTCGCCCTCGCACTGACCGCTCCCGCGGCGCACGCACAGGGGCTGATGGACGAGATGCATCGGGACGCCTTCCAGGTGCAGCAGAAGATGATTGCGCTGGCCAACGCCATCCCGGAGTCGTCGTACGACTGGCGGCCCGCGCCCGATGTGCGGTCCATCCGCGAGGTCCTGCTCCACGTCGCCGCCGACAACTACCTGATCCCGATCTTTATGGGCAAGCCGGCGCCGGCGTCCAGCGGCATCACGTCCGACTTTGCGACGGCGGGCGCGTTCGAGAAGCGCACGCTCACCAAGGCGCAGATCATTGCCGAGCTCGAGACGTCGTTTGCGCACCTGCACGACGCGCTCAACCTCACCACCGACGCCAACCTCACCGAGACGGTGCAGTTCTTCGGCCAGGACTGGACCCGGCAGCGCGCGGTCATCCTCACGGTCACGCACCTGCACGAACACCTCGGCCAGCAGATCGCCTACGCGCGCAGCAACAACGTCAAGCCGCCCTGGAGCAACTAGCGCCGCGCCGAGGGAATCAGGTCCGCGTGCCAGCTTTCGCGCGCGGGCCGCTCGAACTTCGTGCGCAGGTCGCCCACGCTCGTGAGCGTGGTGTCGAACACTGGCGTGTCACCGTCCACCTCGCCCGTCGCGGCCAGGCGCACGAAGTCCTCGCGCGCAAGCGCGTGTACCAACCCCAGCTTGTCGCGGAAGTAGACCACCCCGCCGCCCACGAGCGAGGTGCCCACGCCCGCCTCGGCCTGTTGCAGGAGCCGGAACAGCCCGTCGATCGAACACCCCGAGGCGTCCGAGGCGCCTTCATCGACCGCGACGAGCAGGAAATACTCCTCGCGGAAGTCGCGCGCACAGGTCAGCGGACTGCCGTGCGCCTTCCAGGTCTTGAGGAAGCCGTCCACGGCACCGAGCAGGCGCGGGGCGTCCACGTCATCGAGCGGTGCGCGCGCGCCAAACACCCAGAGGCGGGCGTCGTCGGGAAGCGTGTCGAAGGCAACGAGAGGCATACGAGGAGGGCTCAGGGCGCGCGACCACCGCAACGCATCTCACCAATCTAGTCAGGCCAGCCCAAGTTCCGCCCGGAGTGCCGTCGAGAGCGTGGGGTGCGCAAACTGGAATCCCGCCCGTTCGAGCACCTTGGGCAGGACGCGTTGGCTCGCGAGAATCGTCCCCTCGGCCATCTCGCCAAAGAGCGCCCTCACCGCAAACGCCGGCACGGGCATCACCGCCGGCCGTCGGAGAATCCGCCCAAGCGTCGAGGCAAAGGTCGCGTTGGTCACCGGCTCGGGACCCGCGAGGTTGACCGCGCCGGAAATCCCCGGCCTTTCGAGAATGAACGCCACGGCACGCACCCAATCCTCGCGCGAAATCCAGCTCATCCACTGCGTGCCCGCGCCGATCCGTCCGCCCACGCCGAGCTTGAACGGCAGCAACATCTTGCCGAGCGCGCCGCCGTCGGGGCTGAGCACGAGGCCCGTGCGGATCTTCACCACGCGGATCCCGGCGTCGCGTGCGGGACCGGTGGCCGCTTCCCACGCGCGGCCGATCTCCGCCAGGAAGTCGTCGCCGGCGGCGCTCGTCTCGTCGAGGATTTCATCGCCGCGGCTGCCGTAGATCCCAACCGCCGACGCAGAAACAAACACCTCGGGCCTGATCGGCAGCGCGGCGCAGGCCTCGGCGAGGCGACGCGTGCCCTCCACGCGGCTCTCGCGAATCGCCTGCCTGCGCGCCGCGGTCCAGCGTTGTGCAATCGGCTCGCCGGCCAAATGGATGACGGCGGTTCCCGCAGGGGACCCGGAGATCGGGTCCCACCGAACGTCAGTCCCCGCGCCGCGTCCGATGCGGCGGAGCGAGTGGCCCTTTGCCGAGAGATCCCGCGCGAGCGCGCTGCCGAGGAAGCCGCTCGCGCCGGTGATCAGGATGGATCGTCGACCGCTCTCCAGAGATACCACGAGGCCACCGTCCGATAAGGGGCCCAGGGCGCGCCGATTTTCGCCACGCGCTCCGGGGTGGGCGGCTTGCGCAACCCGTACAGCTTCTTGATCGCATTCTGCACACCGACGTCGAGCACCGGCAGCACGTCGGGCCGTCCGAGCCGGAACATCAGGAACATCTGCGCCGTCCACTCGCCGATCCCGCGCACCGTGGTCAGCGCCTCGATCACCTCGTGGTCCGCGCCCTTCTCCAGCCGTTGGCTCGACACGGTGCCCTGCTGTACGTGCCGCGCGAGGTCCTTGAGATATTCCGCCTTCCGCTCCGAAAGCCCCACGCCGCGCAGCTTTCGGTGTGGCGTCGCGAGCACCTCGTGCGGCTCCGGTGCGCGACCGCCGTAGAGATCCTCAAAGCGGCCGTGGATCGTTGCGGCCGCCTTGCCCGAGAGCTGCTGGAAGACAATGGACCGCGCGATGTGCGCAAAGTGACTTCCCGACCGCTCGCACCGGAGACCGCACGGACCGGCCTTCTCGATCCAGGCGCCGAGGATGGGGTCAACCGACTGCAGGTGCGCGATGGCGCGGGCGTGGCGTGGGGGCATCAGTCCAAATTAGCGACGGAGAGTTCGCGCACGCCTGCCTCTGCCGCAATGGCCCGTGCGTCCGGCCCGGAAACGAAGATCCATTCCGTGTTGCCAAGCCGCCCGACCTTGCCCACCACCTCGCCGCGCAGGTTGTGGATCCCGATCCGCGCACCCACATACCGCCGCGACGCCACCGGCACGGCCGCCACTTCGCCGAAGCGCTCCTCGAGCAGCGCCACGATGGCGTCCGTGGCGAAGAACCCCTCGTCGCTGAACGACACCACGACGTGCCGTGCATTTACCCCGTGTACCACCTCGCGAAACGCCGGCCACGCCGACGCGCGGGCGTTGAACGCGCTCTTGGTTGTGCGGCAGTCGCCCCGCTTGCGCGCAATGCCATACGACTCCGGCGCATCGCCGCGCACGAGCGTCTCCCACACGTGATAGTTCGAGAAGTACGAGTGATGGTTGTACGGCGGGTCGAGGTACGCCACGTCAAACCGCTCGCCGCGCGCGACCAGCGCACGCGCATCCTCGCGCAGCGCGCGTCCCTGGCCCGCAAGTAGTGCCGGCAACTTGAGCTCGATCTCGCGATGGCTCCGTGCCGACCACTCCTTCAGGTATGCCATCTGCAGGCCGGTGGTCGAGTCCACGCGATCCGCCGCCTGGAGCAGCGCCGTCAGCAGCACCGCGCGCGCATCGCCCGACGGCGCAATCCGGTCAATCTCCGCACGCATCGCGTCAATGCGCATCCCGTTCTTGGGCTGCACGTACCGCGCGTCCTCGCAGAAGGTGCGCGTGAAGTAACCCCTGACGCCGGAGACTGTATTGAGATGCGACACCATCGCGTCCCATTCGGACACGGGAACCCTCGAGGCGTCGATCCCGATATACGCTCTCGCGAGCACTTCGCTGTAGGTTGCAAGATCGTTGGCCGTCACGGTGAATCCGGCCGCCTTCAATCCCTGCGCCACGCGTGTGGAGCCGGTGAAGAGGTCGAGCACCGTCCGCGTGCCGGGAATCGCCGAGATCAGCGAGACCAGTCGCGGCACGAGTCGTCGTTTGGAGCCGATGTACTTGATCATTCCACCGGCCAAGCTACGGCGGCACACACGCGGCGACCAGCACCCGGTAGCTTCCAAGGACCATTTTCGGAGCTCGAATGCGGATCACGAAAGTCGGAGTCATCGGCGCCGGCGCAATGGGCGCGGGCATCGCCGCCCTCGCGGCCTCGGCGGGACTCCCCGTCGTTCTGCTCGACATTCCCGGCGGGGACGACCCGACGTCGCCGGACCGCTCGCGGCCCGCGCGCGATGGACTCGACCGCGTCCGCAAGGCCAAGCCCGCCGCCTTCCTCGACGCCGCCGCGGCCGCGCGCATCACCACCGGCAACACCGCCGATCATCTCGGGCTCCTCGCGGACTGTTCGTGGATCTGCGAAGCCATCATCGAGCAGCCCAAGCCCAAGCAGGAGCTCTTTGCCAAAATCGAGGCCCTCGCGCCCAACGCGATCGTGACGTCGAACACCTCGGGGATTCCAATGGCAACCCTCCTCGAGGGACGCTCCGCACGGTTCCGCCAACGCTTCCTCGGCACGCACTACTTCAATCCGCCGCGGTATATGCACCTCCTCGAGCTGATCCCGACTTTCGAGACGGCGCCCGCGGTCCTCGAGGCGATGCGCCACTTCCAGGAGCGCATCCTCGGCAAGGGCATCGTCCTCGCGAAGGATGTGCCGGGGTTCGTCGCCAATCGGCTCGGCGTACACGGAATGGTCGTCGCGGGCCGCCTGATGCTGAAGCACGACCTCACCATCCCCGAGGTCGACACGCTCACCGGCTCCCTCATCGGCCGCGCGAAGACCGCGACCTTCCGCACCGGTGATCTCTCCGGGCTCGACGTGCTGGTCCACGTCACCGCGGGACTCTCGCAGGCCACGGGCGAGGATCTCGCGCTCGCCCCATTCGTTCACGAGCTCGTGAAGCGCGGCCACTTCGGCGACAAGACCAAGGCGGGCTTCTATAAGAAGGAAGGCGCCAACGTCCTCGCGCTCGACTGGAAGACGCTCGAGTACCGGGATATGGGCCGATTCTCCACGCCCGAGATCGACGCGCTCGGCAAGCGCTCCCCCGAGCAGCGCATCGCCGCGGCAAAGGACCTGCCCGGCAGGCACGGGGCGTTTCTCCGTGACCTCCTGGTGGAGCAGGCGGACTACGCATGTACGCACGCGCCCGCGCTCGCCTTCGACATCCCCGCAATCGACCGCGCAATGGAGTGGGGCTACGGCTGGGAGCTCGGCCCTTTCCGCGCAATGGATGCGGTGGGGCTCGACTGGCTGCGCAGCGCTATCGCGGCGGCGGGCCGACAGGTCCCCGCAATGCTTGCACGCGCGGGCGGGAAGTTCTATCGCACGGAAACGTCGGGCGACCGCGTGCTGGTGATTGACGCGGCCAACGCCCCGCGGCGGCGCGCCTCCGATCCCCGCGACGGCGGCGAAGGACCGTTCGAGGCAATCCAGCCGATCCCCGGCCAGGTCTCGCTCGCGACACGGCGGCGCGCGGGCGCCGTGGTGCGCGAGAACCCCGAAGCGCGGCTCGTCGATCTCGGCGACGGCGTGCTTTGCCTTGAGTTCTGCGGCAAGATGAACACCCTCGGCCCGGGCGTGATGGACCTGACCGCCGAAGCCATTGAGCGGATTGCCCGCGACCGGCTCGCCGGGCTCGTGGTGGGGAACGACGATCCGCGCACCTTCACCGCCGGCGCCAACCTCGGCGGCGTCGCGCAGCTTGCCAAGGCCGGTGACTGGAAGACGCTCGAGGGAATCACCAAGCGCTTCCAGGACACGGTGCTCTCGTTCCGCTTCGCCCCCTTCCCCGTGGTGGCGGCGCCATTCGGGCTCACGCTCGGCGGCGGCTGCGAGATCTCGCTGCACTGCGATCGCATCCAGGCGCACGCCGAGCTGTATATGGGCCTCGTCGAGGTCGGCGTGGGGCTGATTCCCGGCGGCGGCGGGACCAAGGAGCTCGCCTTCCGATTCACCCAGGCCTTGGCGCCGTACGACGAGGCCGATCCCTTTGAAGGCATCAAGCGCGCGTTCAAGCTCATTGCGCTCGCGCAGACCAGCACCTCCGCGCACGAGGCGCGTGCGATGGGGCTGCTCCGCCCCGTGGCCGACCGCATCACGATGAACCGCGACACGCTCATTGCCGACGCCAAGGCCCGCGTGCTCGACCTCGCGAGCGACTACGTGGCGCCGCCTCCGCGGCGGATGACCTCGCTCGGCAAGGCCGGCATCGGCAACCTCGACTACGCACTCTTCGCGTTCCGCGAGGCCGGCCAGGCCTCCGCGTTCGACGTCCAGCTCGGGCACGAGGTCGCCGTCATCCTCTGCGGCGGCGACGGGCCGCCGCGCGATGTCACCGAACAGGACCTGCTCGACCTCGAGCGCGACGCCTTCCTCCGACTCCTCGGCACCAAGGAGACCCAGGAGCGCATCGCGCATATGCTCGGCACCGGCAAGCCGCTCCGCAACTGACGGATACCCCTATGACCAGAGCCAAGGCGGGACACGAAGTCGTGATCGTCAGCGCCGCGCGCAGCGCGGTGGGACGCGGGAAGAGGGACGGCTCGCTCGCCGCCGTGCATCCCGTGGACCTCTCCGCGCTGGTGATGCGCGCCGTCGCCGGGCGCGTGCAGTTCGACCCCGCGCAGATCGACGACGTCATCTGGGGCTGCGCGATGCCCGAGGCGGGCCAGGGACTCAACACCGCCCGCCTCGCGACGCTCCGCGCGGGGTTCCCGGTGGAGGTCTCCGCAATGACCATCAACCGCTTCTGTTCGAGCGGACTCCAAAGCATCGCGCTCGGCGCGCAGGCGATCCTCAGCGGGATGAACGACGTGATCCTCGCCGGCGGGATCGAGATGATGAGCGCGGTGCCGATGTCGGGCTACCACACGCGACTCAACCCGGAGCTGACCGAGGCCAACATCGGAATGGGCTTCACCGCCGAGCGCGTGGCCAAGCGATGGGGCATCACGCGGGAGATGCAGGACGCCTTCGCATTGGGCTCACAGCAACGAGCGGCCGCTGCACAGAAGGCCAACGTCTTTGCCGACCAGATCGTCCCGATTCCCGTCGAGCGCGTGACGTGGCAGGGCGCCAGGAAGTCGAGCGAGACCATCCAGTTCGCCACCGACGAGATGGTGCGCGCCGCGACCACGGCCGAGGGGCTCGCGAAGCTCCCGCCGGCATTCAAACCGGGCGGCACCGTGACCGCCGGCAACTCGTCGCCGCTCACCGACGGCGCGGCCGGCGTCCTGATGATGACCGCCGCCAAGGCCAAGGCGCTCGGCCT
>CAYXQS010000028.1:0-19946 GCA_964466515.1 uncultured Gemmatimonas sp. | reverse complement strand
TCCCGGTCGCGCCGGGCGCGACCGGGAATGTGGCGACGGAGCTCGTGCTACAGCTGGTTGCGTCGCGCGGCTTCTCGACCGGTGTGGATCTCGATGCCGTGCGGTCCGCGGGGGCCTGGATCCGTGCACAGCTCGCGGCGGCACCGCACGCGACGCGCTGAGCGCGCGACGGATCAGCGGAGGGCGAGGATCGCGGCCATCTGAGCCGCCCAGGCGAGGAAGAAGAGCCGCATCTGCCCACGGAGTGCCTTCTCGATTCGTACCTCGAACGCCGCAAACCGCCGCTCGAACTTCGTCTCGAACTCGGCAAACCGCCGTTCGATTCGCACGTCCTGCTCGGCAAATCGCTGTTCGAATCTTGTCTCGAACTCGGCAAGCCGCCGTTCGATTCGCACGTCCTGCTCGGCAAATCGCTGTTCGAACTTTGTCTCGAACTCGGCAAACCGCCGCTCGATCCGCACGTCCTGCTGGGCGAACCGCTCCCCGACCTTCGCCTCAAACCGCGCGAAGTTCAGTTCGTTGACCTCACGGAGATCCGACCGGTACGTGGCGTCCACCTGATTGAACCACTCCACCAATTCGTTGGCAATCTGGTCGCCCAAGCGGTCATAGAACTGCTTGGACAGCTTCGCGGTAACGGGCATTCGTGGCTCCGGCCAAGTGGAGCCCGACGATACAACCTACGCTCGGCTCGGCCCTCAGCGAAAGAGCGCGTCCAGCGGCATTTCAGTACCCGATCCCGACCCGCGTGCGTAGGTGCTGGCGCGCGCCGAGCTCGCGCAGCAGGCCGTCCGCGACATCCTCGACGGAGATCTTCCTGGTCTTTTCCGGCAGCACGTGGTCGCTGGTGCGGTAGACGCCGGTGCGCTCGCCCGGGACGATGTCGGGTGCGGCGAGCATCGTCCACTCGAGGTCGCTGTCGCGCATCGCCTCCCACGCCTCCTGGTGCCGCTCGCTGACCTTCCGGTAGGTGGCGCTGAAGCTCGGCTGGTCGTGCCGGAGTCCGCCGCCCTTCGCGTCGAGGATTCCGGCGCCGGCCACGCCGAGGATGCGCCGTACGTCGGCCGCGCCCATCGCCGCGACGATGTTGCGCATCCCCTGCGACTGCGCCTGGCCGGGGTCCTCGATCCCCGCACCACCGAGCGTGGAGACGACGGCGTCCACACCCGTGATCGTGCGCGCCACGGCGGCGCGGTCGAGCACATCGCCCTGGACGATCTCGAGCCCCGGGCGCGGCGCGAGCTTGCCCGGGTCGCGCACGAGTGCGCGCACGGTGTGCAGTTCCGCGAGTGCGTACTCAAGGAACCGAGTACCGACGCGGCCGGTGGCGCCGAAGAGGGCGAGGCGCATTACCCCACCACCGTCGGCGCGTGCGCGAACGTCGGCGCCATCAGTCCCGCCTTCGACCGCCCGTGCGGATCCTGCCCCGCCCGCACCGCGTTCACCATCTCCAGTGCGGTCTGCGTCGCCGGCGGCAGCGTGAGCGGACTGGTGCCGAGCGGTGTCACGCGCCCGCCCCACTTCACGAGGAGCGAGCAGTAGGTCAGCCCGCCGCCGAACGCCGGCATCAGCACCCAACTGCCCGGCTGCACGCGTCCCGTCTCCAGCGCCTCGACGAGCGCCACGGGCACGGTGGCCGCACTCATATTGCCGTACTTCTGGACGGTCACGACCACCTTCTCCATCGGGATGCCGGAGAACTTCGCCACGGCCTCGATGATGCGCAGGTTCGCCTGGTGCGGGATCACGAGCGAGACGTCGTCCGGCGACACGCCGTGCTCGCGTAGCACGCGCACCGACGCCTCGGCCATCGCGTGGACCGCGCGCTTGAAGATCACCTGCCCGTCGAAATCCCAGAGTGTGTCGCCGAAGGTGATGCCGAGCCCGGAGTAGCCGCAGCCGAAGCCGCGCACGCGCAGCGAATCGCGCGCCTCGGCGTCGCAGCCGAGCACCGCGCCGAGCATCCCCTCCTCCCTGTCCGTTGCCTGCAGCACGACGGCCGCCGCGCCGTCGCCGAAAAGCACGGCCACGTTGCGATTGCTCCAGTCCATATACCGGCTGATGAGTTCGACGCCGATGACGACGGCGTTGCGGATCATCCCGGTACGGATCATCGCGGTGGCGGTGGCAAGCCCGTAGCAGAAGCTCGTACACGCGGTGTTGAGGTCGATGGCGGCGGCCTTCCGCGCGCCGAGCGCGAGCTGCACGCCCGAGGCGCTGTTGGGGCAGAGCTCCTCGTTGCTGACGCCGCCATAGATGACGAGGTCGAGGTCGGCGGCGTCGAGACCGGCGCAGGCGAGCGCGCGCGAGGCGGCGAGAGTCGACATCTCCACCGCGCTCACGTGCGAGATGCGACGCTCCTTCATCCCCGTGCGCGACGTGATCCACTCGTCGTTGGTGTCGAGGAAGGTCGCGAGGTCGTCGTTGGTCAGCGTCGCGGGGGGCATACAGGAGCCCCAGCCGGTGATCGATGCGTAGGTCATTGTCGGATGAATGGGGTTCAGGAGGCGGGGACGACCGCCGTCGCCTCAATTTCCACCACGGCACCGGCCTCCATCAGCGCGGAGACCTCCACCGCCGTCATCGCCGGGAAGTGACGGCCCATCACCTCGCGATACGCGGCGCCGAGCGATTCCGATGCCGCGAGGTAGGCGGCGCGGTCGGTCACGTACCAGGTGAGCCGCACGAGATGCTCGGGGCCGGCGCCGTCCGCCCCGAGGATTGCGACGATGTTGGCGAGCGCCTGCCGTGCCTGGGCGACGAGGTCGGGCCCCACGAGGCGCTGCTGTGCGTCCCAGCCGATCTGGCCGGCGACGCTGATGGTGCGGCCCGTGGCCGAGATGCCGTTGGAATAGCCACGCGGACGTATCCACCCCTCGGGCTGCAGGATGCGATGGCTCACTTCGGCTCCTTGAGGCGGAAGCGTTGCAGCTTCCCGGTGTCGGTCTTGGGGAGCGCGCCCACGAACTCGACGTGGCGCGGATACTTGTACGGGGCGATCGTCGCCTTCACGAAATCCTGGATCCCCTTGGCGAGCGCATCGCCGGCATCGTGGCCGGGCTTGAGTACCACGAAGGCCTTCACGGCCTGCCCGCGATCCACGTCCGGCACGCCGACCACGGCGCATTCGGCCACCGCCTCGTGTTGCAGCACCGCGGCCTCGACCTCCGGTGCGCCGATATTGTAGCCCGCCGAGAGGATCAGGTCGTCGGTGCGCGCCTTGAAGAAGACGTAGCCGTCGGCGTCCATCGACGCGGCGTCGCCGGTGAGGTTCCACCCACGCTGCACATAGTCGCGCTGCCGCGGGTCGTTCATATAGCGGCACCCGGTGGGGCCGCGCACCGCGAGCCGGCCGACGGTGCCGGTGGGCACGGGCTCCAGGGCATCGTCGAGGATCACGACCTCGTAGCCCGGGACTGCCCGGCCGATGGCGCCGGTGCGCACGTCCTTGCCCGCGGCGGCGATGAAGATGTGGATCATCTCCGTCGCGCCGATGCCGTCGAGCATCTCGATCCCCGTCGCGCCGCGCCAGAGCGTGCGCGTGGCGTCGGGGAGCGCCTCGCCCGCCGAGACCGACGCACGCAGCGAATCGGTGCGCCACCGCGCCGGCTCGCGCTGGATGGCGAGCGCCATCTGCCGGTAGAAGGTGGGTGCGGTAAAGGTGATCGTGGCGCGCGTGGCCTGGATGATGTCGAGGAGCGCATCGGGCGTCGCCTTCTCCACGAGGATCGCGGCGCCGCGTGCGGCGAGCGGGAAGCAGAGCAGTCCGCCGAGCCCGAAGGTGAAGGCGAGCGGCGGCGTGCCGATGCATCGGTCGGTCGATGCCGTGCGAAGCACCTGGGCCGAGAAGGAGTCGCACATCGCCATCACGTCGCGATGAAAATGCATACAGCCCTTCGGTACGCCGGTGGTGCCGGAGGTGAAGGCAATCAGGCACACGTCGTCGCGGCTCGTGGCCACGGCGGGGAAGTGCTCGCTCCGCTTCGCGATGAGTGCCTCGAGCCCGTCGTCCTCCGTGGTGCCCCAGCAGCGGATCATTCCGGCCATCAACGGGCCGTTGACCGCCGCGCGGAGCTCGTCCGCCAGCCGCGCATCGCAGAGCGCGGCCGAACACTGTGCGCGCTCGATGATCACGTGCAGCTCCTTGGTGCGGAGCAACGGCATCGTCGTGACCGCGACCATCCCGGCCTTGATCGTGGCGAGCCAGGCGGCGGCCATCCAGCGGCCGTTGAATCCGCGGAGCAGCACGCGGTTCCCCGGCACAAGGCCAAGCTCGCTGCGTAGCACGTGCGCAATGGCGTCCACCTGTGCGGCGAGCTCGGCGTACGTCGTCTCGGCCCAGCCGCCATTGCCGTCGGGCGTGACGAGTGCGACGCGGTCGCCGTATCCGTCGCTCAGCGCGCGGTCGAGCAACTGTTCGGCGGCGTTGAGCGTGGCGGGATACTCGTACCGTCCTTCCAGGCGGAGCACGGGCCACTCCTCGCGGGGCGGGAGCTGCTTGCGCGGCCAGTGATCGCTGTGCGCGGAGGGCAGGAGATCGCGGGGGGCGGCGGTCGGCATTGTCGCGTCGGCTCCTACTTGGACGTGGAGGACTTGAGCGTCTCGCGCCCCACGAGGAGGCGCTGGACTTCCGTGGCGCCCTCGTAGATGCGGAGCGCGCGGACGTCACGATAGAGCCGTTCGACGATGCTCCCCACGCGGACGCCCTCGCCGCCGTGGAGCTGCATCGCGCGGTCAACGATGCGCTGTGCCGCCTCGGTGGCAGCGAGCTTGGCCATCGCGGCCACCGCGGTGGTGCGGCCCTCCTGCGTGTCGCGCTGCCAGGCGGCACGGTAGGTCAGGAGCGCCGCGGCGTCGAGCTCGGTGGCCATATCGCCGATGATCGCCTGCGCGAGTGGCTGCGCGGCGAGCGTCGAGCCGAACATCGCACGGTCGTTGGCGCGGCGCAGCGTCTCGTGCAGCGCGCGCCGCGCAAAGCCGAGCGCGGCGGCGCCGACCGATGTGCGGAAGATGTCGAGCGTGCGCATCGCGAGCTTGAACCCTTCGCCTTCCTCGCCGAGCCGCTGCGCGTCGGTCACTTCGCAGCCGTCAAAGCGCAGCGTGGCGAGCGGGTGCGGGGAGGTCACGTCAATCCGCTCGTCGACGATGAGCCCAGGTGTGTGCGCCGGCACGAGGAAGGCGGTGATTCCCTTGGCGCCCGCCGACGTCGGCTCGGAGCGGGCGAAGACACAATAGAAGTCCGCAATGCCGCCGTTGGAGATCCAGGTCTTGGAGCCGGTGATGGACCACCCGGTCGTGGTACGCGTGGCGCGGGTGGCAATCGCCGCTGCGTCGGAGCCCGCCTGCGGCTCGGAGAGCGCGAAGGCGGCGATCGCCTCGCCGCGCGCGACCTTCGGCAGCCACTCGCGGCGCAATGCGTCCGACCCGCCGAGCGTGATGGCGCCCGAGCCGAGTCCCTGCATCGCAAAGGCGAAGTCCGCGAGCGCATCGTACTGCGCCAGGTGCTCGCGGACGATGCAGAGGGCGCGCGAATCGAGGGTCTCGAGTGCGCCCCCGAACGGCGCCGGCACGCAGTAGCGCAGGAGTCCGGCGTCGCCGAGCCGACGCACCCACTCGCGCGAGGCGTCGTCGTTCGGGCCGGCGGGCGGTTGCTGCGCCGCCGCCCAGTCCCCGGCGAGCGACGCGAGCGCGCGGTGTGCGTCGGTGAAGAACGGCCAGGCGAGATGCGGGGCAGGTGGGGTCGCCACGGTCAGTTCCCTTCGAAGGTGGGCGTGCGCTTGGCCGCAAAGGCGTCGAAGGCGCGCTTGAAGTCCTGCGTGCGCATACACGCCGCCTGCGCCTGGGCCTCCATTTCGAGCGCGTCCTCGAGCGAGACGTTCCATTCGGCGAGGAGCATCCGCTTGGTCATCGTGTGCGCGGCCACGGGGCCGTTGGCGAGGTCGGCGGCGCGCTTCTGCGCCTCGGTGAGAAGCCGGTCGCTCGGCACCAGCGCGTTGTAGAAGCCCCAGCGCTCGGCCTCTGCCGCGTCCATCGTGCGCCCCGTGAAGAGGAGTTCCGCCGCGCGTCCCTGCCCGATGATTCGCGGCAGGATGGCGCACGCACCCATATCGCAGCCCGCGAGTCCCACGCGCGTGAAGAGGAACGAGGTGCGCGTTCCGGGCGTGGCGATGCGCAGGTCCGACGCCATCGCGAGGATCGCGCCCGCGCCGGCCGCCACGCCGTCCACCGCCGCGAGCACCGGCTGCGGGCAGGTCATCATCCCCTGCACGAGCGCACCGGTCATCCGCGTGAACGCGAGCAACTCCGCGTCCGACATCCTGGTCAGCGGCTCGATGATCTCGAAGACGTCGCCGCCCGAGCAGAAGTTGCCGCCCGCGCCGGTGAGGACGACGGCGCGCACGGTCTTGGACGCCGGCAGCGCGAAAAACAGGTCGCGCAGCTCCGCGTACGACTCGAAGGTGAGCGGGTTCTTTCGCTCGGGCCGGTCGAGCGTGATGGTCAGGACGCGCCCGTCGGCGCTGGTGGTCTGGCGGAAGTGCTGACTCATCGGGTCTCTCGTGTGGGACGGAACCGCTGCTTGAGCGTGCCGAGGGCGGAGTGGAGCGTGCGGCGCTCGGCGGCGGAGAGGCCGTCGAAGAGGTCGGCGACCAGCCGCTCGTGTGCGCGCGCCATCGCGGTGAAGTGGCGGCGTCCGGCGGGCGTGAGCCGCACAAGCGTCGCGCGGCGATCGTCGGGTGCGGTGCGACGCCTCACCAATCCCTCGCCCTCGAGCGCCGCGACCAGCCAGGTGACGTTGCCGTTGGTTGCGAGGATGCGCTCGGAGAGTTCGCCCATCCGCAGGCCGTCGGGTGCCCGGTGGAGCTGCGCGAGGAGGTCGAACCGCGGGAGCGACGACGCGAACTCACGCTTGAGCGCGCTGTCCACCACGCGCTCGACCATCGTCGTGCAGGTAAAGAGCCGCAGCCAGAGGCGCAGCGCCCCGTGGTCGTCCCCGGCGAGGCGCGACTCGGGATCGCGCGGGAGCGCGGGCGCGGTCATTGGGCGTCGTCGCCCATCAGGACGGTGGTCTCGCCGCTGCGTGCGTCGGCGCCCGGAAGGCAGAAGGCGAGCACCGCCACGGCGACCTCTTCCGGTCGCACCATCCGCGATTGTCCCGCGTCGGCGAGGATCAGCTGCCGCGCCTCGTCCGCGCTGCGACCGGTCTTGGCGCTGATCTTCGCGATCGAGCCCGTGACCAGGTCGGTCTCCGCGTATCCGGGGCAGACGGCGTTGACCGTGATCCCCTTGGCTGCAAACTCCAGCGCGAGCGCGCGCGTGAGGCCGACGAGTGCGTGCTTGGCGGCCACGTAGTGCGCTACATACGGCGCGCCGTGCAGCCCCGCAAAACTCGCGATGTTCACGATCCGCCCACGCCCGCGTTCCACCATCGCCGGCAGGACGGCCTGTGCCGTGTGTACGGCGCCCATCAGGTGGACGTCGATCATCGCGTGGAACGTCTCCGGCGTCGCCTTCAGAAAGGGCACCGACTCCACCCACCCCGCGTTGTTCACGAGGATGTCGACGGGACCCAGCGTCGCGGCCGCCTCCGTGCAGGCGCGCTGGACCGCGGCCCGATCGGTGACGTCGGCGCGGACGATGTGCGCGCGGCCCGGCAGCGACGCGGCGACCGCCTCGGCGGTCGTGCGGTCGCGCGCCAGCAACGTGACCGCGGCGCCGGCCGCCGAGAGCGCGCGCACGATGGCCGCGCCGAACCCGCGGTTGGCGCCGGTGACGAGTGCGTGCTGGCCGGCGAGCGGTGCTGCGGTCACGTGAGTTCCCCCTTGAGCGGCGGCGGTGCGGCGGCGGCGAGCGCGGCGCGCTCGCGTTCCATCAACCGGTCGAGCTGGACCTTTGCTGCCCTATATGGTGGGGGCCAGAGCACGTCGACGCCATCGAAGCCGAAGCGCGCGGCCTCCGTGAGCGTCCACGCGGGGTTCACCAGATGCGGCCGTCCGATGGCGACGAGGTCCGCGCGTCCCGAGGCGATGATCCCATTGGCCTGGTCCGCGTCGGTAATCGCGCCGACGGCGATGGTGGCGATCCCCGCCTCCTGGCGCACGCGATCGGCAAAGGGTGTCTGCCACATCCGCCCAAAGACCGGGCGCTCCTCCTTCACCACCTGGCCGGCCGACACGTCAATCAGATCGGCACCGGCCTCCTTGAAGCGCTTCGCAATTGCCACGGCGTCGTCGCCGGTGTTGCCGCCGGGCATCCAGTCGTGCGCCGAGATGCGGACCGAGGCCGGGCGGTCCGCCGGCCACGCGGCGCGCATCGCGCGGAACACCTCCAGCGGAAACCGCGCGCGCCCCGCGAGATCGCCGCCGTACTCGTCGGTGCGCGCGTTGGTGAGCGGCGAGAGGAACGCGGACAGCAGGTAGCCGTGCGCACAGTGGAGTTCGAGCCAGTCGAATCCCGCCTCGGCGCCGAGCGTCGTGGCGCGCACGAACTCGTCGCGCACACGGTCCATATCGGCGCGCGTCATCGCACGCGCGGTTTGCGAGATCCCGCGCAGGTACTGCGCCTCCGATGGCGCGATCAACGGCCATCCGCCCTCGGGGAGGGGCTGGTCGATCCCCTCCCACATCTTCTTCGTCGCGCCCTTCGCGCCGGCGTGCCCGAGCTGCAGCCCGATCCGCGCGTCGCTCTGCGTGTGGACGAAGCGCACGATCCGCGCCCACGCGTCGCGCTGCGCTGCGCTCCAGAGTCCCGGGCACCAGGGCGTGATCCGCGCATCCGGCGCCACGCAGGTCATCTCCGTCATCACGAGCCCCGCGCCACCCGTCGCCCGCGCGCCGAGGTGGACGAGATGCCAGTCGGTGGGATGCCCGTCGCGGTCCGCCGAGTACTGCGCCATCGGCGAGACGACGACGCGATTGCGCAGCGTGAGCCCGCGCACGGTGTACGGCGTGAGCAACGCCGGGGGCGCGGCGGCATCGGCGCGCGGCGCGAGTCCCGACGCCTGGGCGAACCACCGCTCGAACCCCGCCACGTACGCCGCGTCGCGCGCGCGAAGGTTCTCGTGCGAGATCCGCTGCGACCGCGTCAGCAGCGAATAGGCGAACTGCTCCGGGGCGAGCGTCGCGTAGCGGTCCACGTGCTCGAACCACTCCGTGGAATTGCGCGCGGCGTTCTGCAGCCGCAGCACCTCCACCGACCGGTCGGCCTGGTATCGCGTGAGTGCCGCCGCCAGGTCGTTCTCGCCGGCGAGGATGCCGTCGAGCGCGATGGCATCCTCCAGCGCGAGCTTGCTTCCCGACCCAATGGAAAAGTGCGCGGTGTGCGCGGCATCGCCGAGGAGGACCACGGGCACCCGGCGCGCACCGTCGACGACCCAATGCACCCACTGTTCGCAGGTCACGCGCGGGAAGCGGATCCACTGCGCGGAGCCGCGCAGGTGCCTGGCATTGCTCATCAGCGGCGCGCCATCGAGCTCGCGCGCAAAGAGCCGCTCGCAGAAGGCGATCGACTCCTCCGCCGACATCGCCTCGAGCCCCGCGCGTTCCCACACCTCCCACGGCGTCTCGACGATGAAGGTGCTCGTGCCTTCGTCGAACTGGTATGCGTGGGCCTGGAACCACCCGTGCGGCGTCTCGGCAAACGCGAAGGTAAAGGCGTCAAAGCGGCGTGGCGTCCCCAGCCAGACGTAGCGGCAGCGGCGGACGTCGACGTCGGGGCGGAAGGTGGCGGCGTAGCGTTCGCGCACGCGGCTGTTGAGCCCGTCGGCCGCGATCACCAGGTCCCAGCGATCCTCGGCGATGACTGCGTCGAGTTCGGCCGGGGCCTCGTCGGTGAATCGGAGGTCCACGCCGAGCGCGGTGCCTCGCGCGTGCAGGATGGCGAGGAGTTCCTTGCGCCCGATGCCGCTGAAGCCGTGGCCGCCGGAGCGGATCCGTTGACCGCCGAAGTGGATCTCGATGTCGTCCCAGTGATGGAGCGCGTGGGCAATCCGGTCGGCGCTCGCGGGGTCGGCGGCGCGGAGGTTGGCGACCGTCTGGTCCGACAGGACGACGCCCCAGCCGAAGGTATCGTCGGGGCGGTTGCGTTCGCGGACGGTGACCTGCGCGTCGGGGTGACGCCGCTTGAGGAGCAGCGCGGCGTAGAGCCCTCCGGGACCGCCTCCCACCACCAGCACGCGCACGCGTCGGCTCCTTGGGGTGTTGCGACGGGGGGATGGTACGGCGTTTTGCTTCAAATATCAAGCAAATCCGGCATCCGCCCCGGGCGGGGGGGCTTGGGGCGCGGTAGGGCAATCCGGGGCGGGAGACCCTCGCTTCGAGTATCTTCCCTCCGGGCGCCCGTCGCCCGACCCCTCTTTTCTCCCGTGATGACCGGAAAGTCCAAGACCGCCGCAAGCGGACGCCCGAGGCGCAAGCGCGGAGGCCGCGGCCGCAGCGCCGCCGCCAAGACCGCGAAGCCCAAGGCACCCACCCGCCAACCGACGCTGACCTCGCACCCCACGGGGCGCGCCGCGTACGTCGATACCCGCCACTGGCTCCTCGCACAGCACGGCTCCGTCTGCGCCTACTGCGAGCGCATCGTGCCCGAGCGGAGCATCACGCTCGACCACGTCACGCCCCGCCGCGGCCTCACGGCCTATGACCGGCGCGACAACCTCGTGCTCTGCTGCAAGACCTGCAACGCCGCCAAGGCCGACAAGCCGATCCTTGTCTTCCTCCTCGGCAATCGCGCGCGCGTCGTGGCGCTCTACAAGTACGGGCAGCACCTGAGCCACCAGCTCGTCGAGATGGTGAAGGACCTCCTCCCGCCCGACGAGCGTCCGGCGCTCCCCACCGGACCCGCGCGCAAGCCGCGCCCCAGGCGGAAGACCTGGGCCGAACTGCACCCGCACGAGAAGGACACGGCGTCGCCCTACCTCGACTGACCGCCGCAATGATCCATCGGGATTGGGCTATTGCGGAGGGACGGTGAGCGACTGGAGCAGGGCGCGCGGCACGTAGGCGCGCCCCCCGCGCATCACGAGTTCCACCTTGCGCAGGTCGGCAATCCGCTCCGTCGGCTTCCCATCGACGATCAAGAGATCGGCCGTCTTGCCCACGGCGATGCTCCCGGCGGTGTCCGCCTCGCCCATCACGCGCGCGGCCTCGATGGTCGCGATCTGCAGCACCCGCGACGCCGGGATCCCCGCACGCTCGTAGAGTTCGAGCTCGGCGTTGTAGCTCGAGCCGTCGGTGCCTGCCACCAGCGTGACGCCGGCGTCATACAGCCGCTTCACCAATCGCAGATAGGCGGCATTGCCGGCGCGCGCGTCGAGCGAATCGGTGCCGGTCGTGTCGCGCATCCAGAGGTTGAACGTCCCATCGACCACGGTCCCGTGCGCCTTGAGGTCGGCAATCAGGGTCGTCATCGCGTCGCCATCGACGTCGGTGCGTGGCGCGACGATCGTTGCCACGCCCGAGTAGGGACGCATCGTCGGTGTGTAGAGCGAATCCTGATGGAAGGTCGAGAAGAGGAACGCGGCGTGATTGATCTCGTCAAAGCCGAGCCGGATTGCGGCGTTCACCGTGAGCCCGCGCGGGACGTGGCCGCTCAGCCGCAGCCCGAGCCGACGTGCCTCGGCCGAGATGGCCGGCACGAGGTCGGGATGCACGAGGTTGTAGAGCTTGATCTGCCTGTAGCCGCGCGCGGCGTAGTCCGCGACGGCCGCGCGCGCCTCGTCCTCGGTGCGCACGATCACGTCGCCCGGCCCGGCCCAGAGGCCGGGGCCCTCGATGAGTCCGCCGAGGAGTACGCGCGGCGAGACGAGCGTGCCGACATTGGCGCGGTCGCGGTGCGAGACGCCGACATCGGTGTCGGCCGCGAGGTCGCGGATCGTCGTCACGCCGATGGCCAGGTGACGCACCACCGTTCCCGTCTGGCTGGTGAGCTGGAAGTGCGTGTGCATATCCCACATCCCCGGGACGACCGTCTTGCCGGAGGCGTTGATCACCTTCGCGCCCCGCGGCGCGCGGACCGTGGCCGTGGGCCCGACGGCCGTGATGCGCCCGTTCTCCACGACGATGCTCTGCTGGGGCACGAGCACGCCGTGCTCGGCGTCGAAGAGATCGGCGTTGCGGATCATCACCGAACCCGAGGCCTCGACCGGGATTCGCGCGGCCAGCGCGTCGCCGGCCGCATCGCGCCAGCGTGCCTCGATGGCGTTGAGCGCCGGCAGCGCGCCGACGAGATCGGGCCGGACGGTGATGAACCAGCCGACGGAGCTCGCGGCGAGCGCGCCGGCGTCGTCGATCCAGACCGCCTGCGGCGTCGGGCCAATGCTGCGGAGCGCGACGAGCCGTAGCCGCTCGGTGCCGCGCGCCGAGCGCACGCCGGTCTCGGCCGCGACCTCAAGCCGCATCGGTGTGTTGCCCGGCGGGATCGGCGCCGTGTGGCCGGGCGAGGCGAGGAGATGCCGCGCAATCCGCGCCTGCTCCCACGCGGTGGCGTTGCCGAGCATATAGACGCCGCGGCGGGCCGCGAGGGTGCGCACCGCGCCGGCGCGCGTGAAGCGCACCGAGTCGCCGATCATCTCGAAGCGGTCCGTCGCCTCCTGCACCTCGCCGGTGCGGAGCATCGGCCGGCTCTCGCCGCCGATTGCCGTGCCGCGCGCGTCGAGCCGGTAGGCGTTCTGCACCCAACGGCCGCGATTGCGGTCGATATGCGCATAGGTGACCACCTGGGAGTCGGCATCGGTGACGACGCGCATCTCGCCGGCGGGGCGGCCGTGGTTGACCACCACATAGGTCGTGGTGTCGACGGGCAGGACGAGTGCGGCGACGAGGAGCGAGGGTGCGAGCATCGATCGGCAGGTGTGAGGGGAAGCGCTAACGATGCGTCGGTCCGCGGTGGCGGGGAAGTCCGAGGCGGGGTACCGTATGACTATGCGCTCATCCTCCATTCCGTTGCCCCCCACGGCGTCCTTCGCTCCCCTCGCACTTGCCGCCATCCTCGCCTGCCAGCCGGCGCCGGATGTCGGTGCGCAGGGGCTCGCCACGCCGTCGCCCCAGCCCCAGTCCACGGCCGGCGTCGTCACGGTCGAGACCGTGGCGCGCGGGCTGGTGAATCCGTGGGCGCTCGCCTTCCTCCCCGATGGACGGATCCTGGTCACGGAGCGCCCGGGCCGGCTCCGCATCGTGGGCGTCGATGGGACGCTCTCGCCGCCGGTGACCGGCGTGCCGGAGGTCTACGCGTCGGGGCAGGGCGGGCTTCTCGACGTGGCGCTCGACCCGGCGTTCGAGACCACCCGGGTGATCTATCTCTCGTACGCCGAGGCGGGCGAGGGCGGCGCGGGAACGGCGGTGGCACGCGGCACGCTCGAGGGGAACGCACTCACCGGTGTGCAGGTGATCTACCGTCAGCGCCCGAAGGTGCGTGGCTCGGGACACTTCGGCTCGCGGCTGGTCTTTGCGCGCGACGGGGCGCTCTTCATCACGCAGGGCGATCGACAGGGGTACCGCGATCGCGCGCAGGATCTCGCGGCCGGAATGGGGAAGTTCGTGCGCATCCGGCCCGACGGCACCATTCCCGCCGACAACCCGTTCGTCGGGCGCACCGATGCGCAGCCGGAGATCTGGTCGTACGGCCATCGCAACTCGCAGGGCGCGGCGCTGCACCCGGTGACGGGTCGGCTCTGGACGATCGAGCACGGCGCGCGCGGCGGCGATGAACTCAACATCCCCGAGGCCGGCAAGAACTACGGATGGCCCGTGATCACCTACGGCCGCGATTACTCGGGAATGCGGATCGGCGAGGGAAGCGCGAAGGAGGGGATGGAGCAGCCCCTCTACTATTGGGATCCCGTGATCGCCCCGTCGGGGATGATGTTCTACACGGGCGATCGGTATCCCGGATGGAACGGGAGCCTGTTGATCGGATCGCTCACTCCGGGCGGCCTCGTGCGGCTCGAGCTCTCCGGCAATCGCGTGGGACGCGAGACGCGATATCTTGGCGAACTCCGTGAGCGGATCCGCGACGTGGCGCAGGGGCCGGACGGCTATGTGTACCTCGTGACCGACAACGCGGACGGGCGAGTGCTGCGTGTCGTGCCGGTCCCCCCGCGGTGATTGAAGATGCTGGACGCGGGCCCCACCGGCCACGAACTTCCCCGGTCGGCGGCCCGAACAGTCCGGGTCGCTCCCGCGTAGCGTCAATGCTGGTGCTGGCGCCCTCCTCCCCCGTCCCACGGCCAATGCATCCCACTCTTCGTTCGCTCCGTTCCGCGCTGGCACTTTCGGCGCTGCTCCCCCTCACGCTCGCCGCCCAGTTTGGCGGCGGCTTCGGCCCGCAGGCGCCGCGTGACACCGTGCGCCGCGTCCACGTCGTTCCGGGCCAACGCGACGGCGCCTCGATGTTTGCGCTCGTCAATTATCCCGAGATGCAGCCCAAGCAGTGGGGGGTGATGGACTTCGAGCACTACCATACCACGGCCGAGATCAACTATTGGATGGAGCGGTGGGCGAAGGAAAAGCCGGAAATCGTCGAGCGGGTGCAGGTCGGGGAATCGTTCGGTGGGCAGGCGATCTGGCAGATCAACCTCACCAACAAGAGCACCGGCGCGCACACCACCAAGCCGGCGGCGTTCTTCGAGGGCGGCCGCCACTCGGGGGAAATCACCGCCACCGAGAGCGTGCTCTGGCTCGCCTGGCACCTCATCGAGAACTACGGCAAGGACCCCGCGATCACCAAGCTGCTCGACGAGAAGGCGCTCTATCTCCGCCCGTACAACAATCCCGATGGCGCGGATATGTACAAGCTTACGGCACAGACCAATCGCAGCTCGGTGCGCCCGCAGGACAATGACGGCGACGGCCTTTTCGACGAGGATCCGGCCGAGGACCTGGATGGCGACGGCCACTCGCGCCAGATGCGGCGCTTTGTCGGCGCGGGGAAGGGGACGCACGTCGTCGACACGATGGACGCCAAGGGGCGCCTGATGCGCGCCGTCGGGATGGGGAACGGCGATTACCTGATGTATCCCGAGGGCATCGACAACGACAAGGACGGCCGGATCAACGAGGACGGTGTCGGCGGCCTCGACCTGCACCGCAACTATCCGTACAACTGGCGTCCGATGACCGAGGCCACGGGCCGCGGGCACACGCAGTTTGGCGCGGGCGAGTACCCCCTCTCGGAACCCGAGACGCGGTCGGTGTTCCTGTGGCAGGTGCGCCACCCGAACATCAGCGTCACCAACTCGATGGACACGCAGGTGCCGATGCATCTCCGCGGCCCGTCAACCTGCGAGGAGAAGGAATGCGTCTTCCCGCAGGACCTGAAGCTGATGCAGTTCTTCGACTCGGTGGGCCTCTCGTACACGAACTATCCGTGGGCGGGCGACGTGTATCGCACCTATGCGACGCGCTTTGCGCCGCCGGGGCAGGGGCAGCCGCAGCCGCTCTTCGGGCACGGTCCGGACTTCGGCTACTTCCAGATGGGCCAGATCTGGTACGGCGACGAGCTCTGGAATGGTGGCCGTGAGCGTGACTACAACGGCGACGGGCGCTCGGACCAGTACGAGGTCTTGCGCTACTGCGACGAGGAGTTCGGCGGGAGCTGCTTCCAGCCCTGGACCAAGGTTCAGCATCCGGACCTCGGCGAGGTCGAGGTGGGTGGCTACAACCCGAAGTTCTTCTCGCAGAACGGACCGCCGCAGGTCCTGGAGCGGTGGGCAAGGAATCAGGCGCTCTTCAACCTCGCGATGGCGATGGAGCTTCCGAAGGTGGAGATCACCGACGTCCGCGTGGTGCGCGTCCGCGCCTCGGCCGACTCGGCCACGCACGAGGTGCGCGTGACCGTCCGCAACACGGGACGGATCCCGACGGCGCTCGAGCAGGCGAAGCGCGTTCACATTGTCCGCCCCGACTTCCTGACGGTCGAGGGGCCGCGCGGGTCGGCGGCGCGTGCCATCGGACGCGGGGTGGAGTTCTACCTCGCGGGGCGCGAGACCAAGACGGTCACGGTGCGTGTGCGCGTGCCGGCAGGGCAGGGAGCGGAGATGAATGCGCGCGTGACGAGCACGCGCGGCGGCGTGGCGGACCGCGCCGTCAACATCACGCCGTAGTCGCCCGGGGGAACCGTCGGTCGAGCCAGGCGCCGAGTGCCGCAAACACCGGCGCCGCGGCTTCACCCTCGTTGAGAATCTCGTGGTACAGCGCATCGAACCGCTGCGTCGCGACGATGTCCGGGGGCGCGGCGGCGGCAAAGGCATCGCTCCCGCGTGGCGCGACAAGCCGGTCGGCGCCGGCGTAGAGCAGGAGCGTCGGCACGCGCCACGCGGGCGCGCCGCGCAGCACGGCGTCGCCGTTCTCCACGAGGCACCGTGCGAGCCGCGCGGAGACCCGGTCGTGGACCAACGGGTCCTCGCGGTAGGCGCGCACCACCGCCGGGTCGTGCGCGATGTCGTCCGGGTTGAGCCCATTGCCCACCGCGAGTCCGGGGGCAAGTGCGTGCGCCATCACCAACTGCGCGCGCTGGAAGACGCTGAGCCCCGGATCGATCGCGGGCGAGCTCATCACCAGGCCGTCCACCGGCCGGCGGCCTTCGAGCGCGAATCGCGCGGCCACCGGCCCGCCCATCAAATGCCCGAGCAGGATCAATGGCGCGCCCGCCGTACGGACCGCATCGACGACCATCGCAAGATCGGCGAGGAGATCGTCCGAGGTGCGGAGCACGCCACGCTTCCCCCCGGACGCGCCGTGGCCGCGGTGATCGTAGGCCGCCGCGTCCCACCCCCACGCACGCAACGCATCCGCCACGTGCGTGTAGCGGCCGGCGTGCTCACCGAGCCCGTGTACGAGGAGGACCGTCCCGCGCGCACGCGGGACCGGGGGCCAGCGGCGTAGCGCAATCGGGGTGCCGTCGGCGGCGATGAGCGTGCTGTGTACGGAGGTGTCGGGCATCGGTGGGGTGAGGGCTGGCACAATGGTAGCGCGCCCGTCAGCTTGCGGATATCCCGTTTTCACGCCTCGCCGGGGATTCCCGATGCCTGTGTACGTCGCAATCGAGATCACGATCCACGACCCGGAGACCTTCGAGCGCTACAAGGCGCTCTCGCCGGCGGCACTTGGTGCATACGGCGGGAAGTATCTCGTGCGCGGTGCCACGACCACGACGCTCGAAGGCGACTGGGATCCGCAGCGGTTCGTGCTCCTCGAGTTCCCCGATGCCGCGAGCGCCAAGGGATGGTGGGGAGGGCCGGAGTACGCCGAGGCCAAGGCGATCCGTCAGTCGGCGGGAGCGACCCGGATGCTCCTGATCGAAGGCCCTCCCTTCATCCCGGCCCGCGAGGGGTGATGCGCGGGCCGCTCCTTGCGCTCGCGCTGCTGCTGGGCGCGACGCCCCTCGTGGCGCATGCGCGCGCGTCCGGTCGCGATCTCGTCGTCGTGATCCACGGGATGGGACGTACTTCGCGATCGATGCAGCCGCTCGCCGATGCACTCGACAGCGCGGGGTTCGACGTGCTCAACGTCGGCTATTCGAGTCTCTGCTGCACCATTCCCCAGCTCGCCGCGCAGGTGCGCCGCGAGATCGACGACCGCCGCGGCCCGCGACACCGCACGGTGCATTTCGTGGGACACAGCCTCGGCAACATCATCATCCGCCGGATCCTCGCCGACTCGACGCCGCCGACTGGCGTTGGCCGCGTGGTGATGCTCGCGCCTCCCAACCAAGGGTCACGTTCGGCCGACCGCTACGCGCCCTACATCGGCTGGCTTCTTGAGCCCATCGACGAGTTGCGCACCGACTCCACGGCGACGGTCCGTCGGCTCGGCCGCATCTCCGGCGTACCCATCGGCGTCATCTCCGCGGAGGACGACGGCAAGCTGTCGGTCGCGGAGACCCATCTCCCCGAGGAGACGGCGCACGTGGTGGTGCCGGGAACGCATACGTTCATTATGCGGCGCGTCGAGGTGCATCAATTGACGATCAGTTTCCTGAAGACGGGCGCGTTTGCCGCATCGGCCCGTACGGCCCCGTGAGCACCACCGAGTCCGGCGCACGGACGTTGCCGGCACTTTTCTTTGACGCCGAGTGCCCACTCTGCACGGGAACCGCACGCTTTATTCGGACCCGCGACCGGCGCGGGACGCTGCGGATCGAATCGCTCCAGGGTACCGAAGGGCGCGCGCTGTTCACGGCGCACCCAGCGCTCGCGGGACTCGATACGTTCGTCTGGCTCGAAGCGACCACGTCGGGAGAACGCACGCGCGTCCACTCGGATGCAGCGCTTGCGGTGGCGACATATCTCGGCGGCGGATGGCGGGTTTTGGGTGTGCTCGGACGAATCGTCCCGGGGCCGATTCGCGATGCGGTCTATCGGCTTGTCGCGCGGCATCGGCCGCGGCACGCGGGGTGTGCGCTGCCCCGCTAGGGCGCTGGCACAATTCGAGCTTGACGCCGGGTGGTAAGGATGGGAGACTGGACGTAATAGCCCCCCATTGCCTGCGACGAGGTTGATCGATGCGATTCCTCCTGGTGGTATGCGCGTGTCTTCTCGCCGCGACCGATGTGCTGGATGCCCAGCGACTCGGCCGGGCCCCGCGTCGGCCGCGGCTGACGGCGGGCGCGGACACCAATGACGCGTCGGGCTATCTGCAGCTCGGTCACCGCGTGATGGACGAAAATCCGACCACGGCCGGCGAGGCCTACTACTGGGCGGCGCGGATTGACCCGTCGTCCGCGGACGCGCTCTACGGACTCCGGATGGCCACGCTGATGCGGCGGGCGACGCCGTTCCGCGAGTATATGGAGGGGAACCGGCGTGTGGTCTTCTCGCGCGAGATGCGGGCGAACGATTCGCTGCAGTTTCGCGCATACCAGCTCGACCCCTTCCTGCACCTGCGGCACAGTCGCACGGCGCAGTTCCGGTACTACCGGGCCGTGATCGAGCGCGATATGCAGTTGAGCGGGAGCGTCAATGCGGGCGAGGTCGATTTCGCCATTCAGAATATGTTCAACCGGGCCTCGCCGGGCACGCTCGCGTGGCTCGCGGCGTCCGAGGGGCGGTTCGACTACGCGCTCCAGCTCTACGGCCGTGCCATCGAGGCCTCGCGCGATCCGACCTACCTCTATCTTGATCGCGCTGCGATCCGCGCGCGGCTGGGGATGCACGAGGACGCGATCTCGGACTACGGCATCGGCCTCGAGTCATTGCGCAAACGCGACGCCAAGGCGGAGGAAGAGGTCGTCTTCTACGACTCGAAGGCGCTCTACGAATACAGCATCGGATTGCTCTGGACGCGGAAGGGCGACGTCGAGAAGGCGCGCGAGGCCTACGGGCGTGCAATGGAAGAGGATCTGAGCTTCTATCCGGCGCATCTCGCGCTGGCGCGGCTCGCGCTCGCCACCGGCGACACGGTCACGGCGCTGAGCGAGGCCGCGTTGGCCGCCGAGATCGCGCCGAACGAGCCGTTCGTGCATCTCCAGTATGGTGACATCCTGCGGACGGTAGGGCGTGACGCCGAGGCCATCGTTCCGCTGCGGCGCGCGATCGACCTCGAGCCGTTCTACGCTGACCCGCAGTACCAGTTGGCCGTCGC
The DNA here is from genome assembly GCA_964466515.1 of uncultured Gemmatimonas sp. Classification (GTDB taxonomy): domain Bacteria; phylum Gemmatimonadota; class Gemmatimonadetes; order Gemmatimonadales; family Gemmatimonadaceae; genus Pseudogemmatithrix. Next base: position 372 of record CAYXQS010000028.1, on the reverse strand, counting down.
CCTCGAGCGGACCGGAGATATGGCCGGCGCACGGGCCGCGTACCAACGCTTCCTTGCCATCGGTGCGCGCCGCGATCCGCGGCGCGCGGCCGTGACGGCGGCGCTCGCGGCGCCGGGAGGGAACTGATGCGCGCCCGGGAGCCTCTCGCCGTCCTGCTTGTGGCGGCCGCCGCGGCGACGGTCGGTGCGCAGGGCACCCGGACGGAGGCGCCGCGCCCGGCAGTCACGCGGCCGCGCACCGCGGCCGAGGACCTGCAGCTCTTCAGCCAGGTGTTCAACCAGATCCGGGTGAATCACCCGGACTCGCTCGATTCGCACCGGCTCTTTATGGCCGCGATCCAGGCGATGGTGCAGGCGACCGACCCGCATTCG
>CAYXQS010000027.1:4456-20020 GCA_964466515.1 uncultured Gemmatimonas sp. | reverse complement strand
GCGGTCGCCATCGACGGGTTCGACGGCTTCGACGTGCGCGACCGCCCCCGGCTCCACGTCGCGACAATGACGCAGTACGACCGGACCTTCGGCCTCCCGATCGCCTTCGAGCCCTTCTCGATGGCCCGGATCGTCGCCGAGGTGCTCGAGGCGGCGGGCATGTCCACGCTCCGCACCGCCGAAACGGAGAAGTACCCGCACGTGACCTACTTCTTCAACGGCGGGAACGAGACGCCGTATCGGGGGGAGGAGCGGATCCTCGTCCCGAGCCAGCAGGTGGCGACGTACGACCTGATGCCGGAGATGAGTGCGCCGGGTATCACCGACGTGCTCTGCCGCGCGATCGACACCCGATCGCATCACTTCACGCTCTGCAACTATGCCAACGGCGATATGGTCGGCCACAGCGGGAACCTCGACGCGACGATCCGTGCGTGCGAGGTGGTCGATGCGCAACTTGCGCGCCTCGTGGCCTCGGCGCAGCGGTCCGGCGCGCGGCTCCTCGTCACGGCCGACCACGGCAACTGCGAGATGATGATCGACCCCGAGACCGGTGGCCCGCACACGGCGCACACCACCAATCCCGTCCCCTTCCTCCTCGTCGAGGACGGGGCCGCCGTGCCGCTCCGCGAGGGCGGCGCCCTCTGCGATGTGGGCCCCACCGCGCTGGCGATGCTCGGCATCGAATGCCCGGCCGAGATGACCGGCCAAGACCTGCGACTCATTGGAGTGACTGCGTGATCCGTCGGACCCTCGGGGCGTGCGCGCTCCTGCTCGTGGCGACCCTCGCCCGCCCGCTCGCCGCCCAGGAGGTCGTGGGCCACCTCCCGGACGAAAGTCCGTACGCCGACGTGTCCGGTCGCCACTCGTTCGCGTTCCGCCTGGGGTGGCTGGCGCCGGGCAGTGACCCGGCGGGCGTGGGCCCGCGCGGCGGCGTCCTCCTTGCCGGCCGCTACGAATACGACATCACCGGCCCGCTGCGCCTCACGGCCGGCACGGGGATCGCGCCCTTCCTCGAGCGCGACGTGAAGGATCCCTCCTTCACCGGCCCGCTGCAGAGCGCCGGCACGCGTGAGGAGCCGATCTTCTTCCTCGACGGCGGGCTCGCCCTCGGCCTCACGGGCGACAAGACCTGGCGCGGCTTCGCGCCGCGCGCGCACGGCAGCCTCGGCCTCGTCGCATCGTTGCAGCCGGATTACGACGTGGGCGGGTACCGCTTCGGCCCCAAGTTCCTCCTCTCATACGGCGTGGGGACGCGCTACATCCTCGACCGGCAGTGGGAGCTCTCGGCCGACCTCACGCACGCCTTTTGGCGGATGCAGTATCCCAGCGCCTACAGCGACCGCGGCGCGACGGTCTCGCCGAGCATCCTCGGCGACGGCAAGCTGAATCCGTGGAACGGCAACCTGATGCTGACCATCGGCATCTCGCGGTCCATCGGGCGCTGACGCCGATGCGCGCCTCGCTCACCCGACGCGTCACCTTCTCGGCCGGCCATCGCTATCGCCGGCCGGAGTGGGATGACGCGCGCAACGCGGAGGTGTTTGGCGCGTGCGCGCGCCCGAATTGGCACGGCCACACCTACGTGGTGGACGTCACGGTGGGCGGGCCGGTGGATCCGCTCACGGGCTTCTGCGCGGACCTCGGCGCGCTCGATCGCGCGCTGCGCACGCAGGTCGTCGAGCGGCTCGACCACTGCAACCTCGTGCTCGACATCCCGGAGTTTGCGGAGGGCCGGTTGATCCCGACCAGCGAGAACATCGCGTGGTGGATCGCGCGCGCGGTGCAGCACGCACTCGGCGAGTCGCCGCGCGTCTCGCGCGTGCGCGTGGCCGAGGAGCCGGGGCTCTGGGCCGAGGTGGAACCGTCGTGAGCGGCGCGCCGCAGGTGTGGCAGGAGTGACGTGCACCGGGGTGATCCTCGCTGGCGGCGGGGCGACTCGCTTTGGCGGGACGCCCAAGGGCCTCGAACGGATCGGCAAGAGCCGGATCATCGACCGCGTGGCCGCCGCGCTGCGAGGGGCGACCGACGACCTGCTGCTGATTGCCGACGCGCCCGACGCCGCGCAGTGGCTCCCGGACGTGCGCACCGCGCACGACGTGCGCCCCGGTGCCGGCGCGCTGGGTGGGCTGCACGCCGCGCTCACGCACGCGGCGGGACCGGTCCTGGCGGTCGCGTGGGATATGCCGTTTGTGCCGACCGCGCTGCTGCGGGCCCTGCGCGCGCGCGGCGAGGCAGGCGCGGACGCCGTGCTCCCGGTGAGCGAGGGGTCGCGGCACGGCGTGGAGCCGCTCTGCGCCTGGTACGCGCCGAGCTGCCTCCCGCACATCGAGGCCGCGCTCGACGCCGACGATCGGCGCGCAATCGCGTTCCACCACCGCGTGAACGTCGTCCGGATGGATCTCGCGGCCGTGAGCGCCTTTGGCGACCCGGCGCAACTGTTCCGCAACGTCAACACGCGCGACGATCTGGCCGCCGCCGCGGCGACCGCGGAGGGTCTCCGTGGCTAGGACGCCCCCGATGCTCTGCGTGGTAGGTCGCAAGCACGCCGGCAAGACGACGCTCGTCGTGCAGTTGACGGCGGAACTCGCGCGCCGCGACCACCGCGTGATGACGATCAAGCACGGTTCGCACACCTTCAACCTCGACCCAGCCACCACCGACACCTATCGGCACTATCACGAGGGGAACGCCGAGCGGGTGGCGATGGCATCGCCCGACAAGTTCGCGCTGGTCGAACGGTGGGAGCGCGAGCTCACTCCCGAGGCGATCGCCGCGCGGTATCTCGCCGAGGCGGACGTGGTGATCTGCGAGGGCTTCAAGGCCTCCGCGCTCCCCAAGGTGGAGATCCATCGCACGGCCGCGCACGCCACGCCGCTCTGGGAGCCAACGATTGCCCAGGCCGAGACCTGGCGCGCGGTGGTGAGCGACGTCGCGGTGCCGGGATTCACGGGCCGGCACTTCGACCTCGCGCACCCACGCTGGCTCGACGCGCTCGCCGACTGGACCGAGGCGGAGGTGCTGCGATGAGGGCGCCCGCGTTGTTGCTGGCGGCGGCCGTGGCCTCCGGCTGCGCAGTGCGCGCCGTGGCGTCCGACGCACCGACGCCTGCGGCCTCGGCGGCCCCGGCGACAAACGACACCGCGGTGCTGCGGCCGCGGATCCTGACGGAGTCGCTCCTGCCGCCGACGCGCGCGCGCGCGCTGCCCGCCACGCGCGCGCTCGGCCCGTTCATCGACTCGCTCATCGGCGACCCGATGTTTGCGCCGTCGCACTGGGGCATCCTGGTCGTCGATCCGCTGCGCGGCGACACGCTCTACTCGGCGAACGCGGGGAAGATCTTCCTCCCGGCGTCCAATATGAAGTTGATCACGGGCGCGGTGGCGCTCGCCCAGCTCGGCGCCGACTACCGCTACACCACGCGACTGCTCGGCCGCGCGCCGCGCCGGGACGGGACGATGCCCGGCGACCTCGTCGTCATCGGACGCGGCGACCCGTCGGTGAGCGACTCGCTCGCGGGCGACGCGATGCGTCCGTTGCGCGAGTTCGCCGACTCGCTCGCGGCGCGCGGCGTGCGGCGGATTACGGGGCGCCTCATCAGCGGGGCCAACACCTTCCCCGACTCGACGCTCGGCCGTGGCTGGGCCTGGGACAACCTCGACGAGGGATATGCGGCCCCGGTGGACGAGCTCCTGTTCAACGAGGGGTTCGCGCGCGTGACGGTCTTCGGCGGGGCGCGGCCCGGCGCGCCGGTGCGCGTGCGCACCCTGCCCCTCGAGGGGCTCCCGCCCATCGACTCCGTCGGCGTGATCACCGAGCGCAATTGCTGTATGCTCCGCTCGCGCGTCTCCTTCACCAACGACGTGCGCGGGGCGCGGCCGCGGCTCACCCTCACCGGCGCGGTGCGCGCCAACGACTCCGTCACGGTCAGCGTGGCGCTGCGCGACCCGGCAGGCGCGTACCTCCACGCACTGCACGAGGCGCTCCGCGCGCGCGGGATCCGCGTCGACGGCGGTGTGGAGGCCCGCGCGCTCGGCGACACCACGGGGATGATCCAGCTCGCCTCGCGGCGCTCGCCCCCGCTCTCGGCAATCCTCGCGGCGTTCCAGAAGCCGTCGCAGAACCAGATCGGCGAGATCCTGCTCAAGACGCTCGGGCTCGAGCGCACGGGCGTCGGCACCTCGGACAGCGGGCGCGTGGTGGTGGTGCGCCAACTGCTCGCGTGGGGCATCGACTCGTCCGGATACGCCGTGCGCGACGGGAGCGGTCTCTCGCGGCACAACTACCTCGCGCCGACGACCATCGCGCGGGTCCTCGACATTATGCGGCAGCGCGACGACTTCGATGCGTACTACCACGCGCTCCCCGTGGGCGGCGTGGACGGCACGCTGCGCGACCGGATGCGCGGCACGCCGGCACAGGCCAACGTACACGCCAAGACGGGAACCCTCGACAAGGCACGCGCGCTCTCCGGCTACGTCACGAGCGCGGACGGGCGCGTGCTGGTCGTCTCGATGCTCTCCAACAACCACGTGGTCGCGACGCGCGAGGTGGAGCGCGTGCAGGACGCGATCCTGGCCTACCTCGCAGCAATGGACGTCGCGCCCGCCGCTCCCGGCCTCCGCTGATGCTCACCGTCGCCGACGCCGCGGAGCGGATCACCGCCGCCGTCGCGCCCCTCGCCGTCGAATCGGTCGCGCTGGGCGATGCGCTCGGGCGCGTACTCGCGGCCGATGCGGTCTCGCCCATCACGCTGCCGCACTGGGACAACTCGGCGATGGACGGCTATGCGGTGCGCGGCGACGAGATCCGCGGCGCCAGCGAGGCCGCGCCGATCGAGCTCCGCGTGGGCGAGACGATCGCGGCCGGCGCCTTTGCCACGCGGCCGCTGCACTCCGGCGAGGCCGCGCGGATTATGACCGGGGCGCCCCTCCCCGAGGGAAGCGACACGGTGGTGCGCGTGGAGGACACCGACGGTGGCACGGAGCGCGTGCGAATCCTCAAGGACCGCGACCTCGGGAAGAACGTCCGCCGCCGCGGCGAGGACGTACACGCGGGACGCGTGGCGGTCCCGCGCGGCACGCCGGTGGGCGCGGCGCAGATCGGGGTGCTCGCCTCCATTGGCGCCGATACCGTCGCCGTGCATCGCCGGCCGCGCGTGGCGATCCTTGGCTCGGGCAACGAGCTCGTGGAGCTCGACGGGTTCGCCGAGGTGCGTGCGGGGAAGAAGATTGTCAGCTCCAACCGCTACACGCTCGAGGCGCTCGTGCGGCTCGCCGGCGGCGTGCCGCTCGCGCTCGGTCACGCGCGCGACTCGCTCGCGGACGTGCGCGCACTGCTTGAACGTGCGGTGGCCGAGCGGCCCGACCTGATTGTCACCTCGGCGGGCGTGTCGGTCGGCGCGCACGACCATACGCGCACGGCAGTGGAGGCGCTCGGCACCGCGCTCGACTTCTGGCGCGTGCGGATGCGTCCCGGCGCACCGCTCGGATTTGGCCACGTGCGTGGGATCCCGTGGGTCGGGCTGCCGGGCAACCCGGTCTCGATGATGGTGACCTTTGAACTCTTCGTGCGGCCGGCGCTCCTCCGGATGCTCGGCCGCACGCGCGTGCACCGTCGCCCCGTGCGCGTGACGCTGGAGGAGCCGGTAAGCATCGGCGCGCGCCTCACGCACTTCTACCGCGCCCTGGTCGCGCCCCGCGCGGACGGCACGCTTGGCGCGCGACTCACCGGGCCGCAGGGCTCGGGCGTCCTCACCTCGATGTCGCTGGCCAACGCGCTCCTCGTGGTACCGGAGGACCGTACGACGGTCGCGGCCGGCGAGCAACTCTCGGCGCTCCTCCTCGGGGACGATGCGGGGTTGGCCGATGCCTTTGCGCTCTGAACTGGCGGCGCTCGACCGGGCGTTCGTGCTTGCGTCGAAGGACGTCGTGGTGGAGGGATGGCACGTGGTGCTCGAGAAGCCGCGCAACGCCGACGACCTCATCAGCGAGGCCGACTACGTCAAGGACGAGCGTCTCCCGTATTGGGCGGACCTCTGGCCCTCGGCGGAGTCGCTGTCGCGATACCTGGTGCGGAGCGGCGCTGCCGGCGTCCTCGGCCGCACGAGTGACGACCGCGTGCCGCGTGCCCTCGAGCTCGGTTGCGGACTCGGCCTGGTCACGATGGCGGCGATGCGCGCCGGGTTCGACGTCACCGGGACCGACTACTACGATGACGCGCTCCGGTTCACCGCGCGCAACGCGCTGCGGAATCTCGGCGCGGAGCCCGCCACGCGGCACGTCGATTGGCGCGCAATGCCCGACGACCTCGGCGGGTTCGATCTCGTCCTCGCCGCGGATGTCCTCTATGAGCGCCAGTACTCCGCGCTCGTCGCCGCAGCCGTCGACCGCACGCTCGCAGCGGACGGCGTGGCGTTGATTGCCGACCAGGGGCGCGTGGGAATGGAGGCGTTCCTCGCGGAGATTGCGGGGCGCGGGATGTCGCATCGCGTGCTGCTGCAGGAGCGCCCGACGGTGGGACCGCCGGGCGACCCCACCGCGCCGGGCCCGACCGTCACGCTGTACGAGCTCCGGCGGTCGGCGGCGCGATGACGCGCCCCTCGCGCCCCGCGGGCACGGTGGTACAGCACACGCGCGAGCTCTCGGGCGCAGTGGACCCGCTTGCGCTGTACCGCCGCCTCTGCGACGACGGCCGCGCGGCGGGGAGCTTCCTGCTCGAGTCCGGGGACTTTGCCGCCGGCGTCGGCGCGCAGAGCCTGCTCGGAGTCTCGGCGGCGCTGCACGTGCGCGCCGAGGGACGGACGGTGACCATCCGGGCGCGCTCGGCGAATGGCGCGGCAATGCTGCCGTGGGTGGCCGATCAGCTCGGAGCGACGGCGCAACTGGTGGGCGATGCCGTGCGGATCGTGTATCCCGCCGCTTCGGCCGATGCACGGGATGAGTCGGCGCGCGCACGGCTCGCCTCGCCGCTCGATGCCCTGCGCACGGTCGTGTTCGGGCCAGCGGTCTCGGCGGAAGGCGAACCCCGGTACATCGCGGCCGGGGTGCTCTCCTACGACCTGATCGAGCTCTTTGAGACGCTGCCCGCAGGGCGGGCGGAGGCGGCGGCCACGCCGCACGTCGACTTCTTCGTGCCCGATCGGGTGGTGGTGGTCGATCACGTACACGGCCGGACCCTGGTGATCGCGCACGCCTTCGGTGGCCCGGACGCCCGGAAGAACGACCGCGCCGCCGAGGACGCGTTGGATGCGATTGGGCGCGCGGTCAAGGAGAGCCGCACGGCCCCTGCCCCGGCGTCAGTCACGCCCCTTGCAGTGGACGTAGTGCCCGCCACGGATCTCGACGACACCGCCTTTGCCGCCCTCGTCACGACACTGCAGACCCACATCACGGCCGGCGACGTCTTTCAGATCGTGGCATCGCGGACCTTCTCGCTCCCCTGCCCCGACCCGCTCGCCGCCTATACCGAGCTGCGCGCGACGGAGCCGAGCCCGTACCTCTTCTATGTGCGCGGCGACGAGACCACGCTCCTTGGGGCCTCGCCCGAGACGGCCGTGAAGGTGCGTGGCACGCCACGCGTGGTGACCGTGCGTCCGATTGCCGGCACCGCGCCGCGTGGGCGCACGCCGGACGGCACGGTCGACGCCGACCTCGACGCGCGGCGCGAGGCCGCCCTGCGGCTCGATACCAAGGAAGTGGCCGAGCATATGATGCTGGTGGACCTCGCCCGGAACGACGTCGCGCGCGTGAGCCGGCCGGGAACACGGCGCGTCAGCAAGCTCCTCACCGTCGAGCGCTTCACCCACGTGATGCACCTCGTCTCGGAGGTGGAGGGAACGCTCGCCGAGGGGCTCGATGCGCTCCACGCCTACGCGGCGGCGATGAATATGGGGACGCTGGTCGGTGCGCCGAAGGTGCGCGCGGCGCAGTTGCTCCGCGAGCACGAAGCCTCGCGCCGCGGGGTCTATGGGGGCGCGGTCGGCTACCTCACCAACGACGGTGAGATGGATACCGCGATCGTGATCCGCGCGGCGCTCGTGCGCGACGGCGTGGCCCACGTGCGGGCGGGCGCGGGGATCGTGCACGATTCCACTCCCGAGGGCGAGGCGCAGGAGACGCGTCGCAAGGCCGAGGCGGTGCTGCGCGCCATCGCGAGGAGCCACGGTGGCTGACCGCCTGCGCGTGGTCTTCGTCGACAACTTCGACTCGTTCACCTGGAACCTGGTGGACGAGTTCGCGCGCCGCGGGGCAGGGGTCGAGGTATGGCGGAATACCACGCCCGCAGGGACGATTCTTGCGCGCGCACTGGAACACACGCCGTCGCTGATCGTGATCTCGCCCGGGCCTGGTGCGCCGGCCGTGGCCGGGTGCTGCCTCGAACTCATCCGCCTGGCCGAGGGCCGCGTGCCCCTGTTCGGCGTGTGCCTCGGGCTCCAGGCGATGGTCGAGGCCCTCGGTGGCGTGGTCGGCCCGGCCGGGGAGATCGTCCACGGCAAGACCTCGGCCGTGACGCATCACGGCGACGCGCTCTTTGACGGCATTGCGTCGCCCTTCGTGGTGGGCCGGTATCATTCGCTCGCGGCGCAGCGGATGCCGGAGCGGCTTGCCACGATTGCGTCGGTGCCTGCGATCCGTCGCGGCGCGGGCACGGACGCGATCGTGATGGCGGCTCGGCATCGCACCGCGCCGATGCTCGGCGTGCAGTTCCATCCGGAGTCGATCCTCACGCCCGACGGCGGGCGGATCATCGAGCACGTGATGGCGTGGGCGGCTACAGCCAGCCCTTCTGTCGCGCCGTCCGCGCCGCCTCGACCCGGTTCGCCGCGCCGACCTTCGTGATCGCCTCGGACAGGTAGTTCCGCACCGTCCCCTCGGAGAGCCCGAGCGCCTCGGCGATTGCCGCGCTCGCCTTGCCCTCGGCCGCCAGGCGCAGCACCTGCCGCTCGCGTTCGCTGAGCGGATCCCGCTCGGTCCACGCGCGCTGCGCGAGCGCGGGATCGACCGCGCGCCCACCGAGGTGGACGCGCCGGACCGCATTGGCGAGTTCGCTGGCCGGGCTATCCTTCAGCAGGTAGCCGGACGCCCCGGCGTCGAGCGCACGACGCAGGTAGCCCGCGCGCGCAAAAGTCGTAAGGATCACCACGCGCGTGGCGAGCTTGAGCCGCGACAGCTCGGCGGCGACCTCGAGGCCAGTCAACCCCGGCATCTCGATGTCGGTAATGAGTACGTCGGGGGTGAGCGCCTTTGCCATCGTCAGCGCCTCGAGCCCGTCGCGTGCACGAGCGACGACCTGGATGTCGCGCTCGGTCTCGATGAGCGCCGCGAGCGCACCGAGCACCATCGATTGGTCCTCGGCGACGATGACGCGGATCACGCGCGCCCCACGGGGATGGTGATGGTGAGCCGCGTGCCGGCCGCCTCGTGCCAGGGCTCGCGTTGCACGCGCCCGCCGACGGCCTCCGCACGCTCGCGGATCCCGCGCAGGCCGTTTCCCTCGGCGGCGATGCCACCGTGCCCATCGTCCGCGACCACCAGGCGGCCGCGATCGCCCGCGTCCTCCCATCGGACCTCGCAGCGCGTGGCGCGCGAGTGCCTCACGACGTTGGTCACCGCCTCGCGGAGTCCGAGCGCCACCGCCTCTTCCGAGGCGCGCGCCAGGAGCACCGTGGGACGGCCCGTGAACGAGCCGGCGATCCCCGCGACCCCGAGCATCGCGCGCGCGCGGCCGACCTCGTCGTCCCAGTTGGCACGGTAGCCGCTGATGGCCTCGCGCACCTCGCCCAGCGCCTTGCGCGAGACCTGCTCGACCTCGCGGATCTCCTGCAGCGCGCGCGTCGGCTCGCGGTCGGCAAGTCGGGACGCGAGTTCCGCCTTGAGCACGATGAGCGTGAGTGTGTGGCCCAGGACATCGTGCAGGTCGCGCGCGATCCGCTCGCGCTCGGCGACCGTGGCCAGCCGCTCGATCTCGGTGTGCGCGAGGCGCAGCTTGGCGTCGGCACGCGCCGCCTGGGCCGCGTTGAAGTTCACCGCGCCGATGAGCGGGGTGAAGATCGCGACGGCGATCCAGCCATACATCATCCCGTCGGCCAGCCAGACGGTGAGCAGCCCCAGCAGCGTGATGGCCGCAATGAGCGCGATGGCGTGTCGCTGGCGCTCGAGCCGCGCGGCCGCCGCGGCGGCGTACACAAAGAACACCGACGAGCCGGCATTGAACGGCGCGAAGCCGATGGCCAGCGCGAGCTGCACGCCGACCTCCACCAGCAGGACGCGTCCGGTCACCCAGAGGCCGCGAAGGTACGAGACGACGAATACCGCACAGGCGATGATCGTCGCGGCCCAGAGCGGCGGCGATGCCCCCTGGACGATGGGCACCAGCAGGAAATTGACCGCGTACAGCATCCAGACGTACGGCACCCACCCGAGGGGCCGGCCCTCGTTCCTTGGCGGGAACACGGAGAGGCGCTGTGTATGGATGCCGGTCATCGGTCTACGATATCACCGAAAGCGCACGTCGTCGATGCGGAACTCGAACGGCCCCGGCCCCGGGCCGCCCGCAAAGATCACGGCCATCAGTCCGCGCCCGGTGATGCCGTCGAACGTCGAGAAGGGGAAGACGTACTCCTGCCATTCCTCGCCGGCCACGAAGGTCTGCATAATCGGCTGGAATCCCCTGGCCTCGCTGAAGACCATCACGCGGTAGGTCTGCCCGTCGCCCTTGGCCCAGAAGCGGAGCTCGGTCTTGGACGAGAGGTTCACCGGCGTCATCATCTGCGGGCCCGGCGTGAACATCGCGCCCGCCCAGGCATACGGCACCGCCGCCGAGATCGTGCCGATCACCTCGAGCGCCTTCGCCGTGTTCGCCGCGCCGCCGTCGACGACGGCCATCGTCGCGCTCGACTGGCCGTTGGCCATCTTGTCGTCGGAGACCGCCCAGCCCGCGCCGAACGAGGTCGCCATCGTCCCCGCGTCGAAGTCGCTGATGAGCCCAGACTCCGAGCCTGCCGGCGCGCTCGCGGCATCGGCGGCCGCCTTGGCGATGGCCGCCGCCGTGGCCGCGCGGTCAAAGCGCACGCCGGCCTTCCAGATGCCGACGATGGCGCGCGTGGCCGTGATGTCCGCGGTCGGGTCGCCGTCGACGAGCACGAGGTCCGCACGAAGCCCATCGGCGATCCGCCCGCGATCGGCGAGGCGGAAGGTGCGCGCCGGAACACTCGTCGCGGCCGCCAGCGCCTCCGTGGGCGTGAGGCCGGCCTCGACCAGCAATGCGAGCTCGCCGTGCATCGACGCGCCGTGCGCCGTGCCCGGGTTGGCGGCGTCGGTGCCTGCGAGGATGGTGACCCCGGCGCGCCGCAGTCCGCGCACGGTCTCGACGGCCGCCGCGTAGCTCGTGGCTGGCCCGTTCGGGCGTCGCGGGAAGGCCTGGCCAAGCATCGTCACGTCGGTGCGCGAGAGATACGGCGCCATCAGCGGGTCGTTCAGTACCCCCGCGCCGCCCGGCACGCCGGAAATACTCTTCAGCACCGTCAGCGTCGGGATGACGAAGGCGCGGTGCTGTGCCACGAACGCGGCGAAGCCGACGTCCGGCGCCTGGTCGACAAAGAGGTGGACGAGCCCGTCCGCGCCCATCGCGACGGCATCCCGCGCGCCCGCGAGGTCGCCGATGTGTACGATGGCCAGCCTCTGGCGCGCGTGTGCCGCCGCGATGACCGCGCGCAGCGTTTCCTTGGAGATCGTCGGCACCGTCATCCCGTAGGTGCCGCCATTGTCGTAGACGATCTTGATGTAGTCCGAGCCCTCGGCGATGCGTGCGTCGACGAACTGCTGTGCCGCCTCGGGCGAGGCGATGGTCGGGATCTGCATCCCGTACTCGGTGCCGTGCCCGCCGGGCGCGGTGACGAGCGTGCCGGCCGAGTACATATCGGCGCGACCCGTGGCCGTTCCGGCGGCCTGCTGTTCGCGCGCCGTACGCGCGGCGGCGGGATCCGAGAACATATCGAGCTCCGTTGTGACGCCGAAGGCGAGCGCCGACTCCAGCGTGCCCGGCCAGACGTGCGTGTGCGCGTCGATCAGGCCCGGGAGGAGTGTCTTCCCCACGCCGTCGATGACCGTGGCGCCGGTGGGCGCGGTGATGGACCGCGCGACCTGCGTGATGCGGCCGTTCTCGATGAGGACGTCCTGTGCAGGCGTGGCGCGCGTGCCGTCGAAGACGCGGACGTTGCGGAAGAGGAGCGACTGCGCCTCGGCGGTTGCCACGAGACCGGCAACGGCGACAAGTGCGAGAAGCAAGCGGGCGAAGCGCTGAATCATTGTGAAGGCACCCAAGGAGAGGGGAGCGAGATGGTTCTCTTGGGCTTACGGTACGAGTTGCGGCGGGGTGACAACATTGTGGAACGTCAGATGGGTGAGGTGACAAGTGTCACCTGCGTTTCGGTCGCGCGGCTGTGTCGGCACCTCGTGCGATAGCAGGACGCCGTAGGCAATGGCACGCTCCCACGCTGACCAAGAGGGCTTATAGCGTGACGACGTGTCCAAGCCGACCCGAGCACCCTTTTCAGAGCCACGGGTCATACCCCGAAAGTCGAACATCCCTGTTGCTATTAGGTCGTATACAACTATATTAATCCTTGCGACCGCGGCGATGGAACTGCGATGACCTATAGGAACGTGCGGTTTCCAGGTCACGCCGTGAAGCAGATGCGGCGTCGCAGATTCTCTCGAGGTGACGTTCGGCAATTGTTGGCAACGGGCACCAGAATCGCCGTAGAAACGAGAGGCCCTGGGGAAAGGCGCCTCGGGAAACAGGGGTTGGTACGCGGACAGAATGCCGAGGTTATCTACCTCGAAAATGCGTATCGCATCGAGATTGTGACTGTGTACTGGACCTGCCGTTAAAGCTCACGGAGATACTCTTTATGCCTCGCCCGAAAATGCACTACGATCCGACGATGGATGCGCTCTCCATCACGTTTGGGCGAAGCGCGCGCGGCCGTCCGATCACGAGCGAAATCGCCCCCGGAATCCACGCGGACTACATCGGGGCACAGCTCATTGCAATCGAGGTTCTCGACGCCTCGATGCACGTGAGCCCGAAGGTGCTCGCCAATATCGAACCGCCGACGGAGTGGTTGACGATTGCCGAGGCTGTTGCTGAATCGAGACGGCGACCGACGACGCTTCGTAATGCGATCGCCGCTGGCAAGCTTGAGGCTGAAAAACGCGGCCGCGATTGGATGGTCACGCGCAGCTCTCTTTGGAACTACCTCGAAGCGCTAAGGCCGGCTGGGCGAAAACCGACGGATAGGCGTGCACCGTATCGGGTACGGAAGGCGTTGCGGTAATACGGACATCTGGCGTGAAAAGCGATGTGATATATGATGGGAGGAGTTCCGATTCGAGGGGAATGACGTGGAAATTCGCAAAGAGGGTAAGGCGGTCATCCTTGAACCCGTGGCGCGCAAGGAATGGCCCAAAGGGTTTATTGAAGGCATCCGCGCCAACGCGCACCTCTTCGACTCCCTTGAAGTTCCGCCTCCGCTGCCCGCTGGGGGTACCGATGTGGACTTCGAGGACGAAGGAGAGTTCTCTTAGGCGGTTCATCCCCGCGCGCGCGGGGACCCGTCAACGTCTGCTTGATGGGCGTCTTCGCCGATGGGAACAGTTTACGTATCGCATTGAATAAAGAGGCACGTGCTTGCTGCCAGTCGTTGCGAACGCCTTTGAGTCGCTCTCCCCTGCCTACCAAAATTTCATCTGTGGCCTCGTCTTTATGCCGTTCGGATGCTCGGCTACCGTGGTGACACGCTACCGCATCGGACGCGAGCGTCGCCAAGGCAACGGGCCAGTTTAGATCACCAAGCAGTTCCGTCAACGCAAGCTGACTCACGAAACCGTGATTGACGCCCTTGTTCACGCTACGAGGAAGTCGAAGCCCCGGCACGGCTGGACGCCCTTCCCACTTAGCCTGAAAGCTTGGGCAGGCCTTTCCAAGGTCGTGACACGCAATCAAGGGCAGGAGTGAAGGTCGAGCCTCTTCCCAGTCCAACCCGATGCACTCCCCCATCCTGCTCCGGGTTGACTCTGGCTCGCGTGCAAGCACAGCGTCGGCGCAGGCAGCAACGTCAATGAGATGCAGGAGGAGCGGGTGCCATTCGCCGTCCCCGTCTTTGGATGTTTTTGCCCACAGATAGGCGACTGGAGGAGCTTCGTTCATAGGCCACGAGTAGTTAGAGCCCGGTGGGGAATACTCAGAACGCCTGCAACCCCGCCAATGAGATCAGCATCGGCAGCTGGCATTTTTCGTTCGCTTCTACCCTACACCCACCGCCGCACCCGCCGCCTATACTCGAGATACTCCTCCCCAAACTTCCGTGTGAGATACGCCTCCTCACGCGCCACGACAATCGTATGCGTCGCCACCAGCGCCGGAATGACCATCAGCACCACGGCGAGCCGATTGGTCGCCACCCCGATCCCGATCTGCACGAGGGCAAAGCCGATATAGATGGGATTCCTCGAGACCGCATACGGCCCGGTCGTCACGATCGTCGTTGTCGGCTTCCAGGGCACGACCTCGGTGCCGCGCCGCCGAAAGAGATCGGCCGACCAGAAAATCAGTAGGATCGCGAGCAGTGCAATCGCAAGCCCAGCTGACGACCACCCGGCAGGGCGTACCGGGACGGGCCAGATCCAATCCGCGCCGAACCCGATCGCCATCGCGATCACGAAGATCAGCGGCGGCTTGATCGGCAGATCGGGGTGATCAGGCAAGCTGCCGCGCCACAACTTCGGCAATGTCATACACCGGCACCTCGCTCCCCTTGGCCTTCACCCCATCCGCCATCATCGTCATACAGAACGGACACGCCACGGCCACGGCATCGGCCTTGGTCGCCAGCGCCTCCTCCGCGCGCTCGATGTTGATCCGCTTGCCGACCTTCTCCTCCATAAACATCCGCCCGCCGCCGGCCCCGCAGCAAAGGCCGCGGTCCTTGGTGCGCGGCATCTCCACCAGGTTCACCACCGGGAGCGCGCGCTTGATCGTGTCTCTCGGCGCGTCGTACACGCCGTTGTAGCGCCCGAGGTAGCAGGAGTCGTGGTACGTGAAGGTCGTCACCGGCCCGTGCAGCTCCTCGCGGATCGGCACGCGGCCCTGGGACATCAGGTGCTCGATGTACGTCGAGTGGTGCACGACCTCGTAATTGCCGCCAAACTGCGGGTACTCGCTGCCCAGCTGATGGAAACAGTGCGGGCACGCCGTGACCACGGTCTTCACGCCATAGCGGCCGAGCGTCTCGACGTTGTCCTTGGCGAGCATCTGGTAGAGGTACTCGTTCCCCAACCGCCGCGCGGGATCGCCGTTGCACTTCTCCTCCTGGCCGAGGATCGCGAAACGCACGCCCGCGGCCTGGAGGATCTTGGCGAAGGCGACGGTGGTCTTCTTGGCGCGGTCGTCGAACGAGCCCATACATCCCACCCAGTACAGCACCTCGGGGCTCTCGCCGCGCGAGGCCATCTCGGCCATCGTCGGGATGTGCATCCCCTCGGCCCACTTGCCGCGGTCGCC
>CAYXQS010000027.1:0-4446 GCA_964466515.1 uncultured Gemmatimonas sp. | reverse complement strand
GCATCACTTCCTCGGGGAAGCGCGACTCCGAGAGCACGAGGTTGCGGCGCAGCTCGTTGATGACCGAGAGCTGGTCAATGGAGACCGGGCACTCGTACACGCAGGCGCGGCACGAGGTGCAGGCCCACAGCTCCTCGTCGGTGATGTAGTCGCCCAGCAGCGCCTGGCCGTTGTTGCCGCGCGCCTTGGCCTCGAGCCGCTCGCGCACGTTGATCATAATCTTGCGCGGCGAGAGCAGCTTGCCCGTGAGGTTCGCGGGGCACACGGCGGTGCAGCGCCCACACTCGGTGCAGGCGAAGCCGTCGAGCAGCGACTTCCAACTGAGCTGGTCCACATCCCTGGCGCCGAACACCTCGGCGTCCGCGCCCTCGAAGTCCATCGGCCGCATCGCGCCGATCGTCCCCGGCCCGCTCGTGTTGGCGAGGAAGGTGTTGGGCAGCGAGACGACGACGTGCAGGTGCTTGGAGTACGGCAGGTAGTTGAGGAAGCCGAGCACGAGGAGCCCGTGCGCCCACCACGCAATGGTGTAGTGCTCGAGGAACATCGTGACCATCAACGCCGCGATCCACGAGAGAATCAGGAGCGGGTCGTTGGGGTGCGTCTCCTTGCCAAGCAGGCGCTGCACGCGCTTGGTGAGCCGCCGGAAGAGCGCGAAACCCACGGCCAGGAGCACGACCGCCGCGACGGCGGTCTGGCTCGCGCCGTACAGGCGATAGGCGGCGTCCGGGAGGAAGCTCGCGTAGCTGAAGCCGGGGACGATGCCGCCGAGGATGAACTCGGTGGTGCTCGCGCCGAGCACGAGGAAGCCCCAGAAAATGGCCGCGTGCATCGGCCCCGCGATGGAGTCGCGGAAGATCTTCCGCTGGAAGATCCCGATCTGCAGCAGGTTGCCGAACCGCGTGCCGAAGGCGTTCCAGCGATTGTCGTCGTGGCGCCCGATGCGCAGCTCGCCGATGAGCCGCCGGACGTTGTACAGGAAGAAGCCGACCGCGAGGAGGACGATGCCAAGGAAGACCCAGTTCGCGGCCGTCATCCGATCAGCCCGCCTTGGCCTTCTTCACGGCCTCGGTGAGCACGGGCAGGATCTGCAGCACGTCGCCGACGATCCCGTAGTCCGCGATCTTGAAGATCGGTGCCTCCCTGTCCTTGTTGATCGCGACGATCGTCTTGCTGGTACGCATCCCGGCGAGGTGCTGGATGGCGCCGGAGATGCCGGCGGCGATGTAGAGGTCCGGACTCACCAGGCGACCCGTCTGGCCGATCTGGTCCGAGTGCGGGCGCCAGCCATCGTCGGTGACGGCGCGCGTGGCGCCGACGGCGGCGTTGCCGAACGCGGCGGCGAGGTCCTCGACGAGCTTGAAGTTCGCCGCCTCCTTGAGGCCGCGGCCGCCGGAGATGATCACGCGCGCCTCGCCGAGGTCGAGCTTGGCCGCATTGCCGGCGACGGTCCCGGTGACCCTCACACGGCTCGCGGCGGGATCGCCGGCGGGCGCGAGCGTCGAGACACTTCCGGCCTTGGCGTTGGCCTTGGGGAGATACGCGCCGGGTCGCACCGAGAGCACCGCGGGCGAGGCCGTCAGGGTCATCGTCTGCAGCACCTTGCCGGTGTAGCCCGGGTGCGTGGCCTGGATGGCGCTTCCCTTCACTTCAAAGGCGGTCACGTCCGCGGCGAGCGGCACGCCGAGCTTGGCGGCGACGCGCGGCGCGATGTCCTTGCCGGTGGCCGAGGCGGCGCACACGAAGGCGCCGTAGCTCCCGGCCTGCATCTGTGCGGCAATCGTCACGGCGACGGCCTCGGGATTGTTGTGCGTAAACGCGGCGTGCTCGACGACGAGCACCGCGTCGGCGCCGTGCGCACCGAGCGGCGCGGCCTTGGCGCCGATTCCCGGCGCGCCAAAGAGTACCGCGTGGACCTGACCGCCCGAGGCATCGGCGACGACGCGCGCGGCGGTGACGGCTTCGAGCGCGGCGCGGCGGATGTCGCCGCCGCGAGCCTCGGCGAATGCGAGAACGTTACTCACGAGAGCACCTTCGCTTCTTCCTTGAGGAGGCGGACGAGTTCGGGGACGGCGTCGGGGCCTTCGCCGATGATCCGGCCGGCCGCGCGCTCCGGCGGCAGCGCCATCGCGTTGAGCGCAAGACGCTCGGCGGGAAGCTGCGCGGGCCTGGTCTCCAACGGCTTCTTCTTCGCGGCCATAATCCCCTTCAGCGACGGGTACCGCGGCCGCGCGATCCCCTCGTCGATGGTGACCACGGCCGGGAGGGCGCACTCGACGAGCTCGTACGCGCCCTCGAGCTCGCGGCGCATCTTGGCCGCGGGGCCGACAAACTCGAGCTGGCTGATGGCCGTGACGCAGGGGAGGCCGAGGAGCTCCGCCGTGATGGCGCCGACCGCGCCGTGCGCGGTATCGATGCTCATCCGCCCGAACATCACGAGGTCGTAGCCGCCATCCTTGAGTTCGGCCGCAAGCGCGCTCGCCACGGCGAACGAGTCCACCGACGCGCCGTCGTGCTTGAGCTGGACCGCACGGTCGGCGCCCATCGACATCGCCTTGCGCAGCGTCTCCTGCACGACGTCGCCGCCGACGGAGATCACGACGACCTCGCCGGCGTTGTCCCTTTCCTTGATCTGGAGGGCGGCCTCGACGGCGTACCCGTCGAAGTCGGAGATGTCGAACTTGAGCCCCGTCTCATCCACGGCCTTGCCGGAGGGGGCGATCTTGAAGCGGACGTCCATATCCGGGACGCGCTTGAGGCAGACGGCGATCTTCACGGAGTCTCAGCGTTTCGGGTGGTCGTGGAAAACTAGCCTCCGGAAAGGAGCGAGGGGAGATGACAATCCCTGACCTTTCCCTTCACGGATGATGCCCGTCGTCCGGAATAGTAGATTATCCGCGTGTCTCAGACCAACCAGGCATTCCCCCGCCCCCTTGCCATCGTCACCGGCGCCTCGGCCGGGATGGGCAAGGCCTTCGCGCAACAGCTCGCGGAGCGTGGCTTTGACCTCCTGCTCGTGGCCCGCGACGCCGAGCGGCTTGGCGCCGTCGCCGACGAGCTGAGTCTCCAGTACGGCGTGTCCGCGGAGGCGTGGCCCGCCGACCTCTCGCGCGACGACGGGATGCGCAAGCTCGCGGAGGCCATCGCCAAGGACGAGCGCGTGATGGTGCTCGTCAACAACGCCGGCTTCGGCACCAAGGGGCTCTTTGCCACGCGCCCCGTGGGCGAGCAGGCGACGATGCTCGAGCTGCACGTGATGGCGCCGATGCTGCTGACGCGCGCGGTGCTCCCCGGGATGATCGCGCGGCGCGAAGGCGTCGTGATCAACGTGGCGTCGGTCGCGTCGTTTATGACGAGCAAGGGGAGCGTGAACTACTGCGCCACCAAGGCCTACCAGCGCGTGATGATGGAGTCGCTCGCGCTGGAGCTCGAAGGCACCGGCGTGCGCGCGCAGGCGCTCTGCCCGGGGTTCGTCCATACGGAGTTCCACCAGCGCGGCGAAATGAACACGTCGTGGATCCCGAACTTCCTCTGGCTCGACGCGCCGCGCGTGGTGCGCGACTCCCTCGACGCCGCGTTCGGCAACGGGCCGACGGTCGTGATCCCGGCCTTCCGCTATCGATTCATAGTCTGGCTCTTCCGTTACACGCCGGGGTTCATCCGGCGCGCCTTCCAGCGGCGGTACGCGAAGTCGCGGACGTAGCGCTACCCGCCGAAGGCGTTCATCCCGGTGACCGCCTGCCCGAGGATCAGCGAGTGGATGTCGTGCGTCCCCTCGTAGGTGTAGACGCTCTCGAGGTTCGCCATATGCCGCATTGCCGAGTACTCGGCGACGATCCCGTTCCCGCCGAGGAGGCGACGCGCCTCGCGCGCGATGTCGGTGGCGATGTTCACGTTGTTTCGCTTGGCCAGCGAGACCTGCTGCGGCGTGAAGGTGCCGGCATCCTTCATCCGGCCGAGGTGCAGTGAGACGAGCTGTCCCTTCACGATCTCGGTGAGCATCTCGGCGAGCCGCACCTGCTGGATCTGGAAGCCGCCGATGGGGCGGCCGAACATCACGCGCTCCTTGGCGTACGCGAGCGCCTCCTCGTAGCAGGCGATGGCCGCGCCGAGCGCGCCCCAGGAGATGCCGTAGCGCGCCTGCGTGAGGCACATCAGCGGCGACTTGAGCCCGCCCGACTTGGGCAGGATCGCGTCGGCCGGGAGGTGGACGTCGCTGAAGACGAGCTCGCTCGTGTCGGACGCGCGGAGCGAGAGCTTCCCCTTGGTGTCCTTCGCCGCGAAGCCCTTGCTGTCGGCGGGGACGAGGAACCCGCGGATCGACCGGCCGTCCTCGTCGCCGTCCTCGGTCTTGGCCCAGACGACGGCGACGTGCGCGGTGGACCCGTTGGTGATCCACATCTTCGCGCCGTTCAGGACCCAGGTGCCGTCCTTCTGCTTCCGCGCGCG
>CAYXQS010000026.1:2677-20203 GCA_964466515.1 uncultured Gemmatimonas sp. | reverse complement strand
GTCGATCCGCTCGACAGCTCGAGCCGGATCCTCGATCCCCAGTTCGTGGGGCAGCGGCACTATGACGTGGCGATCGGTGTCCAGCGTACATTGCAGCGCTACAAGGCGCTGCAGGACATCATCGCGATCCTCGGGATGGACGAGCTCTCGGAAGAGGACAAGAAGATCGTCGGCCGCGCGCGGCGCATCCAGCGCTTTATGTCGCAGCCCTTCTCGGTGGCCGAGCAGTTCACGGGCCGCCCGGGCAAGTTCGTGAAGCTCGAGGAGACGATCAGCTCGTTCGAGCGCCTCGTCGCCGGCGAGTTCGACCACCTGCCGGAGCAGGCCTTCTTTATGGCCGGCGGCATCGACGACGTCGTCGAGAACGCGAAGGCGATGGCGTAATGGCCGGGGTACTGAAGGTCTCCGTGATCTCGCCCGAGGCGACGCTCTTCGAAGGCGAGGCGTCGTCGGTGACGGCGCCCGCCTTCGATGGCGAGGTGGGGATTCTCCCGATGCACGCGCCGATGGTGACCACGCTCGGCCAGGGCGTGCTCAAGGTCGGCGACACCGAGCGCTTCGCGGTCGAGGGCGGCTTCCTCCAGGTGGTCGACAACGTCGTGCGCGTCGTGACCGAGAAGGCCGCGAAGGCCTGAGGCGTCTCGCGGCAGCGCGCGTTCGGAACGAAACGGACGCCGAGGGTTATGCGTCTACGCTGTGCGTGGCGCAGGTCGTCACGCCGACCCTTTCACACCATTCGCCCATTATGCGCAACCGTCCGCTGCTCGCCGCCCTCGTCCTTGCCGTCGTTGTCGCGCCGCTCGGCGCGCAGGCCGGCCCCTACCCGTCCTTCCAGCCCACGCGGGTCGCGGAGCGCGAATACAACTTCGTCCTCTCCGATTTCACCGGTGGCTCGGCCTTCGTCTTCCAGTGGCGCGAGGGGCTCAACAGCTCGCGCGCGCAGTTCACGGCCGACATCGGGATGGCCGACGCCGGCCCGGACGCCGCGCTCCTCCTTGGCGGCAGCTTCCACTACCAGTTGATGCGCGAGACCGCGGACCTGCCGTTCGATATGGTACTCGGCGGCGGAATGGGCGTCTCGCTGGTTGACGGGGAGAGCTTCTTCCAGATCCCCATCGGCGTTGCGATCGGCCACCGCTTCCCGCTCGAGGGGAAGTACGCCATCACGCCGTACGTGCATCCGCGGCTGACCATCGCCAGCGCCAACGGCAACTCCGACACCGACCTCAACTTCGATCTCGGCGGCCATTTCGAGATCAACAGCCAGATGCAGTTGCGCCTGGCGGCGACCTTCGGCGCCACGGATGCCGTCGGCATCGCCTTTGCCTGGATGCCCCGCGGCCTCAGGCGCTGAACAGCCGTTCCACCAGTGCCGCCGACCGTTCGGCGGCACCCAGTCCCCGATGCACCAGCGCGCGCGCGGCCTTGCCGGCGCGCGTTCGTGTATCCGGTTCGGTCATCAGGATGCGGAGCGCGCGCGCGAGCGACGCCACGTCGTCCACCGCGACGGCCCCGGACGCCTCGAGCAGGAGCCGCGCATCGCGGCTGGCGGCGTGCCGCGGCCCAAAGACCACCGGCGCGCCAAAGGCCGCCGGCTCGAGCACCGAATGCAGGCCCGCCGCGTGGAAGGCGCCGCCAACGAACGCGGCGTCCGCCAGGGCGTAGAGGTCGCCGAGCACGCCCACGCGATCCACGAGGATGACGTCGGTGGCGGGCGTCGCCTCGTCGGGCGTGGCGAGCGTGAGTGCGGCGTCGGCGGCCCAGCGGCGGATGGGCTCGAGATACGCGGGCGTGGGTTCGTGCGGCGCGATGATCAGCCGCGCGGCGGGGGCGTCGCGCCGCACCTCCTCCCACGCGGGGCAGAGGACGCGCTCGTCGGAGGGCCAGGTCGAGCCGGCGACGAGCGTGGGGCGCGCGCTGCGCGCGCGCGCGACCATCGCGGAGGATCCCGCCGCCGCCGCCCGTGCCGCGACCTGGTCGTAGCGCGTGTCGCCCGTGACGTGGACGCGGTCGCGGTGTACGCCCGCCGCGACCAAGCGGTCCGCATCGGCCGCGTCAATGGCGCCGACGGCGTCGAGCGCGGCAAAGGCGTCGCGCGTGAGCGCGGCCGCGAGCGGGCCGCGGCGTCCCGAGCCCTCGGCCATCGTCGCGGAAATCAGGGCGAGCCGCACGCCGCGCGCGGCGGCCGCTTCGGTGAGCACCGGCCAGACGTCGAGCTTGGAGAACACGAGGACCGTCGGACGCAGCGCGTCGAGCAGCGTGGCCGCGTGCGCGTGCCGGTCGAAGGGGAGATAGCCCGCGACGTCCACGCCGAGCGACGCGGCGAACCGCTCGGCGCTCGGCGAGAAGAATGTATAGGCGAGTTGCGCGCGCGGATGCCGCGTGCGCAGCGCGTCGAGGACGGGTCGCGCCTGCAGTCCCTCGCCGACGGATGGCGCGTGGATCCAGAGCAGCGGCCCCGCGGGATCGCGGTGCGCGTGCGCCCAGGCGGTGAGGTGCGCGACGGCGTCACGGCGCGCGCGCAGGCTCCGGCCGAGCTTGCCGTCGCCGGTGGGGAGGTGCGCGAGCGCGTCGGCCGCGAGTGCGGCGGCGGCGTAGGGGATTCGGAGGAGCGGATGCATCGCGCGCGCCTGCGCCGGCGGCCGGTCAGCGGCCCGTGGGCGCGGGCGGCCGGGCGGCGGCCTCGGCGAGCGCGGCGTCGATGGCGGCGGCGAACACCTCAAACGGCTGTGCGCCGATCAGGGGCCGCCCGCCCACGAGGAACGACGGCGTCGAGCCCACGCCGATGCGCGTGCTGCGCTGATAGTCGGAGGCAATGAGCACGCGGGTGTCGCCGGAGCTGAGGCACGCCCGCAGGCGCTGGTGATCGAGCGGGAGGGTGGCGGCGAGCGAATCGAAGTATGCCGCGGCATCCACGAGTCCCTTCCACGCGTTCTGCCGCACGAAGATCGCATCGGCCACCGGCCAGAACCGGTCCTGCTCGGCGGCACACATCGCGAACTCGTGTGCGGGCTGTGCGTTCCGGTGCGTCGTGAGCGGGAAGTTGAGGTAGGCGATGCGGACCTTCCCTGTGCGGACGTACTGGTGCTCGATGAGCGGTTCGGTCTCCTCGTGCCAGCGCTTGCAGAAGGGGCACTGGAAGTCGGAGATGACGACAACCCATACGGGGGCCGTGGCCTGTCCGCGGATGCGGCCGATGTCCGCGCGCGCGCGGGCCGCCGCGCGGACGCTGTCGGCCGGGAGGGGCTTGGCCTGGTCGGCTGCGGGTGGGCTGTCTGGGCGCGCCTCGGCGGCGGCGTTGCCGCAGGCGAGGAGGGCCCCGGAGGTGAGGGCCAGGGCGGCGATGCGCAGGACGGCACTATCCATAAGGAAAGGATAGCGGCCGAGGGCCGGGGCGGGAACGGGGGCTGGGGACCGGTTTGTGACGCCACCGGCGGGGGGCGGGTAGGGGAGGGTGAAATGGCGGGATCCTGTGACGGCGCGCACAGCGCCCGGAATCCTGGGGCCGATCGGGGCCGGGGTCCGGGAGCTCAGGGGAGGGGGGATTGCGAGGGTTGCGCCCCTGTGACCTTAGCGTTACCGTAACGGGCCTTCGGTTCCCCCCTCCCTCGGGAGGGGCAGTTGGTGTTGTGTCCGTGCATCGCCCCCGGCGAGTACGGTTCAGTCGGTGGGTGACGGCACGTTCGCGCGTGGTCGTCGGTCGGAAAACCCCTTCACGAGGTATGCACATGCTGGGACGAGTCGGGATTCGGAGGCTTGGCGCCTCCATCCTCGCGTTGCTCCTCTCCCTCTCACAGGCCGGTATCGCGCACGCACAGGGTGCGGCGACGATCAGCGGCACGGTGACGAGTGAGGCCGGGCAGGCGCTCTTCGGAGCGAATGTCACGATTGAGGCGCTCGCGATCTCGGTGGGAACGGGCGAGGACGGCCGTTACACCATCACCATCCCCGGCGCACGCGTGCGCGGGCAACAGGTCGTGCTTCAGGCACGCCTCTTCGGCTACGCGCCCCAGCGTAAGTCGATCACACTCACCGAAGGGTCGCAGACCCACGACTTCTCGCTCCGGACGGACGTGAACCGTCTGAGCAGTGTCGTCGTGACGGGTATGGCGGAAGGCACCGAGAAGACGAAGGTGCCCTTCACGATCGCGCAGGTGAGCGCGGCCGATATGCCGGTCCCGGGGGCGAACGCCTTCTCGCAGCTCCAGGGTAAGGTCGCCGGTATGCAGATCTCGTCGTCGACCGGTCGTCCGGGCGCCGACCCGCAGATCCTGCTCCGCGCGCCGCTGTCCATTAACGCGTCCAATCGCGGCCAGGGGCCGCTCGTCATCGTTGACGGCATCATCTTCAATGGCGGCATCTCGGACGTGAACCCGCAGGACATCGAGAGCGTCGAGGTCGTGAAGGGAGCGGCCGCCGCCTCGCTGTACGGCTCGCGCGCCGGCAACGGCGTCATCCAGATCGTGACCAAGCGCGGCAAGGGCCAGGCCAACGACGGCATCCGCTTCAACGCCACGTCGGAATACGGCGCCAGCGACATCGAGCAGCCGTACAAGCTCTCGCGCGCCGGCACGTTGACGATGACCGAGGACTACAGCCGCTATTGCGTCGTGAACCCGGCGGCCACCGGCGAGCGTCCCTGCACGTGGACGACGACGATGGCCCAGGAGATGCGCCGCATCAACGACATCCCGGCCGCGCTTACCCTGCCGCCGCGGACGTTCATCGGCGAGACGGGCATCTCGTCCGCGCCGTCGTCGGTCGGCCTCCGCCACACGTACCAGGCGACGCCGTACCCGATCACGTATGACCCCGTCAACCAGCTGTTGACGAACGGCAACTTCCTCAACACCAACGTCTCGATGTCGGGGCGCGTCGGCGCGACGAACGTGTATGCGTCGCTCAGCAACCTGTCGCAGGAAGGCTCGGTGGTCTTCCTCAAGGGCTTCCAGCGCAACGGCTTCCGCCTCAACGCCGACCAGCAGTTCGGCGAGGCGTGGACGCTGCAGGCCACGACGTTCTACTCGTTCAGCACCTCGGACGGCGGCAACTTCGTGGGCGCCAACAACCGCGCGTGGTTCGGTCTCGCGCGTACGCCGGCATTCGCCAACGTGATGGGCAAGGACTCGGAGGGCCGTTTCTGGCCCCGTCACAACGTCCTGGTCCAGGGCAACCAGAACTACAATCCGGTGATGGAGCTGGTCGGCGCGAAGCAGAACGAGGAGAATGACCGCTTCCTCGGCTCGCTCGCCGTGAAGTACCGTCCCTTCGCCTGGATCGACGGCGAGTGGAACTTCGGCTACGACCGCCAGAACTACTGGGGCGAGTTCATCCGCGACAACGGCTTCCGCACGTCGCCGCAGAACACGACGCAGCCGGCGGGCTTTATGTCGCGTGTCAACAACTTCGCGACATCGTTCAACACGGCCTTCAACGTCACCGCGCGTCGTCAGCTGACCGACGACCTCAATGGGTCCGTCTCGCTGCGCTATCTGTACGAGCAGCAGGACAACATCGGCGATGACCTGAGCGGCTCCAACCTCGTGGTGGCCGGCCTCAACACGCTCGGCGCCGCGACGCTCAACTTCGACATCGGGTCCGGCCAGTCGCGCATCGCGCAGATCGGGCTCTTCGGGACCGCCCGCCTCGACTACAAGGGCAAGCTGATCGCCGACGGTCTCGTCCGTCGCGACGGCGCCTCGGTCTTCGGCGCGGACAATCGCTGGCAGACGTACGGCCGCGGCTCGATCCTCTATCGCCCGTCGGAAGAGGCGTGGTGGCCGGCCAAGGACATCGTCAATGAGCTCAAGCTGCGCGCGGCGTACGGCACCGCCGGCAACCGCCCGCAGTTCTCGGCCCAGTACGAGACCTTCTCCATCGGCACCGGCGGCACGCTCACGACGAGCGTCCTCGGCAACCCGAACCTGGGTCCGGAAGTCGTGAAGGAAATGGACATCGGTTTCGAGGCGGAGCTCTTCAACCGCTACGGCATCGAGTTCTCGTACATCAACGCGACGGCCGAGAACCAGATTCTCTCGGTGCCGGTCCCGGCCTCGGCGGGCTTTACGACGCAGTGGCGGAACGCGGGCACGCTTGAGAACAAGATCATCGAGGGTGCGGTGAACGTGCCGATCCTTGAGGCGTTCCACGGCGTGTCGTGGAGCACCCGTATGGCCTTCGATATGCCGAAGAGCAAGATCACCCGGCTGGACGTCCTCCCGTACTTCGTGAGTGCGGCGGGCGCCCAGGGCACGGAGTCGATGTTCCGCATCGCCGCGGGCAACGCCTACGGCCAGATCAACGGCCGCGCGTTCGTGACCTCGTGCAAGCAGCTGCCGGCGGTGTTCCAGCCGCGTTGCGGCAGCGGGCTGGAGTGGCAGAAGAACGACGACGGGTACATCGTCTGGACCGGCGCCGGCAACACCTGGAAGGACGGCATCACCAAGAACCTCTGGAATGCCACCAACGCGGCCGCCGACAACCCGTTCGGTATCACCGGGTTCTGGGGGATGCCGATGATCCAGCGCGACTCGACGGGCGCGGCACTCGTTGCGAACAACGGGTCGGCGATCCCGAGCCTCCGCTGGTCGATGGGTCACAACGTCTCGTGGAACAAGTTCTCCGCGTACCTGCTCTTTGACGCGGTCCAGGGCCGCTCGGTGTTCAACCTGGTCCGTCACTGGAACTACGGCGACCTGATGCAGCCGGACATCGACCAGGTGGGCAAGTCGGTCGAGACGGCGAAGCCGGTCGGTTACTACTGGCGCGCCGGTCCGCCGGACAACACCCAGGGCATCGGTGGTCTGTATGACATCCTTGGCCCCGGGAGCCACACGGTGGAGGATGCGTCCTTCGTGAAGCTGCGTGAACTCTCGGTCGGCTACCGGATCGGCCGTCTTGGCCGCTACGGCGACTGGAGCGTCAACCTCGTGGGCCGCAACCTGCTTACGTGGACGGATTACTCCGGTTTCGACCCAGAGACTGGCTTGAATGGCGGGGCGAACGGTTCCGGCATCCTGAACGCCGCTGACGCGTTCAACTTCCCGAACCTCCGCACCTTCACTCTGCAGTTCAACGTCGGATTCTAAGGTCAGGGTACGGGGTGGCCGGATCCCGGCCATCCCGCACCTTCGCCCACCTACTTAGGAGCCAGATCGAAATGCGACTCAAGTTCCGAAACCTCGCGGTCATCGCGGTTGCTGCCGGAGTGATGGCAGCCTGCGCGGACTCGCTCGAGGTGAAGAATCTCAACAACCCCGACCTCGAGCGCGTGTACGGCTCGGCGACGGGCATCGAGGGTGTCGTCGGTACCCTCTTCCGTACCTACCACCAGGGCGTCGCAGCGGCCGAGGGGCTGAACTCCCAGTCGAAGGCGTTTGCGCTGGAGAGCTATGGGCAGGTGGCCAACTTCGGGATGGCGCTTCGGGGCGGCTACCCGCGCATCCCGATCGGCAATGCCCGCGGCAACCAGGTGACGGTTGGCAACAACAACAACTGGTCGTCGCTCTCGCGTCTGATGCGGACCGGCACGGCGGCGGTGCAGGCCGTGGACCGCTTCACGGTCACGGGCACGCTTGGCTCGCCGGAACAGAACCGGCGCGCCCGCGCGTTCGGCTTCTTCGTGAACGGCCTCGCGATGGGCACGTTGGCGCTGGGCTACGATTCCGTGGCCGTGGCGACCCCGGCGCTCGCGTCGACGATCATTCCGGAACTGATTGGCTATCAGGCGGCGATGGATACCGCGCTCCGGATGCTCGACTCCGCGCAGGCGATTGCCGAGGCGGGGATTCAGGATATCCCGGCCGAGTGGATGGCGAGCGGCGCCGTGGTCTCGCCGGCCCGGTTCATCCAGATCATTCGTTCGTACCGCGCCCGCCTCCGGGCGAACGTGGCCCGCAATGATACCGAAGCGGCCGCGGTCAACTGGACGCTGGTGGCGGCGGACGCGGCGGCGGGCATCACCTCGAACGTGACGGTGGCGCTCAACAGCTCGACCGGTTGGACCTCGGGGCTCGACGCCAGCACCTTCCAGACGTCGGCCTCGTGGCACCAGGTCTCGCTGATGTACATCGGTATGGCCGACACGTCGGGCGCCTACCAGGCGTTCATCGCGCAGCCGTATGCGACGCGCATCGGTATGAATGTTCTTATCCGCACGCCGGACCTCCGCTGGCCGCAGGGCGAGACCCGGACCGCGCAGGTTGCGGACCAGGGCGCGCTCGAAGTCCCGGCCGCCGGCCAGTACATCATCAATCGCGCCCCGGCGAACGACCAGCCGGACCTTTCGAACGTCTTTGGCACCTCGCAGTACGATCACCGCCGTTGGAAGTCGATCTCCAACGCGAACGGTGTCGGGACCTATGTGTTCCTTGCGAAGGCGGAGATCGATCTCCTCCGCGCCGAGGCGCTCATCCGGGCGGGCGACTTTACGAATGCCTCACCGCTCGTAAACGCCACCCGCACGGCGGCCGGCCTGCCGGCGTTCAACGCGACGTCTGCGGCCGATCTGGCCCCGGGCGGCGCGGCGTGCGTGCCGAGGCTCCCCAACGGCACCTGCGGCAACCTGCTCGAAGCGATGAAGTATGAGAAGCGTATGGAGACCCAGCTCCTGGGTTATATGCAGTGGTTCAACGACTCGCGTCGTTGGAACGACCTGATCGGCGGCACGCCGCTGCAGTGGCCCGTGCCGAACCAGGAGATGGACACGCGTAACAAGCCGTTCTACAATATGCCGGCAACCGGGACCCTTCCGGCCGCGGCAGTCGGGACCTACGGCTTCTGATGATGTCCAGCGTCGGCGTCCTTCGCTCGCGGCTTCGCGCCACGGTGACGATTCGCAAGATCGTCGCCGGGGGGCGGGCGCTGGTGATGGGCGCCGCGCTGGTCTCGTCGGCAGCGTGCTTTGTGTACACGGAGGTGCCGGCGACGGAACCCATCGCGGATGCTCGCGCGGAGTTCCGACTCTCGG
The DNA here is from genome assembly GCA_964466515.1 of uncultured Gemmatimonas sp. GTDB lineage: Bacteria > Gemmatimonadota > Gemmatimonadetes > Gemmatimonadales > Gemmatimonadaceae > Pseudogemmatithrix. The sequence continues at coordinate 11,235 of CAYXQS010000026.1, read as the reverse complement.
ACGAGGGGCGTTTGCTGATGCGGAACGCGCTTGGTCCGGGGGTCCTCACGGTCGAAGGCAGGATCGTCAGCAACGACGATTCGGCCTGGACGGTGAAGGTCTACCGGTTGACCACCCTCCGGGGCGAGCCGATGAACTGGACGGGGGAAGAGGTGCAGATCCCCCACCAGGCGGTGAGCCTCGTGATGCGGCGGGATGTCGACAAGGGCCGCAGTCTGGTGGCCGCCGCCGGTGTGACAGGTGCCGTAGTCTTGTTCGTGGTGTCTCGTGGCCTGTTTGGCGGCGGGACGCAGATGGAGCCCGGTGATTGCGGTTGCACCGGCACATCGTTCCGTCATCCATAGACTGACAAACACTTCTCAGGATCTCTTGGAGCTCTTCAATGCGATACCTTCGTTTTCTTCCCTTGGTTGCCCTGTTCTTCGCCGCCGCGTGCGACGAAGCCGGGGACGTGACCAATACCAAGCGGCCGCCGCTTGCGTTCATTCGGTATGTGAACGCGGTGCCGGATGCCGGTGCCCTCGACTTCCTCTTCGTTGACGGAAATGTCGAGTACTCCCCGCAATACCCGGCGTCCGCGTTCCGGACGATCGGCATCTATCAGGGTGCACGCGCCGGCACGCGCCGGATGCGCGTCTTCCCGAACTCGACCAACATCAACGTGACGTCCGTGCCGCTCATCGACACGACCTTCACGTTGGTCGCCGGTCAGTACTATACGATCCTGCACGCCGGCTTCTCGGTGGATGCGAATGGCACGCCGGACCGCCTCGTGTTCGTAGATGACACCCGGCCGGCGCAGAACGCCGGCCTGCACGTGAGTATGCTGAACGCGGCACAGGGTCTGGCGAATATGGACGTCTTTGCCACGGCGACTGATGCCACGCCGCTGGCCGGCGAGACGCCGCTGGCGACGAACGTTGCCGTCGGTACCCGTACGACCTACTTCGCTCGCGCGACGGGGGCATTTGCGATTCAGGCGGCCCCGACGGCGACCACCACCGCGGCGGCCTCTATGGCCTCTGCGGCAGGCACGGCGGGTACGCTCGCCGCTGACCCGGTCGGCGGCAACTCGGTGGCCGGGACGCAGTTCACCGCATTCCTCTTCCCGCGCTCCGTGGCGGGTTCGGCCGCGCCTAACCTCCCGACCCCGGCGATTACCATCGTCGTGGATCGTCAGCCGCCGCGCACCGTTCCGGATTGATCCAGTTCTGATGCACGGCAGGACTCAGGGTTTGGCCGCGCGGGGTCCCCAAGTGGGGGCCCCGCGCGGTGCTCGTTCCCTCCTCGGCCTGGCGGCGATTGCGTTGCTCGGCCTCTGCGCAGTTCCCGCGGACGCGCAGGTCATCCGCGGACGCATCGTGAGCACCGACACCCGTGCGCCGATGACGGACGCAATGGTCGAGGCGCTCGATTCCCTCCGACGCGTCATCGCCTCCGCGCGATCCGACACGTCCGGCCGCTTTCTGCTCATCTTCAACGATCCGGGCCAGTTTCGGATCCGGATCCGCCGCATCGGCATCGAGCCGACGCTCACCGATCCCCTGGTCTTCGCTGGCCGCGATACCGTCGACCTCGACCTCCTGGTTGACGAGCGCGCGGCGCTGCTCGAGCAGGTGACGGTGCGCGACGAGCGCGCGCCGCCGCGCGAGCTCAACGCGCGCCGGCTCCAGGACGCCCGCGCCAAGGGCTGGCGCATCGTCCCGCCGGAACGCGTCGAGCAGCACAAGGCGCGCGCCTATCAGCTCGACCAGCTGCTCCGCTCGGTTGCGTTGGCCAACGTGATGGTCACCCCCGACTGCCTGCGCAGCCTGGTCACGCACGGATGCCTCACCGTCTACCTCGACGACGTCTATTTCGGGACGAGCGGCTTCAATTCGATCAACCCCAAGGACATTGAATTCCTCGCGGTGATCGGTCCGACGGAGGCGCTGACGCTCTATGGCAACCGCGCCCGGCACGGCGTCCTGATGGTCTACACGTCGCGCTACGAGGACCGTCGGCCCCGCCGTCCTTGAGCGCATTCGCCGTACTGCTCGCGGCGTTCCTGGCGTCGCAGGCCGCCCCCTTTCCCGCCGCACCCACCGGAGTCGTCAACGACTTCGCGCGCGTGATTCCCGCCGCGGATGCGGCCGCCATCACGCAACTGATCGAGGCCGTCCGCGCGGGCTCGCGCGGCGAGATTGCCGTGGTGACGCTCACGGACATCGGCGCACGTGACGTCGGGGACGTGGCGCTGGAGATCGGGCGCGCGTGGGGCGTCGGTGCCAAGGCACCGATCGGCGACCGCGCGCGGAACGCCGCCGTGGTGGTCCTGCTGGTGCCGCGCGAGACGAGCGCGGACGGCCACGGCTACATCAGCGTCCAGGTCGGGCAGGGCGCGGAAGGATTCATCCCCGACGCCGTGGCCGGCGACATCCGCCGCGAGGCCACGCCCCTGCTGCAGCGCGGGGAGTACGGACCGGCACTGACGCTGATCACGGCACGGCTGGCCGAGCGTTACGGCGCGGAGTTCGACTTTGCGCTCGACACCGCGCTTGTGCCGGATCGACGCGCGCCGAGGCGCGACGGGATTCCGCCGATCGTCTGGATCATCGCGTTCATCCTCCTCATCTCGCTGTTGAACGCGAGCGGTGGCGGACGCGGCGGCCGGCGGCGCGGCGGCTGGGGTGGCGGCTTCGGCGGCAGCGGCTTTGGCGGCAGCGGCTTTGGCGGCAGCGGCTTTGGGGGTAGCGGCTTTGGGGGTAGCGGTGGGGGCTTCGGTGGTGGTGGCTTTGGCGGGTTCGGTGGCGGCGGCGGGTTCTCTGGTGGCGGCTCCAGCGGGAGATTCTGACAATGGCAAAGATGACCTTGGACGGCCTCACGGTGCGGCTGCAGCAGGCGTTCGGCGACGCATTGACGGCGGTGGTCCTCTACGGGTCCGCGGCGCGTGGCGACCGGGTCGAGGGACGCTCGGACCAGAACGTGCTGGTGGTCGTCCGCACGATGGCGACGGCGGGACTGCGCGCCGCAGCCGTGGCGGCCTCGGCGTGGGTCGATGTCGGCAACCCCGCGCCGCTCCTGATGACCGAGGCGGAATGGCGGTCAAGCCGCGACATCTTCGCGATGGAGCACGCCGACATCGAGGCGAGCCACCGCATTCTCGCGGGCGCGCTCCCCAAGCTGCCGGGATCCGTTGATGTCGCCGACCTGCGTCGCCAGCTCGAGTTCGAGGCGATGGGGATACTGATCCACTTCCGGCAGGGAATCCTCGCGAGCGCCGGCGACCGGCGGCGCGAGCTGGAACTCCTGGCCTCGTCAAAGAGCGGCGTGCTCGTCCTCTTCCGCGGGCTCCTCCGCGTCCACGGGGGAATGATCCCCGCCGCGCCTGCCGACGTGGTGCGGGCCGCCGCGGTGCGGGCCGGGTTTGACCCATCACCCTTCCTTGAGGTGGTGGCGCACGTGGCCGGCACCACGCCAATCGCGAAGGCGCGCGCCGATGCGGTCCTCGAGGCGTATCTCGTCGGTCTCAAGCAGTTCGTGGCACACGTGGACGGCCTGGTGCATCCGGGCCGCGCCGCGGTGGACTGACACCCGCGCGCGCCTGGTGCGTACATTCCTCCTGCAGCCCCTGACCCTCTCCCGGAGTCGATCGATGAAGTCCAAGTGGATGCTTCTCCTGCTCCCGCTGGTCCTCTCGGCGTGCGGCTACAACACGATCCAGACGATGGACGAGACGGCCGCCGCGGCGCGACAGCAGATTGAGGTGCAACTGCAGCGGCGCGCGGATCTCGTGCCGAACCTGGTGGCGACGGTGAAGGGGTACGCGGCGCAGGAAGAGCGGATCTTCACGGAGGTCGCGGAGGCGCGCGCGGCGCTCTCCGGCGCGGTGCAGGGCGGGAACGTCGGCCAGATGGCGGATGCCAATCAGGCGATGACGGGCGCGCTCGGCCGGCTGCTCGCGATTGTCGAGAACTACCCGCAGCTCAAGAGCGACCAGAACTTCCTCCGGCTCCAGGACGAGCTCGCGGGCACCGAGAACCGGATTGCCGTGGCGCGCACGGATTACAACAATGTGGTGCGCGATTACAACGCGTACATCCGGCGCTTCCCGCAGGTGCTGACGGCGAAGGTCACGGGTGCCAAGTCGCGGGAGTATTTCGAGGTGACGAACCCGGCGAACCGTGAGGCGCCGACGGTGACGTTCTAGTTGCGTTGCCTGGTTTTGTGTGGGGATGGGACGGCTGTTCACCACGAAGGCACGAAGGGGCCCGCGCGCACGAATGGATTGGTGACCACGCCCTCCTTCGTGCCTTCGTGGAAAAGGCAGTGGCCAGCTAGTCGTTCGCGTCCGGGAGCACGTAGGTCAGCGGATCGACCGGCCGACCATTCACGTGGATCTCGTAGTGCAGGTGCGGCGCGGTGGAGAGCCCCGTGTTGCCGACCGCTGCAATGAACTGATTGCGCGTCACCTGCTGCCCTGCGCGCACCACCAATTGCGAGCAGTGCGCGAAGCGGGTCCGGATGCCGTTGCCGTGATCAATTTCCACGGTCATCCCGTAGCCCTTGTCCACGCCCGCGAAGACCACGCGGCCGGCGGCGGGCGCGACGATCGGCGTTCCCGTCGGCGCCGTCACGTCGATGCCCGCGTGCGGGCGGTTCTCGTGGAGGATCGGGTGGAACCGGCTCCGCGTGAACTGGCTCGAGAGCCACCCCGCCGTGGGCAGGATGCTCGGCGTGTTCGCGAAGCGTGCGAAGTTCCGCTCGAGGGTGTCGGAGACGTCGCGGAACCCGTTGGAGAGGTCGCTGGCGCGGGTAATCAGCCCCTCGATGTCCGGGCGCGCGCTCCAGCCGAGTCGGCCGAGGAAGGGGCGTCGGCGGGTGCCCAGCGCAATCTCGGCGATGCTCGCCTCCGCGGGGCCCACCAAGGTGATTCCCGAATCGCGCACCGGGCCGGCCTCGATCGGCAGCCCGGCCAGCATCCGCATCTGCTCTTCGCGGCGTCCGATCACCCGGAGGGTGTCGTCGAGCTCACGGAAGCGTTCCTCGATGGCCGCGATGTCCCGCTGGAGCGCTTCGTTCTGTGCCGCGACCACGCGGGCGCCGGGCGTTCCCCAGGGCGTGAAGAGGACGACGACGGCCCAAGCCACGAGTCCCACCGCCACGGTGCCCCCCCACGCCAGCGCGCGAAACGACCAAGGCGGCAGGTGCACCGACTTGGCGGGCTCGTTGCGGGGCGGAACAAGGAGGAGGGTCCAGCGGCGGCGATGCATCCGCCCAATCTAAAAGGTCGGGGGAATCCCTGCGACCCGAAGATACGCCGATGTCATTCGGGGTGGCCGCGAGTGGGCGCTTCCGGCCGGGGAAAGAGCCCCTCACCCTTCGCCACGTGCCACCCCGCGCAGTCGAGGTGTTCGGCGTGCTCGAAGAGGGTGTCCGAGACCTCGCCAGGGCCGCCAAGGGCGTCCCAGAGGGCCTGCGCTTTCCCGGGAATGAACGGGGCGAGGTAGACCGCCTGGCGCGCCAGTTGCCGCATCAACGAGGCCAGCACGCGCTCCAGCTCCGGCCGTTGCGCCGCGTCCTTGGCGAGGACCCAGGGCTTGGCCTCCTGGATGGCGAGGTTTGCGCGCGACACGGTGCGCACGATCGCCTCGAGCGCCTCGTGGACCAGGTAGCCCCTGGACCCGTCGAGCGCGGCACGCGCCTCGGCGTAGTCCGCACGGTCGGCGAGGTCGTCCGGTCCGATGTCCCCGGCCGGCACGACCCCCTCGCAGTACTTCTCGACCATTGCGATGGTGCGGCTGGCGAGGTTGCCGAGTCCGTTGGCGAGCTCCGCCGTGTAGACCGCGTCGAAGCGCTCCCAGGTAAAGGACCCGTCGCCGTCGAACGGCACCTCACGGAGCAGGTAGTAGCGGAGCGCGTCCGGGCCAAGGCGCGTGACGGCCTCGTCGAGTTCGAGCTTCACGCCGCTCGACTTCGAGAAGCGTTCGCCGCCGAACGACACGAACCCGTGTGCCCAGACGCGCTCGGGGAGCTCGATCCCGGCCGACATCAGCATCGCCGGCCAGATCACCGCGTGGAAGCGCGTGATGTCCTTGCCGATGATGTGCACGGACGCGGGCCATCCCGCGCGCGAGCCGGGGAAGTTTTGCGCGGTCCAGTAGTTGGGGAGCGCGTCGAACCACACATAGGTCGTCTGCGTCTCGCCGTCCGAGAGCGGGCGCGGGAAGGGCACGCCCCAGTCAAAGCGCGAGCGACTCGCCGAGATGTCCTCGAGTCCCTGGTCGAGCAGCGCGAGGATCTCGTTGCGCCGTGACTCGGGCTGGAGAAACTCCGGGTGCGCCGCGAGGTGCGCCTTGAGCCGGTCGGTATAGCGCGAGAGCCGGAAAAACCAGTTGCGCTCGGTGATCTCCTCGAGCGTGCGCGTGGGGTGCAGCGCGCAGCGTCCCTCGACGATATCGGCGGGCTGCTTGAAGCTCTCGCAGCCGACGCAGTAACGTCCCGTATACGAGCGCTCGTAGAAGTCGTCGGGGCTCTTGGCGAAGATCCGTTCGAGGAGCTCCTGCACCGCGGCGTGGTGCGGCGCGGCGGAGGTGCGCATAAACTGGTCGTGCGAGATTGCGAGGCGCGTCCACATCGCCTGGAAGCGCTCGGCGATGCGGTCGGTGAAGGTTTGCGGCTCGAGGCCGGCCTGCGCGGCGGTCTGCGCCACCTTCTGCCCGTGCTCGTCCATCCCGATGAGGAACCAGACGTCGTCCCCGGCCTGGCGGCGGAACCGGCAGATCGCGTCCGCGCCGATTTTCTCGAAGGCGTGGCCGATGTGCGGGTCGCCGTTGGCGTAGTCGATGGCCGTGGTGAGGTAGAAGCGCGCCACCGTCAGGGTCCCTGTGGGGGAGACGCTGGCGGCGTGCCGCCTTCCGGGTCGCCCGGGCGTCCGCGCCGGCCGCCGCGCCGTCCGCGTCGCCGGCCCCGCCGCCCGCCCGGAGCCTTGTCGGCGGACGGCGACTCCCCCGTCGGCGTCTCGACGACGGACATCCCCGGCGGTGGCGTCACGGCGCCCGCGCGCTGCAGCGCAATCAACTCCTCGGGGTCGAGCTCCTCGCTCGCCACGCTCTCGTCCACGGGGAGGTGGCCGTCGCCGAGTTCCTTGCGCAACTGCGCGAGCGGAATCGTGCGTGCCTCGCCCGTGGGCGTGCGCAGCGTGACCTGGTCGCGGAAGATGTCGTTGCTCACGACCTTCTCCTCGCCCAGCGTCGTGCCGAGGATCTTCCCTTCCTTGGGGAAGCGCTTGCGCGCCTGCACGTAGAACTCGTGCTCGTGGCGCAGGCAGCACATCAGGCGCCCGCAGGTGCCGGAGATCTGCGCGGGGTTGAGCGTCGAGAGCCGCTGGTCCTTGGCGGAACTCGACTTCACCGGGCGCAGCTCCGGGAGCCACGACGACGAGCAGTACTGCCGTCCGCACCGCCCGACGCCGTCGAGGCGCTTGGCCTCGTCGCGCACGCCGATGTGCCACATATGCACGCGGGTCGAGAAGCGGCGCTCGAGCTGGCGCACGAGCTGCCGGAAGTCGACGCGGTCCTCGGCCGTGAAGTAGCAGGTGAGCTTGCGGCGGTCCCACTGCCATTCGGTGTCGGAGATCTTGAGGTCGAGCTTCATCTCGCGCGCGAGCTCGATGGCCGCCTTGCGCACGGCGTGATCGTCCACGCGCAGGCGCACGGCGCGGTCGATCTCGGGCGGCGTCGCGAGGCGGACGACACGCGGGAGGTCCTCGGGCGACGCCTTGCCGTGCGTCGTGCCGGCCTTTCGCTTGGCGGCGAGCTCGCCGGTGGCGTGAATGCGGCCGAGGTCCTCGCCGCGCTCGACGGTGACGATGACCGCGGCCTTGAGCGGCGGCGGCTCGTCGCCCGTCCACGTGAAGAAGGCGCGCCGGTTGCCCTTGAACTCGACTTCAACCAGGTGCGTGGCGGCGGCGGTGGCGGTGGCCGTCACTCCTCGAACGCGCCCATCTTGAGATACTTCTCGCGCCGCCGCCGGACGAGCTTGTCGGGCTTCACGCCGCGGAGCTCGTCGATGTGGCGCAGCACCGCGTCGTGCAGCGCCTTGGCGGCGTCCGCGTGGTTGACGTGCGCGCCGCCCGCGGGCTCGGCGATGATCTCGTCGATCACCTTGAGCTCGAGGAGGTCGGGCGCGGTGATCTTGAGCGACGCGGCGGCCTTCTCGCGCATCTCGACGCTCTTCCCGTCCTTCCAGAGAATCGCCGCGCAGCCCTCGACGGTGATCACCGAATAGACGGAGTTCTCGAACATCAGGATGCGGTCGGCGACGCCAAGCGCGAGGGCGCCGCCGGAGCCGCCCTCGCCGATCACCGTCGCGACGATCGGCACGGTGAGCAGGCTCATCTCAAACAGGTTGCGCGCAATCGCCTCGGACTGGCCGCGCTCCTCGGCGCCCAGTCCCGCCCACGCGCCCGGCGTGTCGATGAGCGTGATCACGGGGACGTGGAACTTCTCCGCGAGCTTCATCAGGCGCAGCGCCTTGCGGTAGCCCTCGGGGTGCGGCATCCCGAAGTTGCGGCGCAG
>CAYXQS010000026.1:0-2667 GCA_964466515.1 uncultured Gemmatimonas sp. | reverse complement strand
CCTTGGTGTCGCGCCCCCGCTGGTGGCCGATCACCATCACCGTCTCGCCGTCGAGACGTGCCCACCCGCCGACGATGGACGGATCGTCGCGGAAGGCGCGGTCGCCGTGCAGCTCGGTGAAGTCGGTGAAGGCGAGCCGCAGGTAGTCGAGCGTGAAGGGGCGACGCGCCGAGCGCGCCACCTGCACGCGCTGCAGCGGCGTGAGGTTGCGGTAGATGTCGGCGCGCATCTCGCCGAGCTTTTCCTGCAGTGGCGCGACCTGGGTGTCGACGTCGAGCTTCTGCTCCTCGGCGACGCGACGGATCTCCTCGATCTGCCTTTCCAGCTCGGCCAGCGGTTTTTCGAATTCGAGGGCGGAGGTCCCCACGATCAGCTCCCGCGTACGAGACGCACCCGCTCGGCGCCGAGCAGGGAGCGAAGCTCCAGCAGCGCGGGGCCGGCGGTGGACAACTTGAGGGAGTTCGAGCGCAGGCGCGCCGGGCTCCCGTCAGGACCCCTCCAACGTAGCTCCAAAGGGGCCGATCCGGGATGGGCGTCCGCCACGGCTCGGATGTCCGCCATCACGTCGGCCGGGAGCCCGGCGTCGGCGTCCAGTTCCAGGCGGACGGCGAACTGCCCGGTGGCCCGGAGCTCGGCGAGCCGGGTGACCGATTCCACGATGAAGGTCGGGTTGTCGGCGTCCTGGTCGCGGCGCGAGTACCCGCCCTTGATGAGCACCGGGATGTCCGTCTGCACGCGGTCGCCGAGGGCCGCCCAGGCCTCGGGGAACACCAGAAGCTCGGCCGAGCCCGCGAAGTCCTCCACCGTGAGCCGGGCGAACTCCGCGCCCGACTTCTTGCTGATCTGCCGCTTCACCCCGGTGATCACGCACGCGATGGTCATCGCCTCCGGGCTCCAGGCGCCGAGCTGGGCGACGGTGTGCGACGCGAGGAGCTCGCACTCCGCACGGAACGGCTCCAGCGGATGCCCGGAGATGTAGAAGCCGAGGATCGCCTTTTCCTGCGTGAGGCGTTCGCTCTCGGAGAGGGGCTTGAGGTTGGGGAGTGTGGGCTGGAGCGGCGCGGACGCCGTGCCGGAGTCCGGGTCGCCGCCGAGTTCGCCGAAGAGCGAGCCCTGGCCGGTGGCGACCTCGGCCTGCGCGAGCGAGGCGGACTGCATTGCGCTGTCGAGTGCGGCGAGGAGTTGCGCGCGGTGGCCGGGCAGGCCGTCGAGCGCGCCGGCGTGGATGAGCGCCTCGAAGACGCGCTTGTTGCAGACGCGCAGGTCCACGCGCTCGCAAAGATCGTAGATCGAGGTGAACGGCGTCTTGGCGCGCGCGGCGATGATCGACTCCGCCGCGCCGCGGCCGACGTTGCGGATGGCGCCGAGTCCGAAGCGGATCCGCGTGTCGCCGACCACGGTGAACTTCCACCCGCTCTCGTTCACGTCCGGGGGCAGGATCTCGAGGCCGAGGTCGCGCGCCTCGTTGATGTACTTCACCACCGCGTCGGTGTCGCCGATGCCCGCCGAGAGGAGCGCGGCGAGGAACTCCGGCGTGTAGTGCGTCTTGAGGTACGCCGTGTGGTACGAGAGCACGGAGTACGCGACCGAGTGCGACTTGTTGAAGCCGTAGCGCCCGAAGGTCTCCAGCTGCGCGGCGATCTCCTCGATGGCCTGGGGGGCGAAGCCATTGGCGATGGCCTTCTCGGTGAACTTGCCGAGCTCCTTGCGGATGAGGTCGGCGTCCTTCTTGCCCACCGCCTTTCGCAGCACGTCGGCTTCGGCGAGCGAGATGCCCGCGAGCCGCTGCGCGATGCGCATCACCTGCTCCTGGTAGGTGATCACGCCGTACGTCGGCGAGAGGATCTCCTCGAGCTCGGGGAGCTGGTACGAGACCGGCTCCTCGCCCTTCTTGCGGCGCTGGTAGACCTTGTGCATCCCGGCGTCGAGCGGGCCGGGGCGCATCAGCGCGTTGGAGGCGACGAGGTCGTCGAAGCGGTCGGCCCGCATCCCGCGTACCATATCGGTGGCGAGCGCCGATTCGAACTGGAAGACGCCGGCGGTGCGGCCCGCGCGCAACTGGCGGTAGGTGGCCTCGTCGTCGAGCGGGAGCGCGTCGAGGTCGAGGTCGAGTCCGCGCCGCGCCTTCAGGGCCCCGAGCGTGTCGTTGATGATCGTGAGCGTCGTGAGGCCGAGGAAGTCCATCTTGAGCATCCCGGCCTGCTCGAGCGCGTTCATATCGTACTGCGTGACGACCACGCGCTCGTCGTCGCCCGCGCCGGACCCCTTGGAGTCCTGCGTGCAGACGGGGACGTAGTCGTCGAGGGGGCCCGGGGCAATCACGATTCCCGCCGCGTGGATTCCCGCGTGGCGCGAGAGTCCCTCGAGCGAGATCGCGAAGTCGAAGAGCTGCGCGTGCCGGTCGTCCTGCTCGTAGAGCCTGCGGAGCTCGGGGACCTTCCCGATGGCCTCCTGCACCGTATACGAGGCGTTGGGGGCGTTGGGGATCTGCTTGGCGATCGCGTCGGTCTCCGCGGGGGAGAAGCCGAGCACGCGGCCGACGTCCTTGATGCAGGCGCGCGACTTCAGCGTGCCGAAGGTGATGATCTGGCCGACGGAGTCGCGGCCGTACTTCTCGCGGACGTACTCGATGACCTCGCCGCGCCGCTCTTCGCAGAAGTCGACGTC
>CAYXQS010000025.1:0-20285 GCA_964466515.1 uncultured Gemmatimonas sp. | reverse complement strand
CGCAACAGGCGGTCGAGCGTCGCCGCCTCGAAGGCCGCGTCGGTGAAGATGCACGCGAGCATCGTCGCCATATTCGGCTCGATCATCCCGGAGCCCTTGGCCACCCACGTGATGGTCGCCGCCCCCACGCTCATCGAGAGCGCCTTGGGGAAGGTGTCGGTGGTCATAATCCCTTCCGCGCCCACGCGCGGGTCGTCCTGCAGGTCGGCCGACATCCCGCGCACGCCGGCCTCGATCCTCTCGATCGGCAGCGGCACGCCGATGACGCCGGTGGAGCTCACGAGGACGCGATCGGCCGTGGTGCCGAGCTCGGCGGCGGCCGCGTCGGCCATCCGCCGTGCGTGGGCGACGCCCGCGGCACCGGTGGCGACGTTGCTCACCTTGCTGTTGGCGATGATGGCGCGCAGCCGTCCTGCGCGGATCGTCTCGCGGCCGAGGATGATCGGGGCGCCCGGAAAGTGGTTGCGCGTGAAGACCGCGGCCGCGACGGCCTCTGGCTCGCTGACGAAGAGGGTGAGGTCCTTGTCCGTCGGCTTGAGGCCGACGTTCCGGCTGGCGCAGCGGAAGCCACGTGGGAAGCGCGGGCGGTCGTGGAAGGCGGTCATAGGGTGCGGAAGTTAACGCGGCCCGTCCGGGAACGTCTGCCCTTCAGCACGGTGCCCCCACCGTCACTTCCAGCTTCAGGAGATCACAGATGCACATTGCCTTCCGACACCTCGCCCTCGTAGGCACGCTCATCGCCGCGCCGGCCCTTGTGGCCGCGCAGGGTTCCGCCCGTACCGCCGCGCCGCGCCAGGAGCGCGCCGCGCCTCCCCAGGGCCGCGGCGAGCGCCCCGTTGGCGTCACGCAGATCCTCAATGCCCGGCGCGTGCTCGACCTGACGCCGCGTCAGGTGGTCCAGCTCGACTCGATCGAGCGCACCGTATACGCGCAGCGCAAGGCGGCGATGGATCAGATGCGCGTCCGGCGCGATTCGATCCGCGCCAAGGCGCCCGCCGCGCAGGACCGTCAGGCGATGCGCGATTCGGCACGCGCCTCGGCGCGCGCCCGGATGGAGGCGATGCGTCCGCAGATGGAGCAGGTCCGCCAGCGCGATTCGACCGCCGGTGCGGCCGCGCTCCGCGTGCTGACCGACGCCCAGCGCCAGCAGCTGCGTGAGCTGCAGGCCGAGCGTCGGGGCCGGATGGCAGGGATGCGCGAGGCCCGCGGGATGCGCGGCCGCGACGGCGCGCGCCCACGTGGCGGGATGCGTCCCCGGCGCTGAGGGCACGTTCCGGGTGGCGCCCAACGGCGTCCCCGATTGCGGGAGGGTCCGGCAGGAACGCAGATTAAGGCGTTCCTTCCGGACCCTTCCTTATTTTCGGAGTCCCCCGTGACCGCTCCCGCCGCGCCCGCCCCAGAGAAGTCCTCCCTGATGGAGGACTTGATTGACATCCTCTTCTCGCCGTCGAAGGTCTTCGCGCGCCGCGCCAAGAGCGGCGCCGCCGGGATCTTCTTCGTCGTCGTGATCCTCGGCGCCGTGCTCTCATACGTGAATGCCGGGGCGATGTCGGCGATGATGGACGCCGAGGCGACCCGTGCCATCGCGACCGCGATGGAGCAGAACCCGGGGATGACCGAGGACCAGGCCAACGGGATCCGCGGCTTCGTCGAGGTGATGGGCAAGTGGGGCGCCATCATCATCTACCCGATCGCGCTGCTGGTCCTCGGCCTCTTCACGATGATCGTCGGCAAGGTGATGAAGGGCACCATCGGGTACGGGACGGCGCTGATGATCGCGTCGTTTGCGTACGTGCCGCGCGTGATCGAGTCGATGGGCGTCGCCATCCAGGCGCTCCTGCTCGACGTCTCCACCTTCACGGGGCGGTATTCCTACTCGCTCGGCGTGGGGCGCTTTATGGACTCGTCGGGGAAGCAGGGGCTCTACAACCTGCTCGGGCGCATCGACCTGTTCACGATCTGGGTGACGATCCTGCTCGTTCTCGGGCTCGTGCACGCCGCGAAGATGCCGAAGGAAAAGGCCGCGGTGGCCGGGGTGGTGCTGTGGGTAATCGGCGCGATTCCGGCGCTGTACGCGCTCGCGACGGGCGCCTAACCCCGGGCGAGGCGGCGCGAGAAGCAGTGCTTCTCGCCCACCTCGATCTCCGAACGGTCGACCTTGACGTAGCGTGAGATCTTCTCGGGATACGTGTCGAGGGCCGTCCGCTCGAAGCCGCAGCTGAGGAAGAGCTCGTCGGAGTACGAGACCGCGAAGAGGTCGGTGTAGCCTCGCGCGGTCGCGAGCTCCACGGCCGCGCCGATCAGGGCGCGGCCGTGGCCCAGCCCCTGCGCCCCCTCGTCCACGGCGAGCGAGATGATCTCCGCCACCGACGGCGAGTACTCATCCAACGCCACGCAGCCGATGATTCCGCCGGCCGCATCGCGCAGCACGCGGTAGTCGCTCAGGTGGTTGGCCGCGAACTCCGGCGTGCGCGCCAGCGTGAGTCCCGACGCCGAGTACCGGTTGTTGAGCGAGACGAGCATCGGGATGTCCGTCTCGTGCGCGATGCCGATCCGGCTCATCGTTCGATCGCCTCCAGTCGGCGGAGCGCCACGCGGATCGGCACCAGCGTCGCGAGGATGCAGAGGAGCGCCGCCGCGCCGAAGCCGAGCAGCATCTCCGTCGGCTCGATCGGCTGGCCGAAGGCCCGTGCCGAGAGGAAGCCGTAGACCGGCCGCGCCTCGAGGATCACCACGCCGCCGATCACGGCGACCGACGCCATCATATAGACGAGTCCGCCGAACGAGGTCGGGATCTGCGCCGCGTTCTCCGTCTCGAACTGCGGGAAGAGCGTGCCGAACCCGATTGCCAGCCCGCAGAGCGCGAAGGTCATCAACGTGATGGTCCCCACCGAGACGAAGAACATAAAATCGCTCACCTCGAGCAGGTAGTCGGTCACGCCGACGATCGCGATGGCGAGAATCAGGAGCGGCAACGTCCCCACCCAGAACTTGGCCCAGAGCAGGTCGCGCACCGCCATCGGGCTCGAGCGCAACAGCCAGAGCGTGCGTCCCTCGAGCGAGACCCCGGGGAAGATGAAGCGCGCCGCGATGGACGCCAGCACGAACCCGGCGAGCACGAGGTTCAGGAACGGCACCACGTTCACGAGGAAGAACGTGATTCCCTCGCCGCGCAGCGGCAGGTACTTGATGTTGAAGACGTACACCACCACGAGCACCGCGAGCAGGATGAGCTGCGACCACTGCGTGGTGTCCCGGAAGAACAGTCGGAGTTCCTTCATCACGAGCTCGCGCCGCAGGATCCCGACCGGCCGCAGGAGCGTCGCGCCGAGGCGGCCGAGCGTCCCGCGCGTGCGCACGAAGCGCTGCGAGCTCTCCTGCGCCTTGCTGAAGCCGTTGAGATAGAGCCAGCGGTGCAGCAGCGCGCCGAGCACGACCGCCGCCGCCGCCGTTGTCCACAGGAGATAGAGCGAAAGCCAGTCCGGCGTGTCGCCGAGGTAGCCCATTGTCGCCTTCTGCACCCACTCGCTCGGGAGGAGCGGCGACGTGGGCGTGCGCAGCACCGCAATGAAGTCCATCAGCGAGCGGAACCCCTCGGGGCGCGCGAGTCGCTCGGGCCGCACGATCCGGAAGAGCAGCACGATCCCGCCCGCGGTCAGCACGGCGATCACGCTCAGGATGTCGCGGGTGCGCCGCGCGGGGAAGACGTTCACCAGCGTCAGCGTCACCGCGCTTCCCACCACCGCCGGGATCACGAAGAGCGGCACCATCAGGAGCACGACCAGCACGGGGAACAGCCATCCGCCGTCGTAGACGATCCCGTACGCGGTGAACATCGGGATCGAGACGAGGAAGACCATCCAGCTCGACGCGATCACCGTCTCCAGCAGCTTGGCGCCGTAGAGCCGGAGCCAGTCCACCGGTGCCGCCACGAGCATATCGAGGTCCTTCGCGAGGAAGAAGCTCGAGAGCGCCGTGATGACGTTGGACAGCAGCAGGATCGAGGTGAAGCCGAGGAGGATGAGTCCGAGGAGCTTGCCGGCGAGGAGCGCGCCGATCTCCTCGACGCCGCGGAAGTAGGTCAGCAGGCGGTAGAGCACGCCGAAGACGAAGGACCAGAACAGGAAGCCGACGAAGCCGAGGATGGCCAGCCGCGCGCCGCGTCCCTTCTCCCCACTGACGGTGCGCGCGCGCGCCGTCAGCCACTTGGGGAGCAGGAGGTGCAGCAGCGGCGGATCGGGGAGCGGCGCCGTCGCGCGCCGCTCCCCCGTCGTCAGCATCGGGAGGACCTCAGGCGTCGAGGACATCCACCAGGTCCCGGGCCGCGTTCTCGCCCGTCAGCCGCAGGAAGATCTCCTCGAGGCCGCGCTCGCCGCCCTGCAGGTCGCGGCGCAGCTCCGGCATCGTGCCGTAGGCCTTGATCTTCCCCTGCACGATGATCGCGAGCCGGTCGCAGAGCGACTCGGCCACCTCGAGCGTGTGCGTCGAGAAGATGATCGTATGCCCGCGGCGCGTGTATTCGCGGAAGAGATCCTTGAGGATCTTCGCCGCCTTCGGGTCGAGGCCCACCATCGGCTCGTCGACGACGATGACCTCGGGCCGGTGCACGAAGGCGCTGGCGATGATCAGCTTCTGCCGCATCCCGTGCGAGTAGCTCTCGACGAGCTCGTCCTTCCACTCCTCGAGGTCGAAGAGCGCCAGGAGTTCGCGGGCGCGGTGCTCGACCTCTTCGCCCTCCTGGTCGTACAGTCCCGCGACGAACCGCAGGAACTCCACGCCGGTGAGCTTCTCGTAGATGAACGGACGGTCCGGGATGAAGCCCAGCCTCGACTTGGCGGCGACGGGGTCGCGCTCCATATCGATGCCCGCCACGCGGATCGTGCCGCTCGTCGGCTTGAGGATTCCCGCCATCATCCGGAGCGTCGTCGTCTTGCCGGCGCCGTTGGGGCCGAGGAAGCCGAAGAGCTCGCCCGTGGGGATGGTGAGGTCGATGCTGTCGACGGCCGTGAAGTCGCCGTAGCGCTTGGTGAGCTGCAGGATCTCGATCATCGGGCGTCAAGGACCTCGAGGCGGAGATTGCCGACGAGCCGCAGGAGCTCGCCCTGGCGCGCGAGCCCGCCGCGGACAAAGCGCAGGTGGGCGGCGTCGGCCGGGAACTGTCCGAAGGTGGGATCCACGGCGACCCAATCGGTGAGACGGACCTCGGGCCAGGCGTGGTAATAGAACTTGCCGTTCACATAGGCGAGGCCGGTGGCAATCCGCGCGGGGATCCCGGCGGCGCGCGCCAGCGCCACGTAGAGCTGCGTGTGCTCGTTGCAGTCGCCGCGTCGGCTGCGCAGCACCTGCACCGCACTTGGCACCGTGACCGTCACGACCTTCTCGAGCGAGTCGTACACCCACTGGTTGATGCGCTCGGCGACGACGCGCGGGTCGCGCGAGCTGCCGGCGATGCGCGTGGCGAGTGCCGCGATGTCGCGGTCGTTCACCTGCAGCAGCGGCTCGGCGGCGAGCTCGGGGCCGAAGCGTTGCCGGAAATCGCGCGGGCGCGCCGCGAGCGACCAGTCGGCTGCGAGGTCCGCCTCGGTCTCGCGCGTGACGCGCAGCGTATCGCCGGCGAGCCGTTGGCGCCCGCCCGTGAGGTCGAATCCGGTGAGCGGAACGCCGCTCAACCGGACGCGGAGCGTGCGATGGAGGACGCGGCCGGGCAGCGCGCCGGCCGCAATGGCGGTGCCTTCGAGGAGATCGCCGAGCGTCCCGGTGTTTCCTGCCGCCGCGGGCGCCACGTCGCGCGTGCGGCGCCAGTTCTCGAAGGCGATCTCATAGGCCATCCGTCGGAGCGTGATGCCGCCGGGCTGCGTCGCGAACACCACGCTCCCCTGCGCATCCACCCACCCGGCAAACCCGCCGCCGTCCTCCTGCTCGAGCCGCCAGGCGCGCACGGTATCGCTGTGCGCCACCACGAACCGGTCGCTCGCGGCGTCGTACATCGCGCTGTCCACCACGGTGAAGATGGACTCGGCGGCGACGCGGATCCGCAGTTCGCGCGGCGACATCGTCGTCGGGTCGAAGCTCGCGAGCGTGATGGTGCGCCCGACCTTCGGCTCCGCGATGAGGATCGCCGCGGCCGGAATCAGGGCGGGGACGAGGATCGGCCCCCGCACGGCGACGCGCTGCGTGTCGGCGCCCTGGCCGGGCGCGCGCAGGACAAACGTGACCGCGCTGTCGCCCTCGGTGCGCCCCTGCACGCTCATCGGTGCGCCGGGGGCATCGATGTCGACGTCGAACGCGCGCAGCGCGAGGCCGCGCGAGAGCGTGATCACGCTGCGTGCGCTCGCGCGGTAGCTCTGCCCCGCCACCGGGAGGTCGGCGATGAAGTAGTCGACCACCTCGAACGTCGTGGTGGAGGTGTCGATGGTGGTGGAGGCGTAGCCGATCTGTCGTCCGTCCTGCTCGACGACGAAGAAGGTCGTGCCGGGGCCGAGCCGCATCGCGGCCTCGGCGAGGACGGCGGCGTGCTCGCGGAAGTACTCGCGGCCGATGAGCGCGGCGAGCCCCCCGCCCCACGCGAGGAGGATGCCGACGGCAAGGAACGTGCGCCCGCGGGCGCGGGAGGGGCGGGAGGCGGCGGTGGAGATCACGGGCGCTGGGCGTCGCGCGCGCGGCGATAAAAGGTGGCCGCGTCCCCCGGACGCCCGAGCCGGTCGAGGACGACCCCGACGCCCTTGAGTGCGCGCCAGTTCTCCGGGTCGATCTCCGAGGCGCGCTCGTAGGCGGCGAGGGCCTCCTGCAGGCGGTCGGTGTGGTTCAGCGCCTCGCCGATGAAGTAGTGCGCCATTGCGTTGTCGGGGGCGAGCGCGACGCCGCGCTGCAGCGGTTCGATGGCGTCCTTCCACCGCCCGCGACGGCTCGCCAGGATCCCCGTCTGGAGGAGGACCTCGGCGTCGTCGGGGCGGAGCTTGGCCGCGCGCTTGATCATCTTGGCGGCGTCGTCGTACCGGAGCTGCGTGCCGTACGCGCTCGCGCGCGCGCAGGTGATGGCGAAGTCGTCCGCGCCGGCGGCCTCGGCCGCGTCGAGCGCGCGGAGGGCGGCGCCCGGGTCGCCCGAGCGTTCGAGTGCCGTGGCGAAGGCGAGGGCGCGCGCGGTGTCGCCCGGCGTCTGCTCAAAGGCAATCCGCAGCGCCTCGATGGTCGGGCGGAGCGCGCGGGTCGGAGGCGGGGCCTCCCGGCTGGGGCGGACCACCTCCCCCACGCCCACGGCCGCCGTGCGTGACGCGGAGCCGCGCGGCCCCTCCACCACGCGGATCGGTTGGATTGGCGTGGCGCGGCTCGTCGGCGCGGCCACTCCGTCAATCCGCCGTGCCACGAAGCGGGTCTCCTCGAGCTCGCTGTCGTCGTAGGACCATTCCCCGCAGACCGGCGGCTCGCGCAACGGCGCGACCGCGACCTCTCCCGGGGCCGCCCCTTCGTATGGCTGCACCGGCTCCACCTCGAACCCGCCGAGGGGGAGCTGCGCCGGGTCCGGGGCGGAGGTGGGGTCTTCCATAAGGGGAACGGTAATCTAGCGCAGGCGTCCGCCTTCCATAACCGCTGTTTTTGGGCGAACTTGTGTGACTATGCCCGGTGATTCGCTGATTGTCCGCGGTGCGCGTGAGCACAACCTCAAGAACATCAGTGTCACGATCCCGCGCGATCGACTGACGGTCATCACCGGGCTGTCCGGGTCCGGCAAGTCCTCGCTCGCGTTCGACACGATCTTCGCCGAGGGCCAGCGCCGCTACGTCGAGTCGCTCTCGGCCTACGCGCGGCAGTTCCTCGGGCTGATGGAGAAGCCCGACGTCGACGCCATCGAGGGGCTCTCGCCCGCGATCTCGATTGAACAGAAGACCGCCGGCGCCAACCCGCGCTCCACGGTCGGCACGGTCACCGAGATCTACGACTACCTGCGGCTCCTCTATGCGCGCGCCGGCACGCCGCACTGCGCCAACTGCGGTCGCCCCGTCGCGCGGCAGACGCCGGCGCAGATCGCGGACATCGTCCTCGCCTGGCCCTCCGGCACGAAGATCGAGGTCCTCGCGCCGCTCGTTCGCGGGCGCAAGGGCGAGTTCCGCGACCTCTTCGAGGACGCGCGCAAGCAGGGGTTCGTCCGCGCGCTCGTCGACGGCGCGCTCGTCGAGCTCTCGGACCCGCCCAAGCTCAATCGCCGGCAGAACCACGACGTCTCGGTCATCGTCGATCGGCTCACCGTGCGCGCCGCCGACCGCGGACGCCTGACCGATTCCGTCGAGACCGCGCTCCGCCTCGCCGAGGGGCTGGTCGAGGTCGTGCGCCACGACGGTCCCAAGCCCGCCACGCAGATCTTCTCGGAGAAGTACGGCTGCCCGCACTGCGGCATCTCGATGCCCGAGCTCGAGCCGCGGCACTTCTCGTTCAACTCCCCCTTCGGCGCCTGCCCCACGTGCAGCGGACTCGGGACCAAGCGCACCGCGAGCGCGGACCTCGTCCTCGGCGATCCGAGCATCTCGATTCTCGAGGGCGTCATCCTGCCCTGGGGCGAGCCCGACGGCTACCTGCGCCGCGTGATCCTGCCCGCGCTCGCCAAGCAGCTGCGCTTTGAGCTCAACGCGCCCTGGGGCTCGCTCCCCGATCGCGTGAAGTTCGAGCTCCTCTTCGGCACCGCCAGGAAGAAGGGCACCGAGGACGAGTCGCGCTGGGAAGGGATCCTCTCGAACGTGCAGCGTCGCTACACCGAGACGACCTCGGACACCGTCCGCTCCGAGCTCGAGGAGTATATGGTCGTTGGCGAGTGCCCCGCGTGCCACGGCAAGCGCCTCAAGCCCGAGTCGCTCGCGGTCACGCTGCACGGCCGCAACATCGGCGAGTTCACGGAGTGCTCCGCAGCCGACGCGCTGGCCTTTGCCCAGGGCGTGCCGATCCGCGGCAACGGGCGGCCGGGGCTCGACGCCGGCATCGCCGGCCCGATCCTCAAGGAGGTGAGCGAGCGCCTCCGCTTTCTCGTGGACGTCGGGCTGGACTACCTCACGCTCGACCGGTCGGCGGAGTCGCTCTCCGGCGGCGAGGCCCAGCGCATCCGGCTCGCCACCCAGATCGGTTCGCGCCTCGTGGGCGTGCTCTATATCCTCGACGAGCCGTCCATCGGCCTCCACCAGCGCGACAACGCGCGGCTCCTCGACACCCTCAAGCGGCTCCGCGACCTCGGCAACACCGTGCTCGTCGTCGAGCACGATGAGGAGACGATCCTCGCGGCGGATCACCTGATTGACCTGGGCCCCGGGGCCGGGAAGCACGGCGGCGAGGTGATCGCCGAGGGCACCGTGGACGAAGTGATGCGCGTGACGCACAGCGTCACCGCGCAGTACCTCAAGGGCGACCGCCGGATCGAGCGGCGCAGCGACCGCCGGCCGCGCGATCCCAAGCGGGTGATCCGGATCGAAGGTGCGCGCGCGCACAACCTGCGGCGCATCGACGCGGAGTTCCCGCTTGGGCTCTTCGTGGCGGTGACGGGCGTGTCCGGGTCGGGAAAGAGCACGCTGGTGGAGGACATCCTGCAGCGCACGCTGTCGCGCCACTTCTTCCGCGCCCGCGTGGTTCCGGGAGCGCACGATCGCGTCACGGGGCTCGAGCACCTCGACAAGGTCATCGACATCGACCAGACCCCCATCGGGCGCACCCCGCGCTCGAATCCCGCCACCTACACGGGGCTCTTCACGCCCATCCGCGAACTCTTCGCCGAGATGCCCGAGGCGAAGCTGCGTGGCTATGGCCCCGGGCGCTTTTCCTTCAACGTGAAGGGCGGGCGCTGCGAGGCGTGCCAGGGCGACGGCCTCGTGAAGATTGAGATGCACTTCCTTCCGGACGTGTACGTCACCTGCGAGCAGTGCCGCGGGAAGCGCTACAACCGCGAGACGCTCGACGTGAAGTTCCGCGGGATGAGCATCAGCGAAGTGCTCGACCTGACGGTGGAGGATGCGATGGCGCACTTCGAGAACCAGCCGCGCATCCACCACAAGCTCGTGACGCTCAATGATGTCGGGCTCGGCTACATCCACCTCGGCCAGAGCGCGACGACGCTCTCCGGCGGCGAGGCGCAGCGCGTGAAGCTCGCCACCGAGCTGAGCCGTCGCGATACCGGGCGCACGCTCTACATCCTCGACGAGCCGACCACCGGCCTGCACTTCGAGGACGTGCGCGTCCTGCTCGACGTGCTGCACAAGCTCGTCGACCGCGGGAACACGGTGTTGGTGATCGAGCACAATCTCGACGTGATCAAGACGGCGGACTGGATCGTGGATCTCGGGCCCGAGGGCGGCAGCGGCGGCGGCACCATCGTGGCGGCGGGGACGCCGGAGGACGTGGTGAAGGTGAAGGGGTCGTATACGGGGCAGTACCTCAGGAAAGTGCTTCGTCGGTGAGCAGCGCCTTGCGCTCCCTCCGCATTGCCCTCGGGGCACTCCTCGCCCTTCTCCTGGCCGTCGTGGGCATCGGGTACGCGATGTCCGAGCGCATCCTGCGCGAACGCCACGAGATCTCGGCGCCGAGTTTCGCGACGCGCCTTCCCACCGACTCCGCGTCCCTGGCCGAAGGCGAGCGTCTCGCCCGCACCCGGGGCTGTTTCGGTTGCCACGGCGAGCATCTCGAAGGCGCGATGTTCTTCTCGGCTCCCCACGTCGCCGACCTTCCCGCCCCGAATCTCACTGCGGTGGCGGCGCGCTACACCGACGCCGAGCTCGAACGGGCAATCCGGCACGGCGTTCGGCCGGACGGCACCGCACTCTTCACGATGCCGGCCGAGATGTATCGCTCGCTGTCCGACGAGGATCTCGCGCGCCTCATCGCGTGGCTGCGCACGCAGCCGACGCGCGAGGGGGAGTCACGCCCGCGCTGGATCGGGCCGCTCGGCCGCGCCGGGCTCGTGCTCGGGGACCTGCGGTCGTCGCGCCACTGGATCGAGACCGAAGGGGTGCTGCCCCGTCCGGCGGACCCCGCCCTCACGCTCGGGCACTATGTCGCCGCCACCGCCTGCACCGAATGCCACGGCAGCGAGCTGCGCGGGGACGGGGAGAGCACGCCGTCGCTTGTGGCAATCGCCCCCGCGTACACCGCGGCCGAGTTCGGCGAGTTCTTCCGCACCGGGCGTGCGAAGGGGGGACGCGAGTTGGCGATGATGAGTGGCGTGGCGCGCAGGCGGCTCGCCTACCTGCGCGTGGAGGAGGTGGAGGGCCTGCACGCGTACCTGCTTTCGCTTGCGGCGGGAAGCCCTACTCCGCCCGTAGCGAGGTGATCGGGTCGGCGCGCGCCGCGCGCATCGCGGGCAAGAGGCTCGCCGCCACCGCCACGGCGAGCATCGTCCCCCCGATCAGTGCGTAGACCGGGGGATCGGTCGCCGACTGCTGGAAGAGCAGCGGCTGAACCCACCGCGAGGCGAGGAGCGCGAGGGCCAGTCCGATCGTCACGCCGGCCAGCGTCAGCCGGACGCCCCTTGCCACCACCAGCCGCACGACCCGCCCCGGCGGGGCACCCAACGCCACGCGCACGCCCAGCTCGTGCATCCGCCCCGCCACGTCGTAGCTGATGACGCCGTAGAGCCCGACGATCGCGACCACAAACGCCAGCGCACCGAATGCCACAAAGAGCGTCGCGCCGAGCCGCCACGACCGTTGCCGGTCGTCGATGCGCTGCTGCAACGGCTGGACCACGACAAAGCCATCCCCCGGCATCGCCCGCGTCAGCTCGCGGCGCACGCGCTCCATCTCCGTCGCGGCGTTGGGTACCGCCATACGCAACAGCATCATCGCCTGCTGGCCGGGAAAAAGCTGTTCCGAGGGGAGGTAGTACATAAACATCGGGTCGCCCTCGAGATTCTGCTGCCGCGTATTCTCGGCGACGCCGACGATCGTCGTGCAGGGCTGCGTGTCGGCCGGGCGCTCGCCAAACCCGACGTGGATGCACTGGCCGATCGGGTCGCGGCCCGGCCACAGCGCGCTGCCCATCGCCTCGCTCACCACCGCCACGAGGGGCGTGCCCTCGACATCCGACGCCTCGATGCCGCGGCCGCGGAGCAGGCGGATCTGCAGGACCTGGAAGTACTCCGGCGTCGACATCTGGAAGTTGAATCGCCCCAGCGCACTCACGGAATCGATCCCCGGCACGCGCAGCTCGGCGGTGTTCGTGGCGAACAGGCGGCTGTTCACGCCCGCCGCGTAGCGCACGCCAGGGAGCGCCTGCGCGTCGGCCAGCAGCCGCCGCCGCGCGATCGCCCCGGCCCCGTCGCCGAGTTCGAGGCCCCGGAAGTCCGAGACCACCTCGAGCACCGGCCGTGGGTCGTAACCGAGCGGCAGGTCGCGCGCGTTGCCGAAGCTCCGGACGAAGAGGCCGGCGCCGACGAGCAGCACGACGGAGAGCGAGACCTGGAACACGAGCAGGCCGCGCTGCAGCCGCGAACGTTCCGCGCCGCCGCGGACGCCGGACTTGAGCATCGCCGCGAGGTCCGTCCGGCGGGCGACGACCGCAGGTCCGACGGCGGTCACCAGGGTGCAGCAGAGCGCGCAGCCGAGCGCCACGCCGAGCGTGCGCCAGTCCTCGGCGAGGTTGAACGGCGAGCCTTCGGGCAGCAGCAGGCCGCGGATCGCGACGCCGCTCCATTGGGCAATCACCACGCCGGCCACGCCCCCGAGGAGCGCCAGCACGAGGCTCTCGGTGATGAACTGCGCCGCGAGCCGTCCACGCGTGACGCCGAGCGCCAGCCGCACGGTGATCTCGCGGCGACGGCGGATGACGCGCGCGAGCATCAGGTTCGCGACGCTCGCGCAGGCAATCAGCAGCACCACGACCGCCACCCCCGTCACCCAAAGCAGGACCTTCGATTCGAGTCCGGCGCCGGGGCCGGCCGCCTGCTTCACCGGACCGACGGTCGCCCGTGGGTGCACGAGCGAGTCCGGCAACACGCGCGGATTGATCGCGCGCGCGGCGGCCCGGCTGCGGATGTACGCCTGCGTGAGGTCGAGTGACGCGCGCTCCGTGCTCACGCCGGCCTTCCGGCGCACGAGCACCATCGTCCAGTCCCAGTTGTACGCGTTGAAGTACGTGTGCTGGTTCCACGGCCCGAGGTTTGTCGGGATCGTGGTGATCGGCACGAAGACATCGGGCGCGCCGCCGTTGGCCGTGCCCACGAACCCCTCCGGCGCAACGCCGATGACGGTGTAGTCGAGCTTGCCGACCTTCAGCGTGCGCCCGACGACGTCGTCGGCGTCGTGGTCGTTGCGCCAGAGCGCGTACGAGAGGACGGCCACCTGCGCGCCCATCGGCATCGAATCCTCCGAGGCGCCGAAGTAGCGCCCGCGCGCGGGCGGGGCATCGAAGAAGTCCCAGAACTCCGAACTCACGCCGGCGACCTTGCGCACGCGCACGTCCTCGCCGCCCCCGCCGACGCCGAGCCGCCACTCGGAGATGGCGGCGATGGCCGCGAACTGGCTCGTCTCGCGCTTCAGGTCGAGGTACCGCGTGAAGGGAAGGGTCGTGTTCACGCTCGGGCTGCCCTGATAGCTCGTCTGGATGTACACGAGATGCGCCGTGCCCGGATCGCGCAGGTACGGGAACGGACGAAACATCAGGCGGTCAATCACGCCGAACATCGCGGTGTTCGCGCCGATGCCAAGGCCGAGCGTGATGATCGCGGCAATCGCAAATCCAGGCGCGCGCCGAAGGCTGCGCAGCGCGTAGCGGACGTCCTGTGAGAGCCGCTCGAACGCCGGGAACCCCCACGCATCGCGCCCTTGCTCACGCAGGCCAGTGACGTTCCCGAGCTGGCGGCGTGCGGCAGCGAGCGCCTCGCCAGGAGACAGCCCGTCGCGCTCGAGGTCGCGCGCAAGCAGCTCGGCGTGCGCTTCGAGCTCCGCGGCGAGCTCGCGGTCGAGCTCGTCGCGCCGCCACCACGCGCGCACGCGGCCAAGGATCTCACGGAGCATCACGACTCGGCTCCTCGGAGCACGCGGCTCGTCGCCGCCACCGACCGCAGGAAGGACGCTTCCTCGGTGCCGAGCTGCTTGCGTCCCGCCGCTGTAATCCGGTAGTAGCGCCCCTGCCGTCCGGTGGGCGTCCGCCTTGCTTCCGACGCGACCCACCCCTTCACCTGCATCCGCTGCAGCGCCGGGTAGAGCGACCCTTCCTCGACGCGCAACGCGTCGCCGGAGAGCCGGTGAATGTGCTGCGCGATTCCATATCCGTGCAGGATGCCCACCGAGAGCGTCTTGAGGATCAGCAGGTCGAGCGTACCCGGCAGGAGCGGCGAGCGGTCTTCGGCCACGAGGTTCTCCTGATACTAGTCAAGCCTATGTATAGATTTGACAGCGCAAGCCCGCAAGGGGGTTTGCCGGACCCCGCGTGCCTTCGTGGTGCACGCCGTTAGCTTTCGCGTATGGTTTCGATCCTCGACATCATCGGTCCGGTTATGGTCGGCCCGAGCTCCAGCCACACGGCGGGCGCCTGCCGCCTCGGCCTCATCGCCCGTGACCTCGTTGCCGGCACCCCCACCGAGGCCCTGATCGAGCTGCACGGCTCGTTCGCGCGCACGGGCGAGGGGCACGGCACCGACAAGGCGATCGTCGGCGGGCTCCTCGGCTTCCGCCCCGACGACGAGCGCCTCCGTGACGCGCTCACGATTGTGGAGAAGGAAGGGCTTCCCTACCGCTTCGAGAAGACCACGCTCGGCACGGAGCCCGAGGTCCACCCGAACTCCGTCCGCATCACGGTCAGCCGCGACAAGCGCCACCACGTGATGCTCGGCGCCTCGCTCGGCGCGGGGCGCATCAAGGTCAGCGAGATCGACGGCTACCCCGTGGAAGTGAATGGCGCGCACCACACCATCGTGCTGGTCGCCGAGGACGTGAAGGGGTCCGTCGCGCGGGTCTCGGGGATCCTCAGCGACGGCGGCGTGAACATCGCGACGCTGCGCCTGACGCGGAAGCATCGCGGCGGCGACGCCTTTATGGTGATCGAGGTGGACGAGCGTCCCGGGGAAGAGGTCGGGACGGCAATCCGCGCGCTGCCCTGGGTGAAGTGGTCGCACCGCATCGACAAGGTGGGTGGCTGATGTATGCCTCCTTGCACGACGCCATTCGCGACGCCGAGCGGCGCGGCATCACCCTCGCCACGGTCGCGCTCGAGATCGAGTCGCGCGACCAGGGGCGGACCGTCGAGAGCATCCGTGAGGCGCTCGGCCGCGCGCTCGCCGTGATGCGTGGCGCGGTGGAACAGGGCCTCACCGGCGATCTCCGGTCCAACTCGGGGCTGG
This sequence comes from uncultured Gemmatimonas sp., assembly GCA_964466515.1. GTDB lineage: Bacteria > Gemmatimonadota > Gemmatimonadetes > Gemmatimonadales > Gemmatimonadaceae > Pseudogemmatithrix. Next base: position 4,978 of record CAYXQS010000025.1, on the reverse strand, counting down.
TCGGTGGCGACGCGGCCAAGTTGCGCACGGGCCCCGCCGGTCCGCTGGCGGGCACCCTCTTCCGCGACGTGCTGATGCGTGCGCTCGCCGTGCAGGAAGTGAATGCCGCGATGGGCGTGATCGTCGCCGCGCCGACGGCGGGCGGGGCCGGGGTCCTTCCGGCGGTCCTGCTCGGCATTGCCAGGGACAAGCAGGTGGGCGACGAGCAGCTCGTCGACGCGCTCGCGACGGCGGGGCTGATTGGCGCGGTGGTGGCGCAGCGCGCCTCGCTCTCCGGTGCGGAAGGCGGATGCCAGGCCGAGACCGGCGCGGCGGCCGGGATGGCCGCCGGCGCGGCCGTCGAGATGCTTGGCGGGACGCCGTCGCAGGCCGGGCACGCGGTGGCCCTCGCGCAACAGGGCACGCTCGGGCTCGTCTGTGATCCGCTGGGCGGATTGGTCGAGCTCCCGTGCGTCTTCCGGAACGCCACCGGCGCGGCCATTGCGCTCGCCGCCGTGGAGATGGCGATGGCCGGCATTACCTTTGCCATTCCGGCGGACGAGGTGATCGACACGATGGGCGAGATCGGCCGGGAGATGGATGTGCGCTATCGGGAAACGGCGGGCGGCGGCCTCGCGGCCACCCCGACCGGGCGTCGGCTCGCGAAGGAACGGCTCACGCAGATCAAGCGCGCGTAGTTCCTGCGCGGCCGACCCCACGAGGCCTATCCCGTGCTCCCGACTGGCGTTGCGACCTTCCCGGATGAAACTTTAGGTCGCCTCGGGCGCGTACCGAGGGATGTCCCCATAGCCACGGAACTCGGAATGGTCACCCCGGAACAACTCGAAGGCTTCCTCGGCAGGCTCGAGAGCGAAGGTGCCTCCTACTCGGAGGTTGAGCCCGGGCTCTGGGCCATCCGTCCGGGCGGCGAGCTCGACCTCACCGTCGTCGTGCACCATTCGCCGCCGGTCGTCGTTCTCCGCGTGAAGGTGATGGAGTTGCCGAAGGCCGCAAAGGCGTCCAACACGCTCTGCCGTCGCCTGCTCGAACTCAATGCGACCGACCTCCTGCACGGCTCCTACGGGATCCAGGCCAACGAGGTCGTGCTGACGGAGGCGCTGGAACTCGCCCACCTCGACTACGAGGAGTTCCTCGTGGCGTTCGAGAGTATGACCCTCTCGCTTGCGGCCCACCTCCGCGAGCTCTCCACCTTCCGCGAGGCGCGCTGACGATGGGCATCTTCGACCGACTCGCCACGCTGCTGAAGTCCAACATCAACGACCTGATCTCGCGCTCGGAGAATCCGGAGAAGATGCTGGACCAGATCGTGCTCGATATGCGCAATCAGCTCGCCCGCGCCAAGCAGCAGGTTGCGGCGGCGATCGCGGACGAGAAGCGCCTCAAGGACCAGGCGGAGGCCGAGTACAGGCAGGCCGCGGACTGGGAAGCGAAGGCGATGCTCGCGGTGAAGGAAGGCCGCGACGATCTCGCCAAGCAGGCGCTCGTCCGGCACACCGAGTACATGGAGCACGGGCAGGCGCTGGAGACCACCTGGCAGGCGCACCGCCTCGAGACCGAGAAGCTCAAGAACTCGCTCCGCGACCTCAACGACAAGATTGAGGAGGCCAAGCGGAAGAAGAATCTCCTGCTCGCGCGCCAGCGCCGCGCGCAGGCGCAGCAGAAGATCTCCGAGACGATGTCGTCGATGTCCGAAAAGTCGGCGTTCGAGGCGTTCGCCCGGATGGAGGAGAAGATCACCTCCAACGAGCGGATGATCAAGGCGAGCACCGAGATCGAGGAGGAGTTCACCGGCGACCGGCTGCAGGGCGAGTTCAAGCAGCTGGAGAAGGCGGCGGGCTCTGCCTCGGCCGACCAGCAGCTCCTCGCGCTGAAGCAGAAGATGGGGCTGCTCGGGCCGGGCGGTGCCGCGCCCCCGCGCCGCATCGGCGCGGGCGAGGAGACCGTCAACGCGAAGATCGAGGATAAGGGGACGAAGTGACCGAGAGCGCAGTACGACGGGTCTGGGTGCTTCCGGGCTTCACCGCGATCCTCGTCACCGTCCTGCTGCTCTGGTTGGCCGGCACGGTGGCCGACCTGCTCATCCTGCTCTTCCTCGGCCTGCTCCTCGCCGTCTATCTCGGCGCGGTCACGGACGTCGTCGAGGCCCGGACGCGGCTCCCGCGGCCGGCAGCGCTGGTCATTGCCGTCGTGGGGACGCTCGCGGTCATCGTGGCCATCGGCGCGCTGCTCGTCCCGCCCGTCGTCGAGCAGACGCGCGAGCTGGTCCGCGTCCTCCCCGACCTCGTGATCGAGTGGGAGCGCCGCCTCGAGCTGCTCCTGCTGCGCATTCCCGGCACCGAGGAGATCCTTGCCCGCGGCGAACACCGGATCTTCGCCGTGGCGCTCGCCGAATCGCAGCGGCTGCTCGGGAACCTGGTCCCACGCCTCTTCGGCACCGTCCACGTCGCGATCAACCTCGTCGCGGTGCTCGTGATGGCGATCTACTTCGCCATCCAGCCGGAGCTCTACCGCTCGCTCGCGCTCGCGCTCACGCCGCCGCGGCACCGCACGGCCGCGCGCGATACCATCGACGCGCTCTCCGAGACCCTCCGCGCCTGGACCATCGCCCAGCTCCTCGCGATGGTCACCCTCGCGGTCCTCACGGCGCTCGGGCTCTGGCTGCTCAACGTGCCGTACTGGCTCCCCTTCGGGATCTTCACCGGCCTCGTCGCGATCGTGCCGTTCTTCGGGACGCTCGTCTCGACGTTGGTGCCGGCGGCGTTCGTCCTCGGGCAGCCCGGCGGCGGCACCCTCGCCATCCTCGTCATCCTCCTCGGCGTGGTAATCCACGTGGCGGAGAACCAGCTCGTGATCCCGGTGTTGATGCAGCGGCGCGTCGACCTCCCGCCCGTGCTCACGATTATGAGCGTGCTGATCTGCGGGAAGCTGCTCGGGCCGTTTGGGCTGGTGGTCGCCGTGCCGACGCTCGCGGTGGTGATGGTGCTCGTGCGGCGGATCCTCATTGCGCGCGTGTACCAGGACGCCGAGGCGGCGCCGGCCGTCGTGACGCCGGTGCTCTCGCGCCGGCAGCGCAAGCGGCTCGAACAGCAGGCGGCGGGCCCGCAGGGGCCGATGCCGCGTTCGCCCACGCCGCGCCCGGGGACGTCGGTGTCGCCGACCCCCACGGTGCCGCCGCCGGAGTCGAAGACGCCGTAGGCAGCCGTAGGCGCAACCCCAGGCAGGCGACGATCCGACGCTCGGCGCAGTCGTACGATGGCACCGGTTCCCGCGCGCGGGGCTACTGTCGCGCGTGTCCGTCGCCGCCCCCGCCCTCGAGTTCGTCTCGGTCTCGCGCCGCTGGCGCGCCGGAATCCTCGGCGCCGCGTCGGAGGTCGTCGCGCTCGAGGACTGCTCCCTCACCCTCCGCAGCGGTGAGATCGCGGCGCTGACCGGGCCCGCGGGGGCAGGGAAGAGCACCGCCCTCCTCCTCGCCGCGGCCAAGGCGTCGGCGAGCGCGGGGAGCGTACGCTGGGGCGGGTCGGCGGAGCCACGCGATGCCGCGGCGCAGCTCGTCGGCGCACGGCCCTGGGAATATGGGTTCCTCACCGTGCGGCAGGCGCTCGCCTTCCACGCCGACCTCCTCGCGCTGCGCGATGCCGCGCTCCCGGCACCTACGCGCTTTGTGCCCCTGATGCTCCGCGTCGGCCTCCGCGGAATGGCGCGCGTGCGGCTGGGGCAGCTCTCGGCGCTCGATCAACTGCGCGTCGTGCTCGCGCAGGCCCTCCTCGCGCGGCCGCGGCTCCTCTGCTGCGACGAGCCCTTTGCCTACTGCGGGCCCACGGAGCGCGAGGAAGCCGGCGCGCTCCTGCGCGCCCTTGCCGCGCGTGGCCTGGCGATCCTCCTCGCCGTCCGCGACGGGACCACGCTCGGCGCACTCGGCCCGGCCGCCCGGATCCACCACCTCGAGGATGGGCGGTTCCGCGCTCCCGTGCCGTCGCGACGGAGCGTGCTGGAGCTCTCGGTCCCCCGGCCCGATGAGGCCATCGCACGGCTCCTGCCCCGGCTCCCCAGTCTCGCGCGGCGGGGCCGGCGCCTTCGCGTGCCGCTCGGCGGCACCTCGCCGGAGGCGGTTCTGGCGGTCTGTCGCGACGTGGGCGTCGCCGTGCGCGGCTCACGCGTGGCCGAGGAGGCGTTGCCGCGCCCAGTCGCGTCCCGGTAGCTTTGGCGGATGCCGGGATTCAAGCTCTACAACTCGATGTCGCGCGCCCTCGAACCCTTCGCCCCGGCGGACGGCGACCGGGTGAAGCTCTACACGTGCGGCCCGACCGTCTATAACCCGGCCCACCTCGGCAACTTCCGCACCTTCCTCTTCGAGGATCTCCTCCGGCGCGTCATCCGGCTGCGCGGGTGGAAGGTGGAGCAGGTGATGAACCTGACCGACGTGGACGACAAGATCATCGTGCGCGCCACGCAGCAGGGGCGCACGATCGCCGAGGTCACGGACCCCGTGGTGCAGGTCTTCCACGAGGACCGGCAGTACCTGCGGATCGAGGACGCGGAGCACTATCCGCGCGCGACGGCGTACATCCCGCAGATGATCGCGCTGGTGGAACGCCTCGTCGCCAACGGCGTCGCCTACGTGGCGGACGACCACTCGGTCTACTTCGCGATCGCGAAGTTCGCGCCCTACGGCCGGCTCTCGCGCCTCGACACGCGCGAGCTGCAGAGCGGTACGCGCGTGGCGCAGGACGACTACTCGAAGGAGAACGCGCAGGACTTCGCGCTCTGGAAGGCGGCCAAGCCCGAGGACGAGGCGTGCGGGGCGGCGTGGAATTCCCCCTGGGGCCGCGGGCGTCCGGGCTGGCATCTCGAGTGCTCGGCGATGGCGATGGCGCTGCTCGGCGAGACGCTCGACCTGCACTGCGGAGGCGTCGACCTCGTCTTCCCGCACCACGAGAACGAGATCGCGCAGAGCGAGGCGGCCACGGGGAAGGAGTTC
>CAYXQS010000024.1:19845-20410 GCA_964466515.1 uncultured Gemmatimonas sp. | reverse complement strand
CTCCGCGCGGCGCTGGTGTACGGTGGCGCCGGTGAACTCCTGCGAGATGTGTACCACGACGCCGTTGTGTACCACCGTGATGCGCGCGGGGGTGATCACCGCGCCGTCCGCGCCAAAGACGGGGCGCCGGAAGATGATGTCATAGCTCTGCCACTCGCCCGCCGGGCGGCTCGCGTTCACCAGCGGCGGGTGCTGGCCGTAGAGCGCCGCCGCCTGGCCGTCGGCGTAGGTCTCGTGCTCGTACGAGTCGAGGACCTGCACCTCGTAGCGGCCCATCAGGTACACGCCGCTGTTGGAGCGGTTCTGCCCGGTGCTCGTGGATGCCGGATTGGTGCGCCACTCGATGTGGAGCTGCACGCTGCCGAACGCGCGCGCGGTGGCGAGCGATCCCGAGCCGGGCGTCACTTCCATCGCGCCGTTCACGAGGGCCCACTTGGCCGGTGCGTCGTCGGCACTGCGCCATTCGGCGAGCGAGGTCCCGTCAAAGAGCACGATTGCATCGGCGGGACGCGACGCGGGGTCGTCCATCTTCCCGGGTGCGACCTTGGGCGGCTTGGGACGCTCC
>CAYXQS010000024.1:0-19835 GCA_964466515.1 uncultured Gemmatimonas sp. | reverse complement strand
GGCGGTGCCGGCCCCGCCCCCCAGCGCCACGAGGAGCAGCGCCGCGCGCCAGTTGCGCAACGAGGCCGCGGCGGTGGCGCGCACCTTGTTTCGCACGAGCGGCGACCAGCCGAGGAGGAGGCCGAGCGGGCCGATGGCCTGTCGCGCCCAGCGCCAGAAATCGAAGTGGTCGACGTGCCGGACGATGCGCCCGTCCCTGAACGTGAACGTGGCGTGGATGCGGTTGTGCACTGTGCGGTCCGTGTGTGAGAAGGTGTACCAGGCGTCCCAGCGCGCCCGGCCGGTGGTGTCGTCGGCGGCAACGTCGGAGAACTCGACGCGCAGGTCCTTCCCGCGCGCGCAGAGCATCGTCCACATCCTGCCCGCGTCCGCGCCGCGGAGGTCGGGGAAGGCGGGGTCGGAGAAGTGGATGTCGGGGTGATAGCAGGCAATCATTGCCGCGGCGTCGCGCCGCTGCAGGGCGCGGTAGAAGCGCTCGATCAGCTCGGCGTGGGGATGCGTCGCGGCGGGCATAGCCCAAACCTACGCCGCCGCGCGCTCATCGGCGACGCGAGCCCCACGCGACGGGGAGTCCCACGCAGAAGATGTGGATGAGCAGCGCAATCACCGTCGGCTTGAGCGAGCGCGAGGTGATGGGGGGAAAGGCGGAGAGCGGGAGCACCACGAACTGCATCACCGCCCAGACGACCATCCCGTACAGGGGGCCGGCGATGAGCCACCTCGCGCTCAGGGCCGGGAGCCGCCGTGCCGCGAGCACGAAGACCGTGGCGGCCCCGAGGGCAATGACGAAGTGCGAGAGGAGCCCGATGGCCGCGGTGCCGAGGCCGCCGGCAAGGGCCGCCGTGCGTCCCATCCACCCGGCGGCGACGATCTGCAGGAGCTGGATCGGGGTGCCGCCGCGGAGCACGGTCTGCGTGATGGCGGCGGAGATGTCGAGGAGGCCGGCGAGGAGGCCGCCGACGAGGATGGGGTAGAGGAGTCGGGGCTGGGCGCGAGGCGGGGTGACCATATACGTTCCATACCGCGAAACCGCCCACCCCGTCACAACGCCGCGTCGTGCACGACCTCACACAGGGTTCGATCCCCCGCCACATCATCCGGCTCGCCGCCCCAATGGCGATCGGGATGGTCTTCCAGATGCTCTACTATCTGGTGGACCTCTACTTCGTCGGGCGCCTAGGCGATGCGGCGATTGCCGGGGTGAGTGCCGCCGGGAACCTCCAGTTCATCGTGCTCGCGCTGACGCAGGTGCTCGGGATCGGGACGATGGTGCTGATTGCGCACGCGGCGGGGCGGAAGGACCAGGCCGACGCGACGCTCGTCTTCAACCAGAGCCTGTCGATCGCCGCGATCGTCGGGGGCCTCGTGCTCGTCGGCGGATACGTCGGCGGCGAGGCGTACCTGCGCACCATCGCGGCCGACGAGGCAACGGTGGCCAACGGGATGTCGTACCTGCGGTGGTTCCTCCCGACGATGGGGCTGCAGTTCGCGATTGTCTCGATGGGCTCGGCGCTGCGCGGGACGGGCATCGCGAAGCCGACGATGGTCGTGCAGATGGTGACGGTGGTGATCAACGCGATCCTGGCGCCGATCCTCATTGCGGGGTGGCTCACCGGGCGGCCAATGGGCGTGGCGGGCGCGGGACTCGCGAGCACCATCGCCGTGACCATCGGCGTGGGGATGCTGCTCACCTACTTCGTGCGGCTCGAGCACTTCGTGCGCTTCGACCGCGCGCTCTTCCGGCCGCAGCTCGCGGTGTGGAAGCGGATGCTGCGGATTGGCGTGCCCGCCGGCGGCGAGTTCGCGATTATGTTCGTCTCGATGGGCGCGACCTACTGGCTGATCCGCGACTTCGGCGCGGCGGCGCAGGCGGGGTACGGCGTGGGGTCGCGGGTGATGCAGGCGATCTTCCTCCCGGCAATGGCCATCGCCTTTGCCGCCGCGCCGGTGGCCGCGCAGAACGTGGCGGCGGGTTCGGATGCGCGCGCACGGGAGACGTTCTGGGCCGCGGCGAGGATGGGGAGCGCGGTGATGCTCGCGCTCACGCTGATGTGCCAGGTGCGCCCCGAGTGGTTCGTCCACTGGTTCGTGAACGACCCCGCGGTCATCGCCGTGGCGGGGGAGTTCCTCGGGATCATCTCCTGGAACTTCGTCGCGGCGGGCATCGTCTTCACCTGCTCCGGGATGTTCCAGGCGCTGGGGAACACGGTGCCGTCGGTGGTGAGCAGCGCCGTGCGGCTCCTCGTGTGGATCGTGCCCTCGCTCTGGCTCGCGTCGATGCCCGGGTTCTCGCTGCGGCAGCTCTGGCTCGTGGCCGTGGCCGCGTCAACCGTCCACGCGCTGTTTGCGCTCTGGCTCCTGCGGCGCGCCGCCGCGCGCCGCGCGCCCGCGCCCCTACCCAGCTAGCTCGCGCGCGGCGGGTGGCCCGATGTCGCCGTCGGCCAGGAGATGCCCGAAGTGCTCGCGATACGTCTTGGCGATGTTGGCGTCGATGTCCGTCGGCACCGGCAGCCCGCTCTTGAGCACCCGCACGCCCTTCTGCTCGATCAGCGCCCGGAGCGTCGTGGCGTCCACGCCCGGCATCGGATGCCTGGAGAGGTATGCCTCGAGCTGGTAGGTGGTGATTGGCATTGCGCCGCGGAGGCGCTCGATGACCGTCTCGCCCGCCACGCGCAGGTCGGAGCTGCCGTCGAGGATCACGGGTTCGGCGCACACGACGTGCATCCGGCCGAGCTGCACGCGGCCGCGCCAGACGTCGCCGAGCCATTTATAGAAGGGGCCGATGCGGAGCGGGGCCTTGGGGAGACTCGCCAGCTCGCGCGCGAAGACGCCTTCCTCGGGGAGACGGTCGTAGCTGATGGCGATGGGATACAGCGCCACCGTGTGCCCGCTCTCCTGGAGGCAACGCAGCAGCCCGCGCTTGGCCGGGAGGAAGGTGCGGGCGCGGCTGCGCTGTCCCTCGACGAAGAACTCGATCACCTGGCCGCGGTCCACGAGATCCTTCACGCGCCGCGAGAGGTCGCGGTTGTCGCGCGAGGCGCCGCGCTCCACGAAGAACGTATGGACGTAGCGCAGGAGCCGGCCGAGGAACGGCAGGCGGCCGAACTCCGCCGCCGCGGCGATGTGCGGCACGCGGATCCCGAGGTCGGGGCGCGCAAAGGCGAGCACCGAGCAGAGAATGAAGTCAAAGAACGACCGATGGCTGGGCAGCAGCGCAATCGCCGCGCCGGCGGGGACCGCCTCGTGCGCGCGCTCGAACGACGGGATGTCGACCGTCACCCGGTCGGAGACGCGGGCGAGGACCTTTACCGCGGCCCAGCAGCCGAACCGGACAAAGAGGTTCGCGCGCGGCTGCGTGAGCGCCCAGCGCGTATCGCCCACGTCGCGGTTGACCTCGCGGCCCGCGAGCACCCACTCGCGGTCGTCCTGCTTGAAGACGTGGCGGGAGACGCCGCGGCACACCGTCGAGACGAGCTGGTCGGCGTCGAAGCGGTCGTCGAGCGGCACCGACGTCTCGAACGTGAAGGTGTTGCTCGTGAAGTACGGGAAGACGTCGTTCAGGTAGGCGAGGCGCGAGGCGAGCTTCCTCACCTGCCGGCGCTTCACGCCCGAGGTGATCCCCGCGATCGCCATCGGGAGGCGGTGGTGGATCAAATCGGCGAGGATGTAGCGCAGGCCCGCAGGGCCGAGGTACCCGCGCGCGGGACGGCGGCCAATGGGCTGGATGCGGAAGTGCCGCTCGATCTCCGCCCAGGCGTTGTGGACCGTGGCCGAGCGGTCCGCGCCCGCCACCGCGTGCTGCACCGTGACGTGGGGGACGTCGATCTTGGTGGCGTCGAGCACGCGGTCGGTGACGTCATCCACCGCAATGAGGTCGAGTCGCACGTCCGCGTGGCCGACCACCGCGCGCAGGTGCCCCATTCCGATCAGCGTGACGAAGGCGCCGAAGCCGGTGTTGCTGTCAATCCACCCCGGCACGGGGTGCGCGCGGCTGGCCGTGATGATGCTCGGCCGCACGATGCTCAGCGGGATGCTTCCCCGGCGCTCCGCGAGGAGGCACTCGGAGATGGACTTCGTCATCGTGTACGTATTCGGATGCCCGGTCTTGGCGAGGAGCTCGGGGTCCGTGAGCTTCGCCTCCTCAATGAGCGCGAGCATCTCCGAGGCCGGCGTCTTGAGCTGCACGAGCTCCTCGACGATCGGGCCACGGTGGTGCGGCGTCACGTACGCGGTGGAGACGTAGACGAAGCGCTCGAGTCGCGGGCAGGGGCGCACGGCCTCGAGCAGGTTGAGGCTCGACGTGATGTTCGCCTTGGCCGCCACCTGCGCGGGGAGCGTGAACCCCACGGACGCCGCCGAGTGGATCACGTGCGTGACGTTGGCCAGGAGCGCGCGGTGCTCCGGCGACTGCCCGAGTCCCGGGTCCGAGAGGTCGGCGTCGAGCACCTGGATGCCCTCCGCCCAGCCGCCGGGGAGGGCGTTGAAGCAGGGCGAGCCGATGACGTCCTCGCGGAACCGGTCGGCGCCGGACTTCTTCCCGCGCGCGCGCGCGACGACGACAATGCCGCCGACCGCGAACTCGTCGCGGCGGCGGATCAACTCGTGCAGGATGACCTTGCCGAGGAATCCCGTCACGCCGGTGACGAGATAGGTGCGTTGGGTGAGGGGCGTCACGCGGTCCCCGTGCCGAAGATGTTGCGTGGGTCCACGGCCCCCTTCACGGCGCGCGCCCAGCTCATCGCCGCCGGCGAGAGCACGCGCGGGAGGAAGCCCTTGCGCAGGTTCCCCACGCCGTGGTGGTGCGAGAGCGAGCCGCCGCACTTGAGGATCTCGTCGCGCGCGGCGTTCTCGAGCGCGGTGAAGTGCGCCACGGGGTCCTTGGCGTTGCCGTGATGGAAGCCGAGGTAGAAGTAGACCGCGACGCCGCTCGGGTAGAGCTGGGTCACGCGCGCCGTCACGAACGGGCGTCCCGGGAGCCCCATCGCCGTGTACTCGTCGTAGATCCGCTGCTTCACCCTCTCGCAGAGCTCCAGCGTGCGGCTCCACGGCACCGAGGTCTCGAACGACTCGGCCACGATCCCGAGCTTCATCACGAAGTCGCGGAGGTAGGCGATGCCGAAGGTGAGCTGGTAGCCCTTCTTCCCGTTCTCGGCGCCGGCGTGCATTCCGCCGTAGCGCTTGGCCAGGCGGTCGACGATGGCGCGCTGCTGTGCGACCTCGCGCTTGGTGCCCTCGAAGAGCAGCGTACACGCCGCCATCTTCGTCACATCGAATCCCTTGAGCGTGGTCACCACCCAGCGCTCGATCCTCTTCTTGACGACGGCGAGCCCCACCGCCTTGGGCTTGAGCGTCTGCCCGAGCTGGAACTGGAGATTGTCCACGAGGCGCACGCTCGCGGGGACGTCGCCGGCGCGCGTGAGCTCCTGGAGGAATTCCACGCCCGTGGCGAAGTCGGGGAAGAGGATCGCGTCGTGCTGCTCGCACTCCGGCAGTGGGCGGAGCTTCACCACGGCCGAGGTGACGATGCCGAGCTGGCCCTCGGAGCCGAAGGCCCAGCGGCGCGGGTCCGCGCCGATGGAGTCGCGCGGCACGATCGGCGTCCGCGAGACCACCCCCGCCGCGGTCACGATGCGTACGTCGAGGACGAGGTCCTCGATGTTCCCGTAGCGATTCTTCTTCATCCCGCTGGCGTGGGTGGCGACCCATCCGCCGAGCGTGGAGAACTCGTAGCTGTCGGGCTCGTGGCCCATCGTCCAGCCGCGCGCCGCGAGGGCGTCGGTGATGTGCCGGCCCACGGCGCCCGCCTCGATGCACGCGGTGCGGTTCACCTCGTCAATCCACACGATGCGGTTCATCCGGCGCATATCCACGGAGATGATCGGCCGCGACTCGGCGGCGCTGCAGCGGAGCGCGTCGGTGACGTTGGTGCCGCCGCCGAAGGGGACGAGCGAGAGATTGCGCTCGTCCGCGAAGGCGATGAGCGCCACGACGTCGGCCTCGGTGTTGGGAAACACGATGAGGTCGGGGACGCGCGCGAAGCCGGTGGTGCGCACCGCGTGGATTTCCTCGACGGTGTGGCCGTGGCCGTGGCGCAGCCGAGCGAGGGAATCGCTCGAGATCAGCACACCCGGTATGCGGTGCGCGAGGTCGGCGACGAGCCCGTCGGGGATGCGCGCCGTCGGCACCGACGGCGGGTAGTGGCCGCTGTCCGGCGCGCCGAGGTCGAACTTCACGCCCATCACGCCCTCGACCCAGGGCACGAGGTCGGGGAGCTCGAGCCCGCTCAGCGCATAGCGCTGGCCCGTGAGCGTGACGTTGCCGGCCGGCGTGATGGCAAAGTTGGTGTCGCGGAATCCCCAGGCATCCGGGGCGAGAATCGCGTCGTCGTCAACGGGCAGTGGAATCGGGGCCGACGGGGCGACAGGGGCGGAGGGCTCGGACATCAGGCGGGGAGAGAGTGTTCGGTCGCTTCGCGTTCGACGCGCGTCTTGGGATCCACGCCGGGCACCCAGCGGCGGATGAAGCGCTCCAGTCGGGGAAATATATGGAATCGCTCGAAGAGTGGGTTCCAGACCCCGACCGTGATGCAGTAGTAGGTGTCGTGGGGGAGGGTGTGGTGCAGGTCGTGGTGGTCCTGGGAGATGATCACCCCCCACCGCTGGAGGAGCCGGACCGGTGCCGGCGCGACGTCCATATGCGCCCACTTATGCACCTGGTTGGTCAGGAACACCGCCGTCAGGAGCACGAAGACAAAGACCCCCGCGAGGAATCCCGCGCGCGACGTCGTGACCGGGACGAGGAGCAGGGTGGGAACGAGCACCGGCAGGCAGACGAGCGCATTGTTGCCGTTGGCCTCGAAAAAGCCGTGCCGCACGATCCCCTTGGGGTCGCGATGGTGCTCGCGAAACGGTAGGACGAAGCCCGGACCAAGAACGGGGGTCTTCGGCGTGCCGAAATTGTCGGCGATGAAGTGCACGATGCCCGAGAGGAGGTCGGCGGTGAGGTACGCCGCCACCGCCACGACCGCGATCTGCCAGTACACGGCAAGCGAGGGTCCGCCGCGCAGGATCTCGACGGCGAGGATGCCCATCAGGCCAAAGAAGCCCAGATACCCGACGAGCTGTAGCTGCCGATGCCTGGCCTGCTCGGCGGCAAGGTCTATGGAATGGTCTGCCACGGCTCCCTCCCGGTGATTCCGACGATACGGGGCTGGCGCCGCTGGCGCCACTGGGGTCAGGGATTGACCGTGATGGCGCTGGTGTAGGTCTGGTAGTTGGCCGCCGAGATCGACACGTTGGCCGTGCCGGCGGAGACGCGCTTGAGCCAGAACGAGACGCTATATGCGTCGGCCGGGACGACGACGCTGGTGATCGGCACGCTGGCCGCGCCGCCCGAGACGAACTGCAGGTTGGCGTCCACCGCGAGGGTGAAGGTCGTCGCCACGGTATGGCGGCGCTGGGTCCCGTTGGCGGACTTGGGATACAGGGTGACCTGGACCGAGTCGCTGTTGAGCGTGGTGGGCCAGCCGCCGAGCCCGTCCACGCGGCCGAGGGCGACCACCACCGGGCTCGAGGCCGGGTTGTGGCCCGGCGCGGAGAAGGTGATGGTGTCGACGCCGAGCGCCGCGCCCGTCACGCGGTGCGTGCGGTTGGACTGACCGACGTTCACGGTGATCGTATCGGCGGTCGCGGTTGCGGCGGTGGCGTGGTCCAGCGTGACGGGCAGCGGCGACGCGGTGCGCGTGTCGGGGAGGTAGAGCACCTCATCGCTGTACTGGCCGACGGCGAGCGAGAGCGGGCTGGTCCACGAGGTGAGGTTCGGGACCGTGACGGAGATGACGTCGGTGCCGGTGTTGTACTTGTACGACTCCACGCGTGCGTCCGACGCCTCGATGTTCACCGTGCCGGGGGCCACCGGCACGAAGCGTGCGGTGTTGTTGTTCTGCGCGCCGGCGGCGATGGTGACCGTGGCGGAGTCCACGATGCCCACCGCGGCACTCGTGGAGGCGAGGGTCACGACCACCGGCTCGTTGGTGTAGTGGACGGTTCCGTCCGCGTCCGCGGCGGAGACGGTGATGGTGGGCGGATTCTGCGTGACGCGCACGCTCGTCGGCGCGGCGACCACGAAGCGCGGCGCGGTCACCTGCTGGTTCACCGACGCCGGCGCGTAGCCGCCCGCGTTGGCGCTGATCTGGATGGTCCCGACCACGTCGTGCGCGGCGATCTGGAAATAGGCGTAGTAGGTGCCGACGGGGATGATGACCGAGTCGGGGACGGTGGCCACGGCCGGGTCGCTGCTCGCGAGGTACACCACGAGCGGCGAGCCCGCGATGTTATTGGGGACCTGCACGTACGCGCCGCTGGCCCCGTTGTTCTGGCGCATCCCCAGCTTCGGCGAGTTGTTGGTGAGCGAGAGCGATGGGCCCGTTACCGTCACGACGTTGGTGGTGTCGCTGGCGTAGCCGTTCCCGAGCGAGTCGGACACGATGAGTTGGCCCGTGCCGACGCCCACAAAGGCGGCGGAGCCGTTGGTGTTCTGCTGCCCCGGGAGAATCCGGTACGAGGTCGCCACCGGCTGCAGCACGCCGGGGTTGGTGGCCTCGACGAACACGACCACGGTGTCCATCGACGGGTGGCTGGTGCCCACACTATCGGCCAGGCTGATGCTGAAGGCGGTCGGCGGGGTGGTGGTGGTCCGCGGCGTCGGAAGGTTCCCGACCACGAGGCGCGTGGAGGTCACGACGACGAACGCGGTGTCGGGGAGATAGCCCGGCGCCGACGCGATGATGGTGTCGGTGCCGAACCCGAGCGCGGAGAGGCCGAAGTACGTGAAGTACGTCCCGGCCGGGATGTTCGGGGTGAGCGTGCTGAGCGAATCGATGGCGCCGTTGCTCTGCGTGAGCGTCACCGGGAGGGTGTCGTTCACGTTGTTCGGGACGTGGACGTAGAAGGTCGTGTTGCTGGTGTACTGGCGTCGGCCGATCCGATACGTGGTCCAGCTCAACTGCAGCTTCGGCGTCCGGACCGTGTAGCTGATCGTATCCGCGACGTGCCCCGGCGCGGTGACGATGACCTGCGCGGTGCTGTCGCCGGTGCCGTTGTAGGTGAACGTGACCAGCGCCGTGTTGGTGGATTGCGCGCCGGCGGCGATCGTCGCGCTGGGCGAGACGGTGACGACGGTGGTGTCCGTCGAGACGTACGAGACGACGAGCGGCGAGGTGCGCGGGTGCGCGCTCCCGAGGGAATCGACCACCGTGGTGGTGATTCCGAGCGGCGGCCGGTAGGCGTCATAGGTCCCGCCGCCGCCCTGGACCAGGCGCGGCGAGGTGACGATGAAGGTCGCGGTGTCCGGCTCGTGCCCCGGCGTCGACGCGATGAGCGTCACGCTGCCGGGCGCGAGCCCGTCGACGTCCAGGTAGGTGTAGTAGGTTCCCGCCGGGATGACGACGGAGTCCGGAATCTGGATGAGCGCGCCGGTGGTGTCGGAGCGCTGGATGTGCACGGTGCGTGCGGTCGGCGTGTTGTCCGGGATCTGCACATAGAGATTCTGCACGCGCTGGTCGGTGCCCACGCGCGTGGTCGTGAAGCTCCACGAGAGCTTCGGCCCGTTCACGGTGACGAGGACCGAGTCCCTGCCGTGCCCCGGCGCGGTGGCAATCAGGTACGCGGCGCCGATCTCCCCGCCGGACGTGAGTTGGCCGCTCCCGTTGGACGAGCTGCCGGCGGCGATCGTCGCCGTCGGCGTGAGCACCTTGATGATCGTCGTGTCGGACGAACTCAGCGAGACGACGAGCGGCGTCGAGCGCGCGTGCGCGGTATTCACCGAGTCACGCGCGTAGACCGTGATGCCGGCCGGCGCCGCCGTCGTCGTGCGCGCCGCGGCGGTGGCGACGTCGATCTTCGGCGTGGTGATGACAATCGCCGTGGAGTCGCCGGTGAACCCGGGCGCGCTCGCGCGGAGATACGTTGTCCCCGGCGACTTGCCGACGAGGTTGAAGTAGACGTAGTACGTGCCCGCGTTGATCACGACGCTTGGCACCGCCGTGGCAATCGTGGTGTCGTCAATGGCGAGCCCGATGCCGAGGGCCTGCGTGAGGGTGGTTGGCGTCTGGACGTAGGTGTCCGTGCGGTACTGTCCCGCGCCCATCCGCGCGAGGGTCTGGTTGATGTCCAGCGTCGCGGGATACGTCGTGACCGTGGACGCCGTCCCGTTCACGCCGGTGGCCACCGGCATCACCGTCGAGCCGCCGCCCGCAAGCGCGGTGATCACCACGTTGGCCGCGAGCTGCCCCTGCGGAATGAACGCCGGGTCCGGCGAGACCGACACGCGGCCCGGCGTGCCGTACGCGTAGGTGACGTACGTGCCGCCCGCCGGTGCGGGGTCGGTGAGCAGCAGTTGCGTCGCCACCTCGTTGGTCGCGACGAGCGCGTAGCTCGTGCTGGTGAACTTCACCACCGCCTGCACGCGCAGCGACGCGGTGTCGCCCGCGTAGCCGTTGGCGCCGCCGTTGGTGGCGAAGATCAGCGTATTCCCCGCCGAATGCCCGTTCAGCGTCGCGTTGATGGACGTCTGGCCGGCCGGAATGTTGACGCTCGCCTGCGAGAAGTGGGCGAACGTGTCCGCCACCGCGAGCACCACGTTCACGGGGACGGTGTCGGGCCTGCTGAGATAGATCGGAATCGACAGCGACGCCGAGCGGCCGATCGAGAGCGTGTCGCGGCCGAACGAGATCACCGCCGGCACCGCGCCGCCCACCGTAATCACCGTGGTGTCCGAGGTGATCGTATCCTTGGTGGCCGTGATCAGCGCGGTCCCGTTGGCCACGCCCGTCACGAGGCCGGTGCTCGCGTTGACCGTGGCCACCGGCAGGTTGTTGGACGCGAACGTGACGCCGGCAAGTGTGGGCAGGTGCGTGCCGTCGGGGTCGAGCCCGCGTGCGGTGATGAGCGTGACGCCCGTCGCGGAGATCGCCGCCGCCGAGGGCGAGAGCTCGATGGCGGCCAGCCGCTGCTGCACCGTGAGCGACGCGGCGCCCATCACGCCCTGTGCGGTCGCGCGGACGGCGGTGATGCCGTTGGCGGTTGCCACGATGCGTGCCGTCGCCGTGCCGGTCGAGTCGAACGAGGCCACCGAGGGGTTCGACGATTCCCAGATGAAGGTCACGCCGGGCATCGCGGCGTCGAGCGTGTCGTATGCGACCGCGCGATAGCTGCGCGTGCGCGCCAGCGCCTCGATGGTGAACGTGTCGGCCGTGACGAAGCTCGCGGAGTCGCGGATCACGGCCACGCGCGTGATTGCCGTCTCCACGGTCAGCGTGGCGACGCCCTGGACCCCGAACGACTCGGCGCGGATCTGCGTGGAGCCGATGCCCAGCGCGGTGACGAAGCCCGTGGAATCCACCGACGCGATGGCCGACGACTCGACCGTCCAGGCAAAGGTCGGCTGCGTGGCGAGCGGAACGCCGAGCCCGTCCACCGCGTTCGCGGTGAAGTCGTGCGAGGCGCCGAGGTAGAGTGTGCGCGCGCCCGGCGTGACGATCACCGAGGCGAGCTGTTGGTGGACGACAATGCGCGCGGAATCCCTGGTGCCGCCGGTCTCCGTGGCGATGATCCACGCCGCGCCGGGCGCGACCGCCGTCACCACGCCGGCCGGGTTCACGGTGGCAGTTGCCGGCGCGTCGCTCGACCACGTGTAGGTGCCGGCGAACGCGTTGAGCGCCGCGTCGTTGGACATCGCCGTGAGGGTGGTCGTCTCGCCGATGGACACCAGCGTGTCGAGCGCCGGGGTCACGGTCGTCGCGACAATCGCGCCGTTGTCGACGCCGGTCGCGGTCACCTCGCGCGGCGTGAGTCCCTCGGAGGAGAAGCTGGCCGACTGCGCGCCGACCACGCTGCCGAGCGTCCACGCAAAGCGCGCGATGCCGCCGGCGCCGGTCAGGGCGGTGTCGGGCGAGACGCTGCCGCCGCCCAGCGTCACCGACGCGGCGACGGCCACGCCAGTCATTGGCTGGCCGTCGGTGGCGAGCACGCCGATCTCGATGGAGTCGCTGAGCGCGAAGAGGATGTCGCCGGTCTGGGCGTTGCCGCCGTGTATCTCGAGCGACGCGGGGCGCGGCTGCACGACGAGGTACGCGGTGTCCGCCGCGCCGCCCGCGGCCAGGGCCACGCGCACGCGCGCCGTGCCGCGCACCGGTGTTGAGATACCCGCGCCGGAGTCGCCCGTGACGAGTGCCGCGTGCGTGGGATCGAGCACCGAGAAGATGATCGGGGCGTCCGCGACGATGGCTTCCTGCGCGTTGCGCGCTTCGGCGGTGAACTCGAAGGGATCGCCTGCGGTCACCGTGATGGTGTCGGGCAGGATACGGATGCTGACCGCGCTGCTGCCGGGACCGGTGTAGGTGAGCGGCACCGGCGCCGGGTTGGGCGGCGGTCCGCCCGCGGCGCTTGGCGCCGCAATCACCGCCACCGGCCCGCCCGCGAAGACCGTATCGCCGCCGGCGTTGATGTAGCGGAGGTAGAGGTCGAGCGGTTCGCCCGCCGCGGGCGCGGAACTGGAGAGCGTGATCGAGAAGTCCTGCGCGATCTCGTCCTCGCCATCGGGAAAGAGCACGATGCGGTCGAGCGCGACGCTGCCGTCGGCGCGGCGGAAGATCACGCGCACGCGGTTGAACGCCACCACGGACCCCGCACCGGCCTCCACGGAGGCGAAGGCGCCCGGGAACTCGGCCACGAACGAGAGGCCCGACGCGATGCGCGGACGGACGCCGTTTTCCGGTCCCGTGATCTCGCGGCCGCAACTGAGGAGCGACAGGCCGAGAATGCCCGCCAGGACGAGAACCGGGCGGGCGGTGCGGAACGGGGCCGACTGGTGGGCCGGATGGGACGGGGACATCACGCCACCAACGTACGCCCGTCAGGCGCGGCGCAACAAGTATGGATGTAACGGGGCGCCTGTGACGTTGGTCACAGGCGCCCCGTTCCCGGCAAAATCCCTACGGAATCACTGCGGCGGCGGGGGTGTCTGCCGCGTCGCCTTGGCGCAGTCGCGCCAGACGCCCGGGGTGCGCTGCGGCCCCTGCGGCGGGAGCGGGTCCATCACGTCGCGCGGCATCCGCTCCGGGTCCTCGCTCGCGAGGTAGGCGAGCATCGCCGTCAGCGTCGCGTTGTTCTTCAGGTCCGACTCCACGATCGTGTCATAGGTATCGCGATCGGTGTGCCAGGTGGTGGAGCCGTAATCCCACGAGAGCGCGCCGAGGTTGAAGCCGGGCGCCTTGTGGCAGACGAAGCTCGCGTGGTCGGTGCCGCCGGTGGCCTGGCCGCTCGTCGGGTTCCAGCGAATCCACCGCGTGATCTCGTTGGGAATCTCGCCGAGGTAGCGCTCGATGCGCGTCGCGGCGCCGGGGAAGGGGCCGGCGCTCATCCCCACGATGCGTCCCGTGCCATTGTCCTGGTTCCAGAGGGCCTGCAGGCCCGTGACGACCTCCGGGTGATCCTCGGAGAAGGCGCGCGAGCCGTTGAGCCCCTGCTCCTCACCGCTCCAGTGGCCCACGAGGATCGTGCGCTTGGGGCGCGGATACGCCTGGCGCAGGATGCGGACCGCCTCGAGCATCGTGATGGTGCCCGTCGCGTTGTCCGTGGCGCCCGACGACGCGGACCACGAGTCGAAGTGCGCGGAGAGCATCACGTATTCGTTGGGCTTCTCGCTGCCGCGGATCTCGGCGATGACGTTGAAGACCGGCCGCTCGCCGAGCCGCTCGCTGTCGGTGTAGGCGCGCACCTTCGGACCCTGCCCGTTCTGCGCGAGCCGGGCGAGGAGGCCGTAGTCCTCGCAGCCCACGGCAAAGGCGGGGATGCCCTGCAGGGGCGAGCCGAAGATCTTGGCGATGCCCGGGTAGTTGGAGAACTGGAACGAGAAGGCGCCGATGGCCCCCGCGTCCTTGAGCTTGCGCCAGAGCGCCGGGATGCCGCCGGCCGACTGGGCCACGGCGGTCCACTCGCGCTGGATTTGCATCTGGAGCGAGTCGACGCGCGCGATCTCGGCCGGCGTGCCGAACTCCCGCCACTGTTGCGGCGAGCGGCAGGAGAGACGCGGCGCGCTGATGAGCACGAACTTCCCGCGGACGTTCGGCAGCCACGCGTCGAACGCCTCGGGCGTGGTGAGCGTCATCGGCGGCGCGATGACCTCGCCTTCGATGGGACGGCCGCCGGTGGAGGGACTCCACGCGAGGGCGTGCGCCTCGAGCGAGCGGACACGCGGCGAGATGAGGTCGACGTGCGTGACGCCGCGGCTCCATCCCTCCCAGGTGCCGTAGCGTTCCTTGCGTGCCGTGACGCCCCACTCCGCGTACTTCCCGACGATCCAGTCCTGCGCGGCCTCCATCTGCGGCGACGCGGTGAGGCGCTGGCCGAGGGGATCGGTGAGGACCTGCGCCAGCGACATCGCCTGCGAGCGGTTCATCCCTTCGTCCCAGATGCGGAGGATGGTGGGGTTCGTGGCCGCCGCGCGGCGGATGTGCGCGGGATAGCTGTCGGGGTGGATGGGCTCCGCCTGCGGATTGCGCGGGCCGAGCGGGGCGTTGAAGCCCTGCGGCGGCTGGGCCGCGAGCGGGGCGGAGAGGATGGCGAGGGCGAGGAGGGAACGACGCAGCACGAGCGGCTCCTGGGTACGGGGGACAGACAACAAATTTACTCGTGGCTCGGGACGAATGTTGGCATCGCCAGGGTATCGGTCAGCGTTGGTTGACCTTGGAGTACGCCCAGAGGGCGCGGTCGACGGTGCGCATATCGGCGCCGGTGTCCTTGGAGAGCCTGCGCGTGCAGTCGACGTAGCCGCTCCAGAGCGTGAAGTCGTACTGGGTGGGGAGCGCGGGGCAGGAGAGGGTCCAGAGCGCGCGGAAGTCGAGGATCGGGTAGCGCCGGCTCGAGCAGAAGTGGAGGATGACCGACGCGGTGGGCCAGCTCACGCCCTTGAGGAGCGTGAGGATCTCGATGGCCAGTTGCTCGTTCCTGGTGGTGAGGGCGACGGCGGTGACGTCGCGAATGAGTGCGACGGGGTTCCTCTCGCAGTTCGGGCGGGTGCGCGGCGACTTCCAGTGGGTGAGGGCGAGGAACTCGGGACGGGTGAGGTGGCCGCGGGCCTTCGCTGACTTGCCGATGGCGGTGGGGAGGTCGTCCGGCGCGGTGTAGCCGTATCGCGCGGCCCAGGTGCGGAGTTCGGACTTCGGGAAGCGGAGGGTGAACTTCATTGGACGGCTAGCTGGCTGCGAGTACCGCAACTGCGGTGGCGAGTGCGGCGCATACGGGCGTGAAGACCCGGGTGTCCCAGCGTGCGAACGGCGTGGCGCGCTCGCGCTTGAAGAGCCCGACATACCGGAACTCGCCCACGGTGCGGAGCGCGAACACCGCGGCAACCGCCCACGTGGCGACCCGTACCCAACGTGCGCCTGGAGCGTCGGCCGGAGCATTGACGCGCAGAAGCACGAGGGTGCCGGCGACCGTCAGCGCGAACGCGACGAGCAGGGTGCTCGCCGGGCCGGGCCGAAAGAGGGGCGTGCCGTCGGCGCGGGACGGGATGGCGATGCTGGCTGACCGTCCTCGCGCGAGCCAAGCAACGTGGAGGGCTGCGAGGGTGAAGAGTGTGGCGGCGACGATGGCGGCGAGCGGCTTCACGTGGGCTTTCTTGGATTACGGGACACGATGGTTATTAGGTCCAGCCACGTGGGCTTGTGCTGCAGCTGTTCCAATAAAATGCGAGGGAGCGGCTACCGCAGACTTTCCAAATATGGAGCGGTGGCCGCTTCCTCGCTTCCGATCCCGCGGAGCATAGCGAAGCATACCCCCCCACCCTCCCGCGATTGCGCCCCTCAGCGTCCGGCGCTATACTTTCCCCATCCGAACGAAACGCGCGACGCCCGGCCGAAAAGGTCGGGCGTCTTGTGCTACGCCCCCGCCACATCCCAGAGGACCGCCCCGTGATCGAGGCGCTCAAGCAGAAGCTCACCGACGAGGCCGAAAAGCTCCGCATCGAGCTGAACGTCACGCTCCCGCAGGAGATCCGCAAAGCCGTCGAGCTCGGTGACCTGCGCGAGAACTCCGAGTACAAGGCCGCGCTCGAACGTCAGCAGTTCGTGCAGGCGCGCCTCGGGCAGCTCACGCAGCGGCTCTCCAAGCTCTCCAGCATCGACGAGACGCAAATCTCGCCCGACGCGGTGGGGCTGGGCTCCACGGTGGTGGTCATCGACCAGGACAGCAAGGAACGCGAGACGTACAAGATGATCTTCGGCGACGCCGAGGACTTCGAGGACGGCCAGGTGACGATGTCGTCGCCCATCGGGCGCGCGCTGCTGGGGAAGAAGGTCGGCGACCTGGCGTTGCTCAGGCTGCCGGAGCGCACGCGCAAGATGAAGGTCGTCGAGCTATCGACGATCCACGACGAGCTCTGAGAGCGCGCTGTCGATGACGGCGCGCAGCACGGCGTCGTCCGCGCGGACGGCGCCGACGTGCCGCCACCGCAGCACCCCTGACCCGTCGATGAGATAGGTGTTGGGCACCCCGATCGCCAAGAAGGTCGTCGAGACGCGATCATCGGGGTCGAGCCACAGCGCATAGCTTGCGCCGAGGTCGCGCGCGAAACCGGCGATCTCCGCGGTGTCGCCGTGCGCGTCAATGCTCACGCCCGCCACGAGCAGTCCGCGCGCGGCGAACTCCCGGTGCAGCGCCTCGAGTGCGGGGATCTCCTCGCGGCACGGCTTGCACCAGGTGGCCCAGATGTTGAGCAGCACGACCTTGCCGCGCTGCTCGGCGAGCGCAACCGGCGTGCCGTCGAGTTGCGTCGCGGCGTAGGCGGGCGCCGATTGGCCAATGGCCACGGGCGCGCGCCGCCTGCCGTCGCCGGTACACGCGCTGGCCAGCACGAGCACGCCGAGTACGGCGAGCCACAGCGGCGCGCGCACTCGCATCAGTTGTCGGTGGGTTGCAGCGTCGCCATCTGCACGAGACTCGGACTCCCGGGCAATGTCCACGCGAGGAGCACGCCTTCGCCCAGCGGCGTCATCCGCGGGAAGCCGCTGGAGCGCGTGCCGCTCGACGTGCTCACGGTGATGGCGTCGGCCACGGTGCCGTCGGCGCGCACGCGGCGCACCTTCACAAAGGCGGTGTCGCCCGCGCCGCGCTCGAGCCAGCTTACGAGCGCATCGCCGCCAACCCACTGGAGGCCCACGCGGCCGGCCGGGACACCTTCGTCCACGCGGATGGCCGCGCCGAAGGTCGTGCCTGCATCCGACGAGAAGGCGACCTGCACCTTTGCCGTGTCGCGTGCGCCGGTGAACCAGGCCACCGCCACCCGCTCGCCGGCGGCGATCACGGCCGGTCCATTCACGGGACAGGCGTTGATGGTCCAGTCGTCCGTGTGGACGCGCTGCGCGGCAGTCCAACTGCCTTCGATCTGCCGGATGATTGCGATGTCGCGCACCTCGGCGTCGCTGCGGTCCCTGAAGACGATGATGGGTCCGCGCGCGGTCATCGCCGCCGCGGTCTGGCAACAGTCGCAAACGCGCGTGTCGAGGATGTGCTTGGACGAGTCGGCCATTCCGGCGCGCCACTGGTTCACGGAGAGGTGCATCGGCGCGGGGCCGTGGTCGTGTCCGCTCGCCGGCGCGGCGCCGGCGGTGACGCCCGCGCTTCCGTCGAGGAAGAAAACGGACGCGCTGCCTTCGGCGTCGGGGAGGATCGAGACGAAGCCGTGCTCCGCCGGGATTCCCGTGCGGTGCGGACGCACGGCGGCGCTCCACGTGGCGCCGTTGTCCCTGGATTCCGCGAGCTGCACCTCGTATGCGCCGCGCGCCGTGCCGGCGCGCTGCAGCCAATGCGCGAGCAGTCGGCCGTCGGAGAGTGCGACGACCGAGGGGAAGTCGGCCCAGTTCACAAACAGATCGTTGCGCCGCACCACGTCGACGGGCGCGGACCACGCGCCGTCCGTGGTGCGGATCGCGAGCCGAAGCGCGAATGTTCCGGCGCCGACCGGTTCGAGCCAGCTCATCAGCACGCGGCCATCGGCCGCGGTGAAGAGATTGGGCTCCGCCGCACCCGGGCCGGTGGGCGAGATGTGGGCGCTGACCACCAGCGGACGGTCCGCAGCGCGGTCAGGGCCAGCGCAGGCGAGCGCGACAACAGCGAGAGGCAGAATGAGTGGTCGGGACACGGAACGCTCGGTGGTTGGCTAGGGATTCACCCGAAAGATACGCGAGATCTCGCGCTCGTAATCGGCAACGGCCTGCGCGATGCCCGCTTCCGTCCAGCCGAGCTCGGCCCCCATCACGGCGGCCACGCGCGGTGCCACGGAGCGGCCCTGGTCCCGCGTCTCGAACGCCAGCGTCGTCCGGTGGATCAACACGTCGGCCACGGTCTCGGCGAACTCGGCGCGCACGGCGTGCCGCGCATCCTCCTCGCGCCACTCGAGGGCGGGGATGAGGCGCACATCGCCCGGCGCGGCGGCCGGCCGCTCGCCGCCCAACGGTGCGGTCTTGGTATCGCATTTGTTGGCCTTCACGCCGAGCCTCTTCACGGCGTGATCGACGATCTGCTCGGCCATCGCGCGGAAGGTCGTGAGCTTTCCACCGGTAACGGTGAGGACGCCGCGGCGCGAGAGGCGGATGTCGTGTTCACGCGACGCCGAGCCGGGATCGCCCGTGTTTCGCGTGGCGACGAGGGGACGGATTCCGGCCCACGCGGCGACGACATCGTCCTCGGTGAGCTTGGCCGCCGGAAAGAAGCGGTTGCACGCGGTGAGGAGGTACCGCACGTCGGCGGCCGAGGCGCGCACTTCGCGCGGATGCTCGGCGGTCTGCGTGTCCGTGGTGCCGATGATGGTGTGTCCGCCGCTCGCGGGGAGGGTGAAGAGCACGCGGCCGTCGTCGGGGGAGAGCATCGTGACGGCGTGCGTGTTGCCGACGCGTGCCGCGGGCACGGCGATATGCACGCCCTTGGTGCCGCGCACGACGGGGCCCGCCGCCGTGTCCTCCATCCGGACAATCTCGTCCGTCCAGGGGCCGGTGGCATTCACCACCAGGCGCGCGCGCACCTGGACGTCGTGGCCGCCGATCGCATCGCGGACGACGGCGCCGGTGACGGGGCCGGTGGGGGCGCTGAACGTGAGCGAGGTGACGGCGGCGTGATTGAGCACCACCGCGCCGTGTGCGGCGGCATCGAGGACGTTGGCGAGCGTCAATCGCGCGTCGTCGGTGGCCGCATCCCAATAGGTGGCACCGCCGCGAAGTCCATCGGTGGCGAGCCCCGGCTCGGCGGCACGCACGCCTGCGGCGCTGAGGCGCCTGTGTCGGCCGACGTTGCGGAACATCGCGAGCACGTCGTAGAGCGTGAGCGCGGCGGCGAGCATCAGGCGATTGACGCGCGCGCCGCGATACACGGGCCACGTGAAGGGCAGCGGGCGCACGAGATGCGGCGCGAGCTGCAGCAGGCGACGGCGCTCGCGGCTCGCCTCAAAGACAAAGTGCAGATACCCATGCTCGAGATAGCGAACGCCGCCGTGGATGAGACGCGAGGAGCGGGAGGAGGTGCCGCTGGCGAAATCGTCGGCCTCGACGAGGGCTACGGCGAGCCCGCGGCGAGCGGCGTCGCGGGCGGCGCCGGCACCGGTGATTCCCCCACCGATGATCAGGAGGTCGAAGGGGTGGTCGCCGAGCGCGGCCAGTCGCTGGGCTCTGTTCCGGGGGGGAGCGTTCACGCGGGGGACGATACCGCCTGCGGCCCCCCGGCGACAGGCAAGCCGCCGACTGCATTGCAGCCCCACCTCCTCTACCTTACAGGATGCCCATCTAC
>CAYXQS010000023.1:0-20590 GCA_964466515.1 uncultured Gemmatimonas sp. | reverse complement strand
GTGATTGAGCGTGACGCCGTACTTGAGGCAGTGCGGGCCGCCGGCGTTTTCGGCGACGTTCCCGCCAATGGTGCACGCCGACTGGCTCGAGGGGTCCGGCGCGTAATGCAGCCCGTGTACCGCAACCGCGCGCGTGAGCGTGGCGTTCACCACGCCCGGCTCCACCGTGGCGGTCCGTGCCTCGGGATCAACGGCAATGATCCGCCGGAGCCGATGCAGGCCGAGGAGGACGCTGCCGTCGGCAAGCGCGCCGCCGGAGAGTCCGGTACCCGCGCCGCGCGGCACGAACGGCACGCCTTCGGCCGCGAGCCGGCGCACCACCGCCACGAGTTCCTCGCGCGTGCCGGGAAAGACCGCGAGTCCCGGGCGCCGCTGCCACCCGGGCAGCCCGTCGCTCTCATAGACGAGCAGCGAGGCGGGCCGCCGGAGGAGATGCGCGCTCCCCACCAGCCGCGCGAGATCGTCCGCGAGTTCGTTGGCGCTCACCAGCGGGAAACTACGCCCCGCCCCCCGCCGATGCACGAAGGGGGTCCGGACGATCGATCATCGTCCGAACCCCCTCCGGTGTCACCGCGCGTTCACCGGGCACGCGATGACGGCAGCAAGGCACTTACCTCAGGCGACGCCCCAGAACCCGGCCAGCGACCGGCCTTCGGGGGAGGTGCGCAGCTTGTCGAAGGCGCGTTCGCGGATCTGACGGATGCGCTCGCGGGTGACTCCCATCAGCGCGCCGATCTTCTCCAGCGTCATCGCCTCGGCCCCTTCGTCCAGGCCGTAGTACAGGTTGAGGATCTTCCGCTCACGCGGCGTGAGATACTCACGGAAGACCTTGTCGATGCATTCGCGCATCAACTTGAAGTCGGTACGCTCCTCGATCTCGACCCCATCGCCGCCGGCGAAGCGCTCGCCGAGCGTGCAGGCTTCGCGGTCCGACCGGTCGATCGGCGCGTCGAGGGAGACCTCGGTGGACGACATCTGCTTGGAGGAGCGGACCTGCTCCGGCGTCTCGTCGAGGAGGCGACCGATTTCCGAATCGGTCGGGTCGCGCTTGAGGACCTGGGCCAACACCGTCTCGGCGCGCGAGAGCCGGATCAGTTGCGAGTTCTGGTTGAGCGGGATGCGCACCGAGCGCGTCTGCTCGGCCAGCGCCTTGAGGACCGCCTGGCGCACCCACCATACGGCGTATGAAATGAACTTCACGCCCTGGTCGGGATCGAACTTCCGGACCGCCTTGAGCAACCCCTCGTTGCCGATGGCGACGAGTTCGGAGAGGTCGAGGCCGTGGCCCTGGTACTTCTTCACATAGGAAATCACGAACCGGAGGTTCGCGGTCACCAGACGCTCGGCGGCGGCTTCGTCTCCCTTCTGCGCCAGGCGCGCCAGACGGCGTTCCTCGGCGGGGTCGGTAATCAGCGGGAGCTTCTGGATGTCCTGCAGGTACTGGTCGAACGCGGAAGAGGGGGACGAACGGAAGTAACCCTTTGATCTCGTCTCGGTCGCGTGCTGCATACCCACCCCATAACCAGCGTGTTGGAGGATGCGGCCACCTCGGGACGCGAAGGCTACAAGCGGGGGAAAGGAACGGTCAACAGCCAAGAAGTGTGCCAATCGGGCACGAGGACGACAGTATCGTCCTATCTCGCATTGCCACAACGAGATAGCCAATCTCACATATGTTGGAGCGCCTTCAGGACATCGGCCTCGGGGACGGGAATCCCAAAGCCCCGGTCGGCCCCGGTCATCGTTCCGATGGCCTCGGGGAGGGTGTATTCGACCTGGCCACCGCGGGACTTCTTGTCGGTTCGGGTGGCGGTGACCACCTCGGCGGGGGCGGCACCCTCCGGCAGACGCACCGGGAGGCCGGCCGCGTCGCACACCGTTGCAATGGTGTCGGCCAGTCCCTTGGCGGCGATTCCCAGCCGTTCGGCGACCATCGCCTCGGCCACCATTCCAATGGCCACCGCGTCGCCGTGGGGGAGGCCGTACCCGGTCACCTGTTCGAGCGCGTGCCCAATGGTGTGGCCGAAGTTGAGGATCTTCCGCACGCCGGACTCGCGCTCGTCGCGGCCGACCACGTCGACCTTGATCTCGATGGAGCGCTGCACGAGATGGAGCGAGGTCGCGTCGTCCGACCCGGCGGAGTCGAGGATCTCGCGCAGCGAGCTGGCAATCCAGCCGAAATACGCCGCGTCCGCAATGACGCCGTGCTTGATGGCCTCGGCGAGCCCGGCGCGGTCGTGCGGCGAGGGCACGGTGGCGAGCACGCGCGGGTCAACGAGCACGAACCCCGGCTGGTGGAACGCGCCGACGAGATTCTTTCCGGCGGCGGTGTCGACCCCCGTCTTCCCGCCGATGGAGGCATCGATCATCGCGAGGAGCGTGGTCGGCACCTGCACGAACGGGACGCCGCGCAGATAGGTCGCGGCCACGAACCCGGCGAGGTCGCCGGTGACGCCGCCGCCGAGCGCGACGATGACGGTATCGCGGCGATATCCGGCGGCGATGAGCTGGTCGGTGAGCGTGCCCCAGCTGGCACGCGTCTTGTGTTGCTCGCCGGCGGGGAAGGTGAAGAGCCCCGGCGCGATGGTGCCGCCCGCCGTCTGCCCGAACGCCATTCCCGTGGTGGCCACCGAGGCCACCGCGCGCGCGCCGTAGACCTGGGCCACCTGCTGGTCCGCAATGATGGCGACGCGGTGCTCGGGGACGAGGGCGTGGAGCCGTTCGCCGAGCTGCGCGAGCAGGCCGGGCGCGATCTCGATGGTGGCGCCGTGCAGCGCGAGGGTGGTGCTCACCGGCGTCCTACCAGATCACTTCGCCGGCGCCGGCGCGCTTGTTCGCAACGCGCGCCAGCACGAAGAGCAGGTCCGAGAGCCGGTTGAGATACACGAGGACGATGGGCGGCAGCTCCGTGTCGCGGCCGAGCGTGATCACCGCGCGCTCGGCGCGCCGGCAGACCGTGCGCGCGACGTGCAGCGCCGACGCCTTGGCGCTCCCGCCGGGGAGGATGAACGCCTTGAGCGGTTCGAGCTCCGCCTCGCCGTCGTCGATGGCCTGTTCGAGCTGCTGCACCCGCGCGTCGGAGATCCGCGCCTTGGTGAGCTGCTCCTTCATCTTCTCCTGGTTGGGCGTGGCGAGCAGGGCGCCGAGCGCGAAGAGGTCGCGCTGCACCGGCGCGAGGACCTCGTCGATGCGCGGCAGCACCTCGATGGAGCGCGCCATCCCGATCACGGCGTTGAGTTCGTCCACGTCGCCGTAGGCCTCGACGCGCGGATGGTCCTTCGACACGCGCCCACCGCCGAAGAGCCCGGTCTCCCCGAGGTCGCCCGTCTTCGTGTAGATCTTGAGGGTCATTGGGGGGAATCTACGCCCGCGTCAGGCCGTGGGGACGGATGCCGACGGCAGTTGCGCGGTCTTCCGCGTGGGCGGCCGGTAGCTCTCCGGGAAGAGCTGCGCGAGGTGCGCCTGCAGCCGTTCCGGCGACCCCGGCGTCCCCTGCGCGGCGCACCAGGCGTCGAGCGAATGCCCGAGCGCGGCGGCCTTCGGCCGCCGCGCCGCGTCCTTGCTGATCGCCCCCTCGATGATCGCGCGGATCCCGGGGTCCACCGTCGGCAGGAGCGGGAGGAGTTCCGGCGTCGGCCCGATCACGACCTCCTCGATGGCCGCGAGCGTCTCGTCCTCGGTAAAGAGCGACCGCAGCGCGAAGAGCTCAAAGAGCACCACGCCCATCGAGAAGATGTCCGCGCGCCAGTCCACCGGGCGGCCGAGGAGCTGCTCCGGGCTCATATAGTGCTTCTTGCCGAGCAGGAGCGGCTTGGTGGCGGCGGGATCGACCATCGTGCGCGCCTTGGCGATGCCGAAGTCGGCGAGCTTCACGTGGCCGTCCCAGGTGAGCATCACGTTCCCCGGGGAGACATCGCGGTGCACGATCTCGAGCCGGTCGCCGTCGTCGTCCGTGAAGTGGTGCGCGAAGTCGAGGGCGCGGCACACGCGGCTGGCGCAATACGCGGCGATGTCGGCCGGGAGCGCCTCGCGCCGCTGCCGATGGGTATTGATCAGCTTCCGGAGCGTGACGCCCTTGATGAACTCCATCGCGATGAAGGGCCCCTGGTCCGAGATCCCGAGCTGGTAGATCTGGACGATGTTGCCGTGGACCAGGTTGGCCGAGAGCTTGGCCTCGTCAATGAAGAGCTGGAGCCAGTCCGGGTGCTCGGCGAAGTGCTCGTGGATGATCTTGACGGCCATCCGCTTGGTGAAGCCGGCGGCGCCGAGCTGTTCCGCCTCGTAGACGGTTGCCATCCCCCCGCGGGCGATCTCGCGGAGGAGGCGGAAGCGGCTCTCGGTGATGAGTTGACGGCTCTGGGCCACGGCGTGGGGACTCGGGACGGACGGTGGTTGTTGCTCGGAAGGGCGTCGCAGGGCGAAATTCAATGGATGGCGACCCACGACATCCGAGAGATCACGATCATTGGCGGAGGCCCGGCCGGGCTTTTCGCGCTCTTCTACGCTGGCATGCGCGGCGCCAGTGCGCAAATCGTGGACGCCCTGATGGAACCCGGCGGACAGCTCGCCGCCCTCTACCCCGAGAAGCTCGTCTTCGACGTCGCGGGGTTCCCCAAGGTGCTCGCGAAGGACCTCGTGCGCTCGCTGGTCGAGCAGGCCGGGCAGTTTGGCGCGCCGATCCATTGCGGGCAGACCGTGACCGGGCTCGAGGAGGCCGACGGGATCTTCACCCTCGTCACCGAGACCGACCGCTTCCCGACGCGCGCGCTGGTCATCGCGGCCGGGATCGGCGCCTTCTCGCCGCGCCGGCTCCCGCAGGCCTGCGCCGGTCCCTGGTACGGCCGCGGGATCGACGACAAGGTGCTCGACCCGCAGCGCTATCGCGGCCAGCACGTGGTGATCATCGGCGGGGGCGACTCGGCCTTCGACTGGGCGCACCAACTGGAAGGCATCGCCGCGGGTATCACGCTGGTGCACCGCAGCGACCGCTTTCGCGCACATCAGGCCACCGTCGATGCCGTGATGGGCGCCGCGGCCGCGGGGCGCACCGCCGTCCACACCTTCCACGAACTCGCCGACGTGATTGCCCGCGATGGAAAGATCGTCGAGCTCGAGCTCAGGGACATCAAGGCGAAGTCCACGCGCCGCGTGCGCTGCGACGTGGTTCTCCCGATGCTCGGCTTCGTGAGCGATATGGGCGCGCTCACCTCGTGGGGGCTCACCATCGAGAAGGACGAGATCGTGGTGAACCAACTGATGGAGACCGGCCGCGCGGGGATCTGGGCGACGGGCGACGTGAACACCTATCCCGGCAAGCTGAAGCTCATCGCCACGGGGTTCGGCGAGTCCGCCATCGCCGTGAACCAGGCCGTCCACTGGCTCCACCCGGAGAAGAAGGTGAATCCCGG
The DNA here is from genome assembly GCA_964466515.1 of uncultured Gemmatimonas sp. Lineage (GTDB taxonomy): Bacteria > Gemmatimonadota > Gemmatimonadetes > Gemmatimonadales > Gemmatimonadaceae > Pseudogemmatithrix. The sequence goes on along the minus strand of CAYXQS010000023.1, from coordinate 15,182 downwards.
CCACTCGTCGAACCTCGCCGTGTTCGGTCAGAAGGACGATTGAACCGGTGAGCGGCCGTCCCTCGCTGCGGTTCGTGCTCGCGCTGCTCGTTGCGGCCGCGGGCACCGTCGGCGCGCAGGAGACGCGCTGCGACCGCGGGGACGTCGAGGTGAGCGCCGTGAGCTTCGCGGGCAACAGCGCGTTCAGCGACGCGGCGCTCGGGAGCGGGATCGTCACCACGCCGTCCTCGCGCGCGCGACGCCTCTTTCGCATCATCGGCGCCAAGCGCTGCCTCGACGCCGTGGAGTTCCCGCGCGACGTCGCGCGGCTCCGCGTCTGGTACCGCAACCACGGGTTCATCGAGGCCACGGTCGACACCGTCGTCGCCACCACGGGGCGCGGACGCGTGGAGGTGCGCTTTCTCATCGCGGAAGGCGAGCCGATGCGCATCGACACGCTGCGCATTGTCGGGCTCGAGGGCGTGCCCGAGCGCGCCGCCGTGATGGCCGGCCTGCCCACGCGCGTGGGCGGATGGTTTGACCGGTACGCCAACGCCGCCACGCGCGATACCCTCACGCGCCGGCTGCGCGACAACGGGTACCCCGACGCCGAGACCTTCCTCGGCTTCGACACGCGGCGCGAGGAGCGGCGCGCGACGGTGCTCTTTACCGTGGTGCCGGGTGCGCGCCGCCGCATCGGCCGGATTGCGCTGGACCAGCAGGGCCGCGAGGGCGCGCCGCCCGCGGTGCGGCCCGGCGCGGTGCGGCGCCTCGCCGGCCTCGAGGAGGGCGATCTCTACCGCGAGCGCCTCCTCGAGCGCGCCAAGCGCACGCTCTACCAGAGCGAGGCGTTCTCGCAGGTCATCGTCGAGCCGGGCGCCCCCATCGGCGACTCGCTCATCACCGTCGACATCGGCGTGCGCGAGGGCTTTCTCCGCACCGCGCGCCTCGGCGGCGGGTGGGGGTCGCTCGACTGCTTCCGCACCACCGGCGATATGACCGAGTACAACCTCTTCGGCTCCGCGACGCGGCTCGAGCTGCGCGGCCGGCTCTCGAAGATCGGGATCGGCGACCCGCTCGGCGGCGCCGAGCGCCTGTGTCCGCAGGCGCGGGGCGACATCTACAGCCAGAACCTCAACTACTACGTCGGCGCGACGATCTCGCAGCCCTCGGTGCTGCGCGCGAGCTTCGTGCCGACGCTCTCGTTCTACTCCGAGCGGCGTTCGGAGTACAACGCCTTCCTCCGCACGACCCCGGCGGGCGGCACCGTCGCGCTCACCCGCAGCACGGGCACCGTCTCGCGTCGTTCGCAGGCGCTGGGCTACACGGTGGAGTACGGCCGTACCGAGGCGCAGCCCGCGCTCTATTGCGCGGTGTTCAACGCCTGCGAGGCCGCCGACCGCAACGCGCTGCAGGTCAACCAGCGGCTCGCGGTGCTCAGCGCATCGACCACCTACTCGCGGACCGATGACCCGGTGGACCCGCGCCACGGCGTGAACGGCCGCGCCGAGGTGCGCTACGCGTCCAAGTACGTGGGTGCGGAGTCATCGCTCCAGTTCAGCCGACTCACCCTCGACGGCTCGGTCTACACGCCGCTGGGCAGCGACGTGGTGTTTGCCGCGCGCCTTCGCCTCGGCATCGTGCTCGGCCCCACCTTCTCGCTCAGCCAGGCGGCGAACTTCGTGCCGCCGCAGGAACGGCTCTTCGCCGGCGGCCCGACGACGGTGCGCGGCTTCCGCCAGAACGAGCTCGGTCCCTCGGTGTACATCCCCTCGAGGTTCGACACCGTGCGCGTGGACGGGACGCCGGCGGGGGCCGTCGGCCCCACGGACACGGTGTACTTCCGGGCCGATCCTGCCCTCGTGGGGGAGCGTGCCGTGCCGACCGGCGGGAACACGATGCTCGTGGGGAACGCCGAGCTGCGGATCACCAGCCCCTTCCTCGTGAACCTCCTCACCTGGACGCTCTTCACCGACGTGGGCGAACTCTGGAATCGCGGGACGGGCGTGCCGGGGCTCGACTCGCGCGCGCTCAAGTGGACGCCCGGCGTCGGCATCCGGCTGCGCACGCCCATTGGCTTCCTGCGCGCGGACCTCGCCTACAACGCCTACGCGCGTCCGGGCGGCGCGGCGTACTTCGACGCCCCGGTCGCGGCGGGCGGCGCGCTCTACTGCGTGAGCCCCGGCAACTCCCTGCCCGTGACGTTGCAGGGCGGCGTGCTCCTGCAGGCCGAGGGACGTTGTCCCGCGAGCTATGCGCCCGGCACGCAGCGCGGGATCTTCGGCCGATGGACGCCGTCCATCGCCATCGGGCAGGCGTTCTAGGATGATGATCCGCCGCCGCATCGTCGCGCTGGTGAGCGCGTTCCTGATGTTCGGCATCGGCAGCGTGGCCATCGGCGGCTTCGTGCTGGCCACGCAGAGCGAGGGCGGGCGCGAGTGGATCCGCCGCGCGCTCGAGGCGCAGCTCGCGCGGACGCTGCAGGGCCGCGTACACCTCGGCACGCTGAGCGGCTCGTTCCTCACCGACCTGCGCATCGACTCGCTGCTCATCGCCGACCGCGACGACTCCGTGTTCGTGGCGTCGGGGCCGATCCGGCTCACGTACGACCCGCGCGACCTCGCGGACGGACGGCTGATTTTCCGGCGGGTGGAGCTCGACCGCCCCTTCTTCGCGATGCGCCGCGACCTCAACGGCGTCTGGTCCAACGAGAAGCTCTGGCCGCCCAACGCGACGCGGCGTGCGCTGCGCCGCCGCTCCGCCTTCGGCGCGGTGTTCGTGCTCGAGGAGGTGCGCGTCCGCGACGGCGCCTTCACGCTGATGCTCCCCGTGAGCCGCGCGGACTCGGCCGAGCGGGCACCCGCGCCACGCCGGACCCGTGTCTACCGCTGGACCGAGGTTGCGCTCGACCTGCCGCGCGTGCGTGTCGCGTACCCCGACTCCGTCGGCCGCCACTTCACCATCGATCGGCTCGACGTCGTGGAGAGCACGCCGCCCTTTGCCTTCCGCGACATCCGGGGCGAGGTGCTCGTACACGGCGACACGGTGGACATCGACCTCGACCGCTTCGTGCTTCCCGCCTCGACCGGGCACGCGGCCGGCCGCATCTGGTGGGGGGACCCGCCCGCGCCGATGCGCTTCGCGGTCCGCGTCGTCTCCGACTCCGTGGCGCTCGCCGACATCGCCTGGATCTCGGACGCCATCCCGACCTCGGGTGGCGGGAAGATGGTCCTCGACATCACCAACACGGCCGCGGAGCCGCAGGTGATGGACTATGCGATCTCCGGGATGGACGTGCGCAGCCACCGCTCGCGGCTGCGCGGCAGGATGACGTGGGGCGTGGGCGGCCCGATGACCACGCTCCGCGATCTCGACATCGAGGCCTCGCCGCTCGACGTGGCGCTGCTCGAGGCGTTCAACGGCGGGCCGTTCGCGGTGCCGCTCACCGGCCGCTTCACCGGTCGTGTCCGCGCCAGCGGCGGGCCGCTCGACCGCTTCGTGGTGGACGAGGCGAACCTGCTCTTCCGCGACGGCAACGTCGAGGGTGCGACCGCGCGCGCCACGGCACGCGGCGAGCTCGACATCCTCTCCCCCGCCAACACGACCTTCCGCGGGTTCGACCTCAACCTCGCGTCGTTCGACCTCCGGACCGCACGGGCGCTCGCCCCCGACTTCCCGCGCCTCAACGGCATCGTCTCGGGGACCGCGCGCCTCGACTCCTCGTGGCTCGACATCCGCCTCGTCGATGCCGACATCACGATCCGCGACGGGGACGCGCCGCCCACGCGGCTGCGCGGCACCGCGCGCGTCGATTGGGGCGAAGGGCCGATTGCCTACGAGCTCGACGCCATCACCCTCCCGCTTTCGTTCACGGGGATGGCGCGTTCCTTTCCCGGGCTCCCGGTGCGCGGCGAGTTCAGCGGGCCGGTGCGCGTCCGCGGGACGATGGACGATCTCGCCATCACCTCGGACCTCATCGGCGACGCCGGACGGATCGATTCCGATCTCCGGCTCGACGCGAGCGCGCCGCGAATCCGCGTCGCGGGGCAGGGGACCTTCACCTCGCTCGACCCGAGTCGACTGTTCGTGGGCGCGCGCATCCCCGCCGGCGAACTCAACGGTCGCGTGACGATGGACATCGCCGGCGATTCGCTCGCCAATCTCACCGGCCGCGGCGACCTCACGCTCGACCGCTCAACGCTCGGCGGCGCGCGGCTCTTTGCGGGCGTGGCGCGGGCGCGCTTCGACGACGGGCGCGCGATTCTCGACACGCTGTATCTCGAGTCGTCGGCGGTGGCCCTGCTCGGCGCTGGCGCCCTCGGGCTCCACGCCGGACGCACCGACACCCTCGCGGTGCGTGTGCGTCTCGATTCGCTCGGCGGGTTTCGGCCCTGGCTGCAGCGCGAGGAGGGCGACTCGCTCGCGGGCGCGGCGCAGGTCGATGCGCGCGTCTCGGGTTGGGTGCGCGACTTCGCGGTCGAGGCCACCGCGGTGGGCGGCGACTTCCTCCTTGCCGGCAACAGTGCGCAGACGCTGCGCGCCTCGGCGGCGCTCGCGGGCCTTCCGGCGGATGCGCGTGGGACGGTCACCCTGAGCGGCGACTCGCTCCGCATCGGGGGGATGGGCATACGCACCGCGAGGGTCGACGCGGCGGTGGTGGGTGGGCGGCAGAGCGACCTCGGCGTCACGGCCACCGGCGGCGCCGGCACACTGCTCCGCGCCGGCGGGGTCGTCTCGCGCAGCGACGACTCCACCAGCATCCGCGTCGATTCCCTCTCGCTCACGACGGCGCTTCAGCGCTGGCGCCTGCTCACGCCCGCAGTCTTCGGCGTGGCGGAGGGCGGGGTCCGCGTGGATTCGGTCGACCTCCGCGGCGACGGCGCGAGTGCACTGCGGCTCACCGGCGCGTTGCCGGCCACCGACTCGCTCGGCCTGCGGCTCGTCGCGCGCGACGTCCCCGTTGCGGACATCGCCGAGCTCCTGCAGCGCGATGGATACCGCGAAGGCCGCTTCGACCTGACGGCGGGACTCACGGGCACGCGCGCGGCACCGGTGCTGGCCGCCGAGGGGGAACTGCGGCGGGCGCTCGTGCGCGGCGTGCGGCTCGACACGCTGCGCGCCACCGGCCGTCTCGCGGCGGACCAGCTCGACGTCCGCGCCTCGCTCGGTCCGCGCGCCGCGCCCGTGGCCACCGGCGACGTGCTGCTCCCGTTCCGGTTCGGACTCGACGGCCGCGAGATCGGGATGCGCCCCAACGGGCCGATCACCGGCCGACTGCGCGCCGACTCGCTGGGTCTCGACCTCTTCGAGACGCTGACGCGCGGCGCGTCCGGCGCGCGCGGGACACTCGCCGTCCAGCTCGCCGCCAGCGGGACGTGGGACCGGCCGTCGTTTGACGGCGGCCTGCGCGTGCGCAACGGGTTCCTCGCGCCGGCGCAGCTCGGCGATGTGCGGTGGCGGAGCGTCGAGGCCGACATCGGGTTTGTCGGGGACAGCATCGCCGTCCGCAACTTCGCCGCCGTCTCGGGCGACGCGCGCACGGGTGGCCGCGCATCCATCACCGGCTGGATGAAGGTCGCCGACCGCGCGAACCCGCTCCTCGACTTCCGGTTCACGAGTCGCGAGTTCCATGTCTTCAACAGGCCCAACGTCGCGGACGTCGACCTCTCGGGCGACCTCCGCCTGAGCGGCTCGTGGCTCAACGCCACGCTTCGCGGCGCGCTCACCGCCGACCGCGCGATCATCAGCATCCCCGAGCTCGCGAGCAAGGACGTCATCTCCCTCGAGGAACCCGACCGCTTTGGCGCGGTGGACACCACCGCGATTCTCGACGGCACGGCGGCGTTCGACGCGCCGCTGCCTTTCCTCGAGGGGCTCACCATCGCGAGTGTGCCCATCCGGATGGGGCGCGACGTCTGGCTCCGCTCGTCCGAGGCGAACATCAACCTCGGCGGCTCGGTCTCCATTACGCGCGGGCAGGTGACGCGGGGCCGCAACGCCGGCCTCACGCAGCTCGCGCTCGACGGCCCGCTGCAGACGGTCCGCGGCACCTACCGGCTCAACCTCGGCGTGGTGCAGCGCACCTTCGAGGTGGAGGGCGGTGAGATCCGTTTCTTCGGCGACCCCGACCTCAACCCCGCGCTCGACATCTCCGCGCTCCACACGGTGCGGCAGTACAGCGAGCAGGGCGCGCGCCCCGATGTGCGCGTGCGCGTCCACCTGCGTGGGACGCTACAGTCGCCGACGGCGGAGCTCTCCACCCCCGACTCCGTGCGGGTGACCAACTCCGACCTCATCTCGTACCTCGTCACGGGCGGCCCGAGCTACGAGATCGGCGGCCGCAACGGCGACCTGTCGGCCACCGCGGTCTCGGTGATGCTCGGCTCGCTCGGGAGCGTGCTCGGCGGCAAGGTCCCGGCCGGCGTCTGCGATGACGCGCAGCTCTCCACCGCGCAGCTCGAGGCGTACGGCGGCGGGCTGCGCGACGTGAGCGGCGGCATTCTCTCGGGGATGCGGTTCAACTGCGCCAAGCAGGTGAGCGAGCGCGCCTTTGTGCGCCTCGATGCCGGCCTCTGCCAGGTGGGGCAGTTCGTCACGCAGGGCGGCGCGAGCCCGCTCTCCTTCACCGACGCCCTCGGCGTGAAGCTCGACTACCTCCTGAGCCAGAACCTCTCGGCGTCGTTCGGCGTGGAGCCGCCGACGAGCGCCGTGCTCTGTTCGGCCAACGCCAACACCAGCGCGCGTGGCTTCGTGCCGACGCCGCGGCAGGTGGGGTTCGACCTCTTCCGCATCTGGCGGTTTTGAGCGTGTCCGGGCCGCTGCTCATCGTGAACCCCGCCGCGCGGGGCGGCCGTTCGGCCGAGCGCTCCGCGGTCCGCGCCTTTGCCGCACGCGGCCTCGTGCCCGAGGTGCGGCGCACCGCCGCCGTGGGCGACGCGGCGCGCATCGCGCGGCAGGATCCTGGCGACGCACCGGTCTATGTCCTCGGTGGCGACGGCACGGTAATGGAAGTCGTCGGCGCGCTGGTGGGGACCGGGCGCGCGGTGGGGATTCTTCCGGGCGGTACCGGAAACCAACTGGCGCGACATCTGCGCATCCCGCTCGACGTCCGCCGCGCGGTACACGCGCTCGGTGGCGGCGGCCCGCAGGCCATTGACCTCGGCCGCCTTGCCGATGGGCGCCACTTCGCGCTCACGGCGGGCGTGGGACTCGACGCCGCGCTCATCGCGGGCGCATCACCGCGCGCCAAGCGGTGGCTCGGCGTGGGGGCGTACATCGTAAGCGGTGCGGGGCCGGTCCTCGCGCCCCGGCGCTTCGGCATTCGTGCCGTCGCGGACGGCCGCGTCATCGAACGCGAGGGCGCATTGGCGATGATCGCCAACGTCGGGGCGTTGATGGGCGGCCGCCTGGCGTTCGGCCCCGGGATCGTGCCGGACGACGGGTGGCTCGACCTCTGCATCCTTTCGCCACGCGGCGTGCTCGACGGGCTCGCCATTGCCTCGCGGATGGTGCGGCACGCCTTTCGCGACGACCGGCGGATGCTCTGCGTGCGTGCCCGGGAGATCGAGATCGTCGCGCCGGACGGCGTGCCTGCACAGGCCGACGGCGAGCTGCTCGCGGACTCGGCGTTGCGTGCCGTGGCGGTGCCGCGCGGCGCCGTGTTGCTGGCACCCGCGCCGTGATTGCTGGGGCCGTGCGCGGCCCGTATGTTGGGCCACCCGCACTGAGCGGGCGTTGACGATGCTGGATCCCACACTGGCGGGCCTCGCGCCCGACGATACGCTGGAGCTGCGGCTCCGCGCGCTCCTCGCGGACCTCCCGCCCGATCAGGCGGCGGTTCTCGGGGATCTGTGGCGCGACCACGAGCGGCTGAGCGCCCTCGCGGAGCGGCACCGCCTGGTGCTGCAGTCGGCGAGCGACACGATCCTCGTGACGTCCATTGGCGGGGTCGTGGAGTACGCCAACGAGGCCGCTGGGGTGCTCTTTGGCCCGCAGGTGGCGCTGCGCGGGAGCCGGCTGCACGAACTCGTCGGCGGGGACGAGCGGGAGTCGGTGCGCCCCTTTGTGCAGCGCGCGCTCCAGGGCGACGCGGTCCGTGCGCAACTCTCCATCATGCGCGCCGACGGCGACCGCCGCCGTGTCCACCTGAGTCTCAGCCCCATCCACGAGCACGGCATCGTCACCGGGCTCGTGGTCTCGATGACGGACTTCACCGACGAGGCGCGCGCCCGCGACGAAGTGGCCTCGGCCAACGCGCGCTATCGCGACCTGGTGGATGTTGCCGCCGACGCCATCTGGACGGTGGACCGCCGCGGGCTCTTCACGTCGGTGAACCCGGCCACGCTCGAGCTCGCCGCGAGCGCGCGCGAGGAGATGCTCGGCCGCAGCGCGATCCCATTCCTCGACCCCGGCGACCAGGAGCGCGTGGCACACCACTTCCGCGAGGTGCTCGACGGCAAGCGGCAGCGCTACGAGTGCCAGCTCGTACGCCGCGACGGCTCGCGGCGGCTCATCTCGGTGGCCAACAGCCCCATCGTCGCCGGCGGGGTGGTGGTGGGGATCCTCGGCGTGGCGCGCGATGCCACGGAGGAGCGCGCGCAGGCCGCCGCGCTCGAACGCGCCGAGGCACGCTATACCCGCCTCGTGGAATCGGCGGAGGACGCCATTGCCACGATGGACGAGGAAGGGAACTTCACCTCGGTGAACCGTGCGCTCGAGCGCGTGGCCGGCAAGCCGCGCGGCGCGCTCCTCGGCGTGCACTTCACCGAGATCCTCGAGCCCGGGGAGCGCGCGGTGATGTGGCGGCTCTTCGCGGCCACGCTCGGCGGCGAGCGGCAGCGGCGCGAGATGCGGTTCGCCCGCGCCGACGGCCGTTCGGGAATCGCCAGCGTCCTCTCCGCCCCGATCATCGTGCAGGGGCGCATTGCCGGCGTGCTGGCCATCGCGCGGGACATCACCGAGGAGCGGATGCTCTTTGAGCAGGTGATGCGGCGCGAGCGGCTCGCCGCGCTCGGCGAACTCGTCGGGGGCGTGGCGCACGAGATCAACACCCCGCTGACCGGGATCCTCGCCTTCTCGCAGATCCTGATGGGGCGCACCGGGCCGGAGCCCGAGGCGCGCCAGGCGGCGGAGTCGATTGCGCACGAGGCCAAGCGCGCCGCGCGCATCGTGGGGAAGCTCCTGACCTTTGCCCGCCAGAACCCGCCGGAACGCCTCCACACCGACCTGAACCAGGTGATGGAGGATACCATTGAGCTGCGCCGCTACCCGTTCCGGGTCCAGGAGATCGAACTGACCGTCGAACTCGACCGGACCCTGCCGCCCACCTGGGCCGACCCCTTCCAGTTACAGCAGGTTTTCCTGAATCTGCTGGCCAACGCGGAACAGGCGGTGAGCGCGGTCCCGGGGGAGCGCCGGATCATCGTCCGGAGCCGCCGTGAAGGGGGGACCCTCGTGATGGAAGTGTCGGATACGGGCGGCGGCATTGCGCCTGAGCATCTGCCGCACATCTTCAATCCGTTCTATACGACGAAGCCGCGGGGCATCGGGACAGGCCTCGGCCTCTCGATTGCCGACGGGATCGTACGGGAACACGACGGCACGCTCCGCGTGCAGTCGGAGGTAGGGCGCGGGGCGCAGTTCGAGGTGGTCCTTCCCTTGGTCACACCTCCGGTCAAACCCTCACACTGACCTATGGCGAGTATCCTGATCATCGACGACGAGGTGGCCATCGCGACGGCGTTCGCGATGTTCTTTCGTCACGGCGGCACGCATACGGTGACGGAGGCCTACACCGGGGCCGAGGGGGTCGCGGCGTTCAGTCGGCTGCGTCCCGACCTGGTGCTCCTCGACGTGCGGCTCCCCGATATGACCGGATTCGACGTGCTGGCGGCCATCCGCGAGCATAACCCGGTGGTGATTATGGTGACGGCCTTCGGCGACGTGCCGATGGCGGTGGACGCGCTCCACAAGGGGGCCGAGAACTTCCTGACCAAGCCGGTCGACCTGAGCCACCTCGCGGTGGCGGCCGAGCGTGCGCTGGAGAAGTCGCAGTTGCGCCGGTTGAGCCGCTGGCTCACGGACAAGCACGGGACGGGGCGCGACCTCATCTTCGGCTCGTCGCCGGCGATGCGCGAGCTGCAGGCGCAAATGGCGCTCCTCGCCGCGAGCGACCGCACGACGGCGCTGATCCTTGGCGAGAGCGGCGCGGGGAAGGGCCGCGTGGCCGCGTTCCTGCACGCGCAAAGTCCGCGCGCCAACAAGCCGTTCGTGGACGTGAACTGCGCCACCCTCCGTCCCGATTCGCTCGATGCCGAGCTCTTTGGCGTCGAGGCCGGCACGGAGCCGGGGTCGGTCACGCGGCCGGGGGCCTTCGAGATCGCCGACGGCGGGACGATCTTCCTCGACGAGATCGGCGACCTCGATACGGCGCTGCAACCCAAGCTCGTGCGCGTGCTCGAGGGCAAGGGGTTCCGCCGCGTGGGGGGCCGCGACGAGATCACGCCGAATGTCCGCGTGATCGCCGCGTCGTCCAAGGACCTGGCCGGCGAGGTCGCGGCCGGCCGGTTCCGCGAGGACCTCTATTATCGGCTCGCGGTGATGCCGATCCAGCTCCCGTCGCTCCGGCTTCGCGTGCGCGAGGACCTCCTGGAGCTCGTGGCCGCGGTGCAGGACGACCTGCTGCCCTCGCTGCCCGGCGCGCCGACGGCGCTCACGGACGCGGCGCTCGACGCGATCCTCCGCTATGGCTGGCCGGGCAACATCCGCGAGCTGCGCAACATCCTCGAGCGCGCAATGCTGATGGCGCGCAGTCTCCCCGCGGTGGACCTGATCCATCTTCCGCGCGAGGTGCAGCACGCGAGCGGCGGCGAGGTCACGCACCACGCCCCGCGCTCGCTCACGGAGGTGGAGCGCGCGCACATCGACCGCACGCTGCGGGCGCATCAGCACAACCGCACGCACGCGGCCAAGGAGCTCGGGATCTCCCGCGCCACGCTCATCAAGAAGATCCGCGAGTACGAACTCTCCGATAAGCCGCGATGACCGGTCACGCGGCACTCCATCCGGCACGGGAGGAACGATGACCGAACAGGATATGATGGTGTGCCGCTCCTGCGGGAACGAGGAGCGCGCGTCCGAGGGCTATCCCTGCGAGAACTGCGGGACCTTCATCTGCCAGATCTGCACGATGCGGGGAGTGACGCTCTGCAGGACGTGCCAGGCGGAAGAGGACGGCGGCCTCGCGGTCCCGCCGCCCGCGTGACCGCGCCCTCGCTTGCGCGGTTCGGCCTCGCCGTCGGCCACGCCACGGACGCGGCGGGCGCCACCGGGTGTACCGTGGTGCGCGGAATCGACGCGCCGCACCGCGCCGCCGCTGCCGTCATCGGCCGCGCCACGGGGTCGCGCGAACTCGCGCTCCTCGAGCCGGGCCACCTCGTCGAGCGCGTCGATGCGATCCTCCTCACGGGCGGTTCGGCGTACGGTCTCGATGCGGCCGCCGGCGTGATGCGTTGGATGGAAGCGAGGGGCCGCGGCTTCTCCGTGGGCACCGGCGTGGTGCCGATCGTCCCGGCGGCGGTGCTTTTTGACCTGGCGCCGCTGGGTCGGTTTGACGCGCGCCCCACGCCGGAGATGGCCTACGCCGCGTGCGACGGTGCGGTGAGCGATGGCGTGGCGGAGGGATCGGTGGGGGCGGGGACCGGCTGCACGGTCGGCAAGCTCCTGGGCCCGGCCGGCGCGATGAAGGGCGGGATTGGGATCAGCGTGGCGGATGGCGGCGGCTGCGCCGCCGCCGCGGTGGTCGCGGTGAACGCCTTCGGCGATGTCCGCGATGCACGCGGCGCAATCATCGCCGGCGCGCGTGACGCCACGGGCGCGTACGTCGATACCGCGCGCGCCATCGCCGCGGGCCAGCGTGCCGGCACCTTCCGGTCGGCGGCGCCCAACACCACGCTCGCGGTGATTGCGCTCGACGCCGCCTACTCGCGCCTCGACCTCCGGCAGATTGCGCGCGCGGCCACGGCGGCCTATCACCGGCGGATCACGCCGGCGGGCACGAGCGCCGACGGCGACATCGTCTTTGCCCTTGCCCCAATGGAGGGGCGCGCCGCCCCGCTCGCGCAGGGGGAGATGCTGGCCGTGCAGGCGCTTGAAGAGGCCATCGAGCGCGCGGTGCGCGCCGCCTAGCTCACCAGCGCGTTGGTTGCCGGCATCATCGGCGCGCCGACCCGCACGTGCAGCAGCAGCTCCGCGCAGAGGTCGCCGTCCAGCGCCACCCGCATTACGTGGGTTCCCGTTTCCTGGATCGGGAGGTCAATGGCCGCGATGACCGGGACGTCGAGTTCCGTGGCCCCGGGCGGTGGCGACCCCACCTCCAGCTCCCCGGACGACGACCAGATCTCCGGCCCGCTCGGGCTCACCCAGGCGAAGGCGAGGACGTGCTTGCCCACGTCCTCCGCGAGCGCCTTCAGCCGGACGATCAGCGTGGCCCGCGGATGCACCGCCGGCACGGCAGGGACCTGGAGGGCGTCGAAGACCCCCAGGATGTTGAGCTTGCCTTCCTGCGAAATGTTCGCGGAATCGGCGAAGAGGGCAAAGGAGACGTGCATTGGGGGAAGCTATCCCCGCGCCGTGCGCCCCGCACCCCGTCCATTAGTTTTCATCCGATGAGCGCCGCCTTCGCCCGCACGAGACACGCCACCGAACTCAGTCTCGTGCTGATGGCCGTGCTCTGGGGCGTGAACTTCTCGGTGGTGAAGTACGGCACGCAGGTGATGGAGCCGCTCGCCTACAACGCGCTGCGGATGACGCTCGGCTGCCTGCTCCTCCTTGCCATCGTGCGCCTGCGGCCGCGCCCGCGCCCCGCCCCCTCCGACCTTCGGCACCTGCTGCTGCTCGGCATACTGGGGCACTGCGTCTATCAGATCCTCTTCATCTATGGGATCTCGCTCACGCGCGCGGGGACCGCGTCGCTCGTCGTGGCCGCGAGTCCGGCGGTGGTCGCGCTCGTGGCGCGGATGTACGGGCACGAGCGGTTGCCGGGGAAGGCCGTGGCCGGGATTGCGCTCTCCATCGGCGGCGTCGTGCTCGTCCTCGGCGGTTCCGTCGCCGCCGACGGGTCGCGCCACCTGATCGGCGACCTGATGATCCTCGCAGCCGTCGTGGCGTGGGCGTTCTACACGACGGGACTCGTGGGCATCACCAAGCGCGTCGACTCCGTGCAGGTCGCGGCCTGGACGCTCGTGGGCGGCGTGATCCCGCTCAACCTCATTGCCGTGCCCGCGCTGCTCCGTGTGGACTGGCCGGCAGTGACGCCGATGACCTGGGGCGCCGTGGTCTACTCCGGCGTGCTCGCGATGGTCGTCGCATACCTCCTCTGGTACCGCGGCGTGCGCGAGATCGGCCCCACCCGCACCTCGATGTTCGGGAACCTGCAGCCGATTGTCGCGGTGCTGGTGGCGTGGCTCGCGCTGAGCGAGGTGCCCACGCTCTTCCAGGGCGTCGGCGCCGCGTCGGTGCTCGGCGGCCTCTACCTCGCGCGGCAGCGATGAAGGTCGTCCTCTTCGACATCGACGGGACGCTCCTCGACTCGCACCGGGCCGGGCGCACGGCAATGGAATCGGCACTCGAGGCGCACTTCGGGACGAGCGGCCCGGCGTCCTACCGCTACGGCGGGAAGACCGACCGGCTGATTGTCCGCGAGACGATGCGGCTCGAGGGGTTCAGCGACGCCGAGATTGACGCACGGATGTCGGCGGTGGTCGCGCACTATCTCGAGACGCTGCGCGCGAGTCTCGAGGTCACCGCGCACCGGGCGCGTGCGCTCGACGGCGTACTCCCGCTGCTCGACGCGGTCGAGGCGCGCGACGACCTCCTCCTCGGGCTCCTCACGGGCAACGTGGTGGAGGGCGCCGAGGTGAAGCTGCGCGCGGTGCGGATCGCCCCGCCGCGCTTTCGCGTCGGGGCCTTTGGCTCCGACCACGAGGATCGCCCGATGCTCCCGCCGATCGCGCGCGAGCGCGCGAGCGCGTTCCTCGGGCACGAGGTCGGCGGCGACCAGTTGGTGATCATCGGCGACACGCCGGCGGACATCGACTGCGGCCGCGGCGTCGGCGCGCGCGCCATCGCGGTCGCGACGGGCGGCTATCCGCTGGACGAGCTCCAGTCGCACCGGCCCGCGGCCGCGTTCGTGGACCTCACCGACACCGCACGCGTGCTCGAGGCGATTCTCGATGCGTGAGGTCGAGCTCAAGGGCGTGGTCGAGGACCCGGCCGTCGCGGAGCGCGCGCGCCTGGCGCTCATCGCGGCCGGCGCCGAAACGATGTACGAAGGCCGCCTCGAGGATATGCGCTACGACACCGCCGACCGCGCCCTCACGCTCCGCGACCACGTGCTGCGGCTCCGCGTCTATCGCGGCGTCGAGGTGCGCGCCTCCCTCGACTTCAAGGGCCCCACCACCTACGTCGATGGCTACAAGGTTCGCGAGGAGCAGTCGGTGAACGCCGATGATCCCGAGGCGCTTGCACGGATCCTCGGGGCGCTCGGCTACGTCGTCACCCGCGAGATCCATCGCGAGATTGCGCAGTACCTCTTCGCTGGCGCCGTGGTCCGATTCGAGCGATATCCCCGTATGGACGTACTCGTGGAGGTGGAGGGGGCGCCGGCGACCATCGAGCGCGCGATTGCCGCGCTCGGCCTGCCGCGCGCGGCATTCAGCGCCGAGCGGCTCCCGGACTTCGTGCTGCGCTTTGAGCGGCGCACCGGCCAGCGCGCCGCGCTCTGCGACCGCGAGCTCCTCGGCGACTATCGCTACTCGGCGACCGATGCCTGAGTTCGAGCTCCCCGAGCTCACGCGCTCGCTACGCGCGCTCGCGGTGCCTTCGGCGCCGGGCTCGGACCACGACCGGATCTTCGCGCCGCTCATCCAGGCGCGCACCGCCGCGCACCGCGCGCAGTCGATGGAGGCCCAGATGGCGGCCTTCGACGCGGCACGGCTCGAGCGGGGGTGGCGCGAGGCCGTGGTGGGGCTGGCGGCGGCGCGGCATCGGAAGTCGGCGCCGGAGCAGCGTGCGCTCACCGCGGAGCTTGAGCTCCTGGCCGACCCAGTTCTTCGCGTAGCCGGCGGCCATCTGCTCGATGACACCGATGGACAACCCCGCGATCACCGCGCCGCCCGGCGAGTCGAACCCGCCGAGCGTGGCGG
>CAYXQS010000022.1:15883-20615 GCA_964466515.1 uncultured Gemmatimonas sp. | reverse complement strand
GGCCGAGACGGGCCACCTCGTCTTTGGGACGCTGCACACGACGACGGCGGCGAGCACCATCGACCGCCTGATTGACCAGTTCCCCGCGGACCGGCAGGAGCAGGTGCGGACGATGCTTTCGGAGTCGCTCAAGGGTGTGGTCTCGCAGGTGCTCTGCAAGAAGATCGGCGGCGGCCGCGTGGCGGCGCGCGAGATCCTCCTCGTCACCCCCGCCATCTCCAACCTCATCCGCGAGGGGAAGACGTTCCAGATCCCGAGTATGATGCAGACCTCCAAGCGTCTCGGGATGATCACGATGAACGACACCCTGATGGATCTCGTGGAGAAGAAGCTCGTGGAGCCGAAGGAGGCCTATATGAAGTCGGTGGACAAGGCGTCCTTCGTGAATTCGCTCAAGGCGAAGGGGTTCGACGTGACCTTCATCGAGGGGGACGCGCTGAACGTGGCGGGAGCTGCGGCTGCGGGCGGCGCGGGCGGTGGCGGGGCGGCCGGCACGGCCAAACCGGGGGCGGCCAAGCCGGGGGCGGCAAAACGGTAGGGGGGACCCCTCCGTCTTCCGGAGCCAATCGGTTTATATTTGATGGCTATGCAAATCCGCAACATCGCCATCATCGCGCACGTCGACCACGGCAAGACGACCCTCGTGGACAAAATGCTCCGGCAGGCCGGCGCGTTCCGCGAGAATCAGGTCGTCGCCGAGCGGGTGATGGACTCCAATCCGCTCGAGCGCGAGCGCGGCATCACCATCCTGGCCAAGAACACCTCGGTCCACTGGGGGGAGACGAAGCTCAACATCGTCGACACCCCGGGGCACTCCGATTTCGGTGGCGAGGTGGAGCGGATTCTCCGGATGGTGGACGGGGTGCTCCTCGTCGTGGATGCCTTTGACGGCCCGATGCCGCAGACGCGATTCGTGCTCCGGAAGGCACTCGCGCTCGGCCGGACCGTCATCATCTGCATCAACAAGATCGACCGGCCCGGCGCCGAGCCGATGCGGGTACACGAAGAGGTCCTCGACCTCCTGATCGAGCTCGAGGCCAACGAGGCGCAGCTCGACGCGCCCGTGGTCTATGCCTCCGGGCGCAACGGCACCTCCACGATGGATATGGACGTGCCCGCGGTGGACCTCACGCCGCTCTTCGACACCATCGTCCGCCACGTGCCGGCCCCGCCGAGCGATACCGTCGGCCCGTTCCAGATGCTCGTCTCGACCATCGACTACTCGAACTACCTGGGGCGGCTCGCCATCGGGCGCGTCGAGCGTGGCACCGTGCGGGTCGGCGACACCGTCCACCTCCTCCCGGTGGACCATAACCTGAAGGGCGCGCCCGGCAAGGTGACCAAGCTCTTTGGCTTCGAAGGCCTTGAGCGGATTGAGGTTCCCGAGGCGTCGGCCGGCGAGATCGTCGCCCTCGCGGGCCTCGACGGCGTCGAGATCGGCCTCACCATCACCGACCCCGAGCACCCCGAGCGCCTCGAAGGCATTGCCGTCGAGGAGCCCACGATCTCGGTGGACTTCCTCGTCAACAACTCCCCGTTTGCCGGCAAGGACGGGAAGTACGTCACGAGTCGCCAGATCAAGGAGCGCCTCGAACGCGAGCTGGAGCACAACGGCGCGCTGCGCGTCGAGGACACCGACGCCACCGACGCGTGGACGGTGTCGGGCCGCGGCGAGTTGCACCTCTCCATCCTGATGGAGACGATGCGCCGTGAGGGGTACGAGTTCCAGGTCTCGCGCCCGCGCGTGATCACGCACACCGGCCCCAACGGCGAGAGGCTCGAGCCGTACGAGGAGCTGGCCATTGACGTGCCCGAGGAGTTTATGGGCCTCGTCATCGAGAAGCTCGGCCCCCGCAAGGCGTCGATGATCGAGATGAAGAACCCCGGGATGGGGCTCGTCCGCATCGTCTACAAGATCCCGGCGCGCGGCCTCTTCGGCTACCGCTCGGAGTTCCTCACGGACACGCGCGGCACGGGCATTCTGCACCACCGGTTCCTCGAGTACGGGCCCTGGGCGGGCACGCTGCAGGGGCGGCTCCGCGGCGTCCTGGTCTCGATGGAGGGTGGCACCATCATCGCCTTTGCGCTGGGCAACCTGCAGGAGCGCTCGACGCTCTTCGTGGCCCCGGGCGACGAGGTCTATGAGGGGATGATTGTCGGGGAGAATGCGCGTCCGGGCGATATGGACGTGAATCCGACAAAGGAGAAGAAGCTGACCAATATGCGGTCCAAGAGCGCGGACGACGCCATCCAGTTGGAGCCGCCGCGCCTGTTGACCCTTGAGGGGGCGCTGGAGTATATCGAGGACGACGAGCTGATCGAGATTACCCCGAAGTCGATCCGTCTGCGCAAGCGCCTCCTGTCCGAGAGCGACCGGAAGCGCATCAACCGCGTGGCGAAGAAGGACCGCGCGGCCTCGTAGGCCGCGCGCGATTGGAACCCCCTGGGGAGACCCCGTACGATGCCGGCCGGCAAGGATGACGAGCGCGACGACCTCGACGCAGCGCTCGATGACGATCTGGACGACGATGATCTGGACGACGATCTGGACGACGATCTCGACGACGAGGATGACCTCGACGACGATGACGACGACCTGATCGACCTCGACGACGAGTACGACGACGGCGAGGAAGAGGAGAAGCCGCATCCGAACCGGTTCGAGGAGTGACCGGCGGTCGGGGATTGTCGGCGGTTCGGTTGACCAGAGCCGCCGTTCCCGCTTTATTTCGGGCTTCTGACCGGGCCTGTAGCTCAGGTGGTTAGAGCGCACGCCTGATAAGCGTGAGGTCGGAGGTTCAACTCCTCCCAGGCCCACTGTCGCCCGGCTGACCTCGTCAGTCGGGCGCGTTCGTTTTCGCCTAACGCGCTATCGAGGCGCGCCCACCGCGCGGTATGCCGCGCCGCCCACCAGCCGATTCATAGTCGTCGGGCCCGCGGCGTTCCGGTAGTTCAGCGGAAGGGTCAGACCGCTCCCTCCAAACGGTACCGGCTGGTAGAGCTGCACGTGCAGGTGCGGACCACTGCTGCAGCCGCTGTCACCTGAGCGCGCGATGAACTGGCCTTGCGCAACGCTGTCGCCGACCTCGACCTGTACGCCCTCTTGCTGGAGATGCGTGTACATCAGTACCGTCGAGTCGCTGTGCCTCACGATGACGGTGTTGGCGTGCCCGCAGTCTCGATCGCCATCGGGCCAGCGCTCCTCCATCACGAGGACAATCCCAGCGCGCGACGCAACGACGGAGTCTCCCATTGCCAAGCCGAAATCGTAGGCGATCGATCCGTAGTGCGAATAGCCCAGGTTCGACGGACAGGCGCTCTGGTTGAGCTGGTACTCTCGGCCCACGGGATACGGCAGGACGTAGAGCGAGGTGCTGGGGTCGCCGAACGGCTGCGCGCACGCGTTGGTGGCCGTCGGATCGGCAGGCAATGCCGGCGGAGTGCCGCGTGTCGACGCCGTCGGGGTGCCGTCGCAGGCGCCGAGCGCGAGAAGTAGGAGGAGTGTGTGCCTCCGAGCCATTTGGCAACTTACCCCGGGCATCGCTCGACGACAATCGCGGTGAGCGATCGCGGTGAGGGGGGTAGAGGGGGATGGATAGGGGTAAAGAGGAACGGGCCGCATTCGCGTCTAGCGTGCCGAATTGGTCTTCCTGGCGGCGAGCGCTTGACGTAGGTTGGTGCCGTACGCCTGATAGGCGTGAGGTCGGAGGTTCAACTCCCCCCAAGCCCATACTGCTCCATAGCCGTTGATGAACACCCTTGCCGCGTACTTCGGGTCGATCCCGTCCTCCCATCGCGCGCTGATCCTTGTCGGCGGGATCACGGTGTTCTGGGTGATCGAGAGCGCCGTCCCCCTCGTCCGGTTCGAGTACCGCAAGTGGCGGCACGCGCTGGTGAACATCTTCTTCACCGCCACGACCATCGTCGTCAACTTCGGCCTCGCCTTTACCCTCCTGCTCGCGTCGGAGTGGTCGGTGGCCCACGAGGCGGGCCTCCTCTTCCTGATCCCGGGCGCGCCGCTCCTCCTCCAGACGCTCATCGGGCTCCTCCTGCTCGATCTCATCGGCGCGTGGCTGCCGCACTGGGTGCAGCACAAGACGCCCGCCCTCTGGAAGCTCCACCTCGTCCACCACAGCGACACGCACGTGGATACGACCTCGGCCAACCGGCACCACCCGGGCGAGAGCGTGCTCCGTTTCCTCTTCACGGGTCTCGCCGTGCTCGTCATCGGGACGCCGCTCTGGATGGTGTTCCTGTACCAGGCGCTGAGCGTGGTGCTGAGCCAGTTCAACCACGCCAACATCTCGCTCCCGCGCGCCCTCGACCGCGCGCTCGGTTGGGTGATCGTCTCGCCCGATATGCACAAGGTCCATCACCACTACGTGCTGCCGTACACCGACTCCAACTACGGCAACATCTTCTCGGTGTGGGACCGCCTGTTTGGTACCTTCCGGCGGCTGGACCGCGAGCGGCTCGTGTACGGGATCGACACGCACCTCGACCCGGCGGAGCACGCCACCGTGGGCGCACTGCTCACGATGCCGTTTCGGCCCAAGCCGAAGCGGTGACGGCGGGGGAGTCCGGACGGGTAGTGTCCGGCAGACCGTCCTGCGTCCCCGTCCCCTCCTGATGCCCTCTCATCGCGGCGTGGTTCTCCTCGGCGGGCTTGTCCTCGCCGCGCTCGGCGCGTGCGGGGCGGACGGCCCCACCGCCTCGCCGGAGGCGGTGGGGC
>CAYXQS010000022.1:0-15873 GCA_964466515.1 uncultured Gemmatimonas sp. | reverse complement strand
GGTGGGGCCGTCCGCCCCGCACGCGCCGAGCGCGGCGAGGACAAGCCCCACCGCCTCCGGCGAGGCGGGCGCGCTGCACTGCAGCAACCGCACCATCCGCGTGGCGGTGGGCCAGGCCGTGGTTCCCGCGTCCCCCGGCCTCAGGCAGTGCAGTCTCGCCCCGTCGCCGGGCGCGCAGTACGCACTGGCCTGGGTGGACCCGCGGGCCATCAACGCCTCGCGCACCGCCGTGGAGCAGGTCTTTGGCGAGTACCCGCTTCGCATCAGCCTCCTCCCGGTGAACGTGGGTGTGCAGTCGCCGGACGAACCGGCGGGCGAGGGCACCGCGCCGCTGGTGCTCGATGCCCAGCCGATGCACGGTCCGACGCGCACGCCGCGCTCGGAGGGGGTCGCGCAGACCGCTCCCCGCCACCGCACCGCGCCGTGGACGCTCAACGAACTCTTCCCGCTCGAGGATCCGCTCACCGGGCTGCCGCGGTCCGCGCGCGTGGTGCGCGTCTACGACGGCACCACGGTGGTCGTCCGCTGGGAGGACGACCCCACCGAGGATCTCGACTTCTTCCTCGCGCAGCTCGACTCGGGCTACGCGATCTTCCGCGAGCACGCGCTGCCGATTCTGCGCGCCACCTACGTGGACGCAATGCCGCGCTCGAGCGGGGCGGGGCAGACGCTCATCACGCTGCAACAGCAGGTCCTGATCCAGGGGCAGTCGTACGCCGAGGTCTCGGGCGATACGCTCTTTGCCTGGCTCGAACTCCTGCCGTATCCGTATTTCAGCGCGCTGCGACTCGGCCAGTATCTCGCGCACGAGTTCACGCACCTGTACCAGCGGATGTATCTGCACGGCTCGCGCCCGCTCCCCGGGATCGCGTCCACGTGGGGGGCCGCGTACTGGGCGGACGAGGGCGCGGCGAACCTGATCTCGTACGAGATGCTCCGGCGGATGGCGGGGGTCGCGCCCAACGCCAACTTCGACTGGCGCGCGCCGACGGGCACGCTGGCGGCGTCGTATTTCGTGCAGCGCGCGCAGCCGGCCAACGGCGTGCTCACGGCGGGCTACGAGCACGCCATGGGGTTCTTCCGCGACCTGATGGGGCGTCGGATGGACGCGGGCGAGACCGTGGACGAGGCGTTGCGCGCGGTGGCGCGCGGCGCGAGCGAAGGGTGGTACGGCCACGACGGCGTCACGCAGCGGCAGGGGCTGGTGTCGCGGATGCAGCAGAGGCTCGGCACGCGGTGGACCGCAGCCAACGCGCTCCTCGACTGGACGCTGAGTTATGCGGGCGACGACCTCACGCCCAACCCGATCTACCAGGACAAGGCGTCGCTCCGGATCTGGCAGCTTCCGGCCGGCCAGGCGTACGGCTGGCAGCCCGACGCGATCCTCGACCGCCACACACCGGCGGTGTTCTTCTTCAACACGTACGGGAGTCCCGGCTGGGTGTCGATCGTCGATCACGGCCAGGGCATCGACTTCGAGATCCAGGGCTATGACGTGCCCGTGGAGTGGAAGCTCCTCCGGATCCGCTGATCAGCGCGGGCGCTGCCCGACGGCGGCGGGGGAGGGCGGGTCGGCGGCGTCGGAGGTCTGCGTCGGCAGGATCTTGAACGCGAAGAGCTGCTCAGCGAGCTGACGCACGGGCCGGTTCCCGAGGCGGGCGGGCGTGAAGCGCATTCCGGGCATCGCCGCCTTCACCGCGGCCGCGAACTCCGGCCGCGTCGTGTCGAGCACCCGCACCGACATCAGGTCCACGCGTCCGGCGCTGTCCACGACGAAGCGCATCGCAGCGTAGCCCTCGATGCCCTGCTGCATCAGCAGGGGCGGGTACACGGGCGCCGCGCTCGCGGGGTCGCGCTCCGCGGCCTGCTCCACCTCCACCATCGAGAAGGCGTCCTCGAAGGCCTCCTCGTTGGGGCGTGCGAAGGAATCGCTGGGTCGCTCGTTGGTGCTCAGGCTCGCGAGGGAGGACTGGCCGGTGCCGCGTCCCATCGAGCCGAGGTCGCTGGGGTCGCTGGTGTTGGCCTCGCGGTCGCCGTCGCGGCCGCCGCTGTCCTCGTAGCGGACCTGCAGCTCGCTCGCCGAGGAGACCACGTCGGGCGGCGCGATGTAGGTGAGCCCTTCGATGACCTCTTCCCAGGTGGTCGCCGTCTCGGAGTTGACCGTCTGCTCAATCACGAGTCCCAGGACCAGCGCCCCGTGCAGGCACACGCTGACCACCGCTCCCGGAGTCATCGGGAACGGCTTCGCGGCGCGGGTGGTCTCGAGCAGTTTGAACATCAGTGGCGGTACCTCGGGGCACTGGCCAACGGGCGACCCTACTCTACA
Organism: uncultured Gemmatimonas sp.; assembly: GCA_964466515.1. Lineage (GTDB taxonomy): Bacteria > Gemmatimonadota > Gemmatimonadetes > Gemmatimonadales > Gemmatimonadaceae > Pseudogemmatithrix. The sequence continues at coordinate 13,547 of CAYXQS010000022.1, read as the reverse complement.
ATAGAGCGCCCGGACCTTGTTGCCAATATCCATACCCGCCGAGGCGCGGGGGGCGTCACGGTTGGCGGCGTGGAGAATGCCCCTCGGCCAGCACCCCGGCACGGCTGGATTGCGTCCCTGCCACACCTCGGGATACACTCCCGCCCGTGACCCCCCGCCTCCGGCTCCCGCATCCCTTTGTTCTTCTCCTCGGCGGGGTCGCGGTGGCCGCGATCCTCACGTGGGTCCTCCCGGCGGGCGTGTACGACCGCGTGCCCGATGCCGCGCTCGGCCGCGACGTCGTGGTGCCGGGGACCTTCCACCGGGTGGACAGCGCGCCGGTGGGACTCTTCGCGGCGCTCCTCGCGGTGCCCAGGGGGATCGTCGCCGGCGCGGACGTGATCGTCACCATCCTCTTCGCGGGCGCGGCGTTTGCGCTGCTCGACGCCACCGGCGCCCTCGGCCGACTCGTCGGCACGCTCGTGGGCCGCGCGCGGCGGCCGCGTACCACGGTGATCGTGGTCAGTCTCGTCTTCGCGTCGTTTGGCGCGATGGAGAATATGCACGAGGAGATCATTGCCCTCGTGCCGGTGCTCGTGCTGCTGAGCCGCGGGCTCGGCTTTGGCGCGGTGACCGCGCTCTCGATGAGTCTCGGCGCCGCGGTGGTGGGGTCGGCGTTCGGGCCGACGAACCCGTTTGGCACGGGCATCGCATTGCGGTTTGCGGAGCTTCCGCCGCTGAGCGGGGGCGGGGTCCGGATGCTGATCCTCGGGCTCGCGGTCGCGGTGTGGATTGCGTGGACACTGGCGAGCACGCATCGCGACGACGTGCGGTTGGAGATCGCGCAGGACGCCGTGGAGCCCGCCACGCGGCGTGATGTGCTGCTGCTCCTGATTGCCGTGATGCCGATCCTCATCTACGTGGCGGGCGTGCTCCGCGCGGACTGGGGGTTCAACGAGTTCTCCGCACTCTTCCTCGTGGCGGGGTTTGCCATTGGGCTCGTCTCGGGGCGCACGGTGCAGGCGACGACGCTCGACCTGATCCGCGGAATGGAGACGATGCTCGCGGCGGCGCTCTTTGTGGGCGTGGCGCGCGGCATCAGCGTCGTCCTCACGGACGGGATGGTGATGGATACGATCGTGGCGGGGCTGGTGGCGCCGTTGCGGCAGGTCCCCGCGCTCGCGGCGGCGGCGCTGATGGTGCCCATCCACGCGCTCATCCACATCCCCGTCGCGTCCAACAGCGGCCACGCGGTGCTCACGATGCCGATTATGGCACCCACCGCGGACCTGCTCGGGATCAGCCGCGACGCGGCGGTGATGGCCTACCAGACCGGCGGCGTGATGATGGACCTCGTGACGCCCACCAACGGTGCGATGCTCGCGATGCTCCTGAAGGGCGGGGTGTCGTACGGGCGGTGGCTGCGCTTCGCCGTCCCGGGAATGCTCCTGGTGGCAATGGTAGGGTTCGTCGGGATCGTCCTGTTGCGCTAGCTTGTATCGGATGCGCACCGTCGGCACCCTTCCGACCGAGCAGCCGGCGAGCTTTGCCGAACCCGAGACCGACGTCGCCCTCTGGGCGGTGGTCTTTGCGGGCGGCATCGGGTCGCGCTTCTGGCCGCTGAGCACGCCCGCGCGTCCCAAGCCGCTCCTCGCGCTGGTGTCGCAGCAGACGCTCATCGAGGACACGGTCGGGCGGCTGCAGCCCGCGATCCCGCCGGAGCGGGTGCTGATCCTCACGAGCCGCGACATCGCGCCCGCCATCCGGTCGGTGACACGCGACGTGCCGGAGGAGAACGTGCTCGTGGAGCCGCGTCCGCTGGGGACGGCGGCGGCGCTGGCGTGGGGCGCGCAGGAGCTCGCGCGCCGCGCGGGCCCGAGCGCGATGCTGGTGGCGGTCCACGCCGACCTCGCGGTGGATTTCCCCGAGGAGTATCGGCGCACGCTGCGGCGCGCGGCGGCCATCGCGGCGCGTGAGCAGGCGCTCGTGGCCATCGGGATCAAGGCCACGCGCCCCGAGACGGGGTTCGGCTACATCGTGCCGGGCTCGGCGCTCACCGTCGATCAACCGCTCGTGCAGGGGGGGGCGGCGCTGGCGCGGACGTTTACGGAAAAGCCATCGGAAGCCGAGGCGGCTGCGCTCCTCGCGCGCGGCGCACGCTGGCACTCGGGCGTGGTGGTCGGCGCGGCGGGCACCTTCCTGCAGGAGCTCGCGGCGCACACGGCCGAGGTGCGCGACGGCCTCGCGGCGCTCGCGGCGGGAAACCTGCCGGCGTTCGTGGGGTCGGTGCGCGCCACCTCGCTCGAGCGCGGCCTGCTGGAGCGCACCGACCGCCTGCTCGTGCTCCAGGGCGACTTCGGCTGGGACGACGTCGGCACCTGGGCCTCGCTGCGCCGCGCGCGCGACCTCGACGACGACGGCAACGGCGCCATCGGCCGTGCGCACTTCGTGGACGCGGAGTGCAACGTGGTGCACAGCGAGCGCGGCACGGTGGTGCTCTACGGCGTCGAGAAGCTCCTGGTCGTCACGCTCCCGGGGCTCACCTTCGTGACCACGCTCGACCGCGCGAGCGACCTCAAGCCGCTGCTCGATGCGCTGCCGGGTTCGATGCGAATCCACCCTGCGACGTCGAGGTCCCCGTGAAGCGCGGCACGCTGCTCACGCTCCTGCTCGCGCTCGCGTTTGCCGGGCTGCTGCTCTACTCCACGCTCTCCGCGCAGCAGGTGGAGTGCGAGGCGTGCGTGACGTTCAACGGGCAGACCAACTGCGCGGCGGCCTCGGCCCAGACGGAGGAGGAGGCGCTCAAGAGTGCCGTCAACACCGCCTGCGGGACGATCACCGCCGGGATGGACGAGACGATCCGCTGCGCGAACCTGGCCCCGGAACGTCCGCGCTGTCTGCGTCGCTGACCGGTTTCCGGGTCTGCATCCACCAGAAGAGCCGGGCCGAGAGCACGGCCGACGCGAGGATGGTGCACCAGCCGACCAAGCGGGTGAACGACGCAATCGCGAGGTCCCGCTTGAGCAGTCCGGCGTGCCCAAGGAGGTAGTGCCAGTCGTGGCCGCCGCCGTCCGGTGAGAAGCTGACGAGGTCGAGGTCCTGCGCGCGCGCGTCCGCGATGTACCACGAGAGGTCGCCGAGGCTCGACGCGAGGAAGAGCCCGCAGATGGCGACGCCAAACCAGTCCTTGCTCCGGCCCACGGCAAAGGCCGCGCCAATGGGGACGAGCAGTTGCGTGAGACTCCCCCCGGCAATGGTGAGCCATTCCCCGCCAAAGCTGAACAGCAGGTGCCCGAACTCGTGGGCCCCGAAGATGATGCCGGTGAAGAGGTTCGCCTCCCCGAAGGCGCGGAGCGGTTCGGACGCCTGGACCGCGAAAAACAGGAACAGGGGGAGCCGCCACTGCCACCAGCGCCCGGTCGCCCAGGCCCGCATTGACTCGATCATCTCCGCAATCATCGCGCGAATGTACGGCCGGGGGTATACTACGCAAGCGATGTGCCCGTCCCCTGCCGTCCGCCCGGGTCGCCGCCCGGTCATCGCGTTCGCCCTCCTCCTTGCCGTGGCGAGCGCGTGTACCGGCGATGTGGTCAAACCGCGCCCGGTCGTCACGCGCATCGAGCTTCAGGTCCCCGCGTTCACGCTCCGCCCCGGCGACACGATGCGCGTGGTCGGCGCGCCGGTGGATGCCAACGACGAGCCGGTGAACGTGCCGGTCCACTGGACCTCCGTCACCCCGGCCCTGCTCGAGGTCTCGCCCACCGGGCTGCTGCGCGGGCTCGCGCCCGGCACCGGGATTGCGCGCGCCACGGCCGGCACCAAGACCGTGAACCTCGCAATCGACCTCGTGAATCCGCCGGTCGCGTCGCTCGGCTTTGACGACGACACGCTGTTTCTCCTGCTCCCGGGCGGCGGGCTTCCGCTCCCGCTCCAGGTCGTTGACGCCGCGGACCTGCCGATCATCGGCGCGCCGCTGGCGTGGAGTTCCGACGCGCCGCGGATCGCGACGGTCTCCGCCACCGGCGTCGTCACGCCCATTGCCGTTGGCCGCGCAACGATCTCGGTGACAGTCGAGGGACTCACGGCCGAGCTGGCCGTGATCGTGGATCCATTCGTCACGATGACCTCGCCGGTGATCGTCAGCGTGACGCCGTCGAAGATCGTGCCCGGGGTGCCGGTGGTGATCCTCGGCCAGCGGTTTGGCGCGACGCCGGGGGCCAACATCGTGCTCGCGGACGGCGTGCCGCTCACCGTGACCGCCGCCTCGGCGACGCAGCTCACCGCGCAGCTTCCTGCGGGCGGCGCGCACTGCCTGCCCACGGGCGTCGTCGCGTTGCAGGTGACCACGGGCGGCGGCGTGGGGGCGGCGCCCGTCACCCTGCAGACCGCCACCCAGCGCGCGCTGGAGGTTGGCGAGGCGCTGGTGCTCACCTCCGCCGCGGCGTCCACGTGCAACGAGCTGGACGCGGGGACCGGGCGATACCTGATGGCGGTGAGCAACGGCGCGCGCGCCTTCGGCGCGGGGCCCATCGGGGTCTCGCTCGCCGGAACAACAGGCGGTGCCGCGCCGCCGCTGGCCCAGGCGTCGCCGCTCGCGCCGCCGATGCCCGCCCTGCGGCAGGCCCCGTGGTCGCCCGGCGCGGCGCGCGCCGCCCGCCGCGCTCGCACGCATCAAGACCTCGCGGCCGCCACGCGCGCGCATCTCGACGCAAACCGCCGCGCGCTCGTGGCGCCACATCGGGGCGGGGAAGCGGCGCTGCAGATGCCGACGCTCAACGGCATTGTGCCGGTGCGCATCCCCAACCTCGACAGCCAGGGCTTCTGCGACAATTTCATCGCGATCGACGCGCGTGCCGTGTACATCGGGCCGCACATCGTGATTCTCGAGGACACGAGCACCGTCGTCGGCGGCGCGCCGATGCTCGCCGGCCAGATGGACACTGCCTTTGTGACGCTCGGCGACGAGGTCGAAGGCGTGATCTGGCCGATCATCACCACGTTTGGCGATCCGCTCGTGATGGACAACGCGCTCGACGGCAACGGGCGCGTCTTTCTCGTCTTCTCCCCGCGGATGAACGTGCTCCGTCAGGGCGCGGTGCTCGGCGCGGTCGTGAGCTGCGACTTCTTCCAGCGCGCGCAGTTCCCGTCGAGCAACGTGGGCGAGGTGTTCTATGCGCAGGTGCCGTTCTTTGCGGGGCCCGGCACGGGGTCCGGCACCATTGCGCGCTGGCGGCACGAAATGCGCAGCGTGATTGCGCACGAGCTCAAGCACGTTGTGTCGTACGCCGAGCGCATTGCGCGTAGCCGGCCGTTGGAGGAGTTCTGGCTGGAGGAGGCCACCGCGCGCCACGCCGAGGAGCTGTATGCGCGCGCGGTATACGGGCTCGCGCAGGGCGGGAATACGGCGTACGCCGCCGCGCTCCGCTGCGAGGCGCTCTTTGCGGTGCCGGGCGCCGGGTGCGACGACGCCCCGCAGGCGATGCTCGCGCACTTCGAAGGGCTCTGGACGCATCTCGACGATCCGGCCGGGCATTCCCCGCTCGGCGGCGCGTTGCCCGGCGACCTCTCGTTCTACGGGAGCGCGTGGGCGCTGACGCGCTGGGCGCTCGACCATCGCGCGCTCCCGGAGGAGCAGTTGCTCCGCGACTTCACCCTCGGCGGCCAGAACGGCCTCGCGAATCTTGAGGCGCGCGCGGGGATGCCCTGGGACGAGATGCTGGGCCGCTGGGCGCTTGCGATGCTCACGGATGGCCGCCCCGGCTTTGCGCCGCTCGACGCACGGCTGACCTTCCCGTCGTGGGACCTGACCTCGAATTTCAACGGGCTCTGTCTCGACCTCGGGCCGTGCAACGCGGGGCCGTCGCAGCATCCGCTCTTTTCGCGCGCGTACCCCGCGCATCCGGTGCAGGCCGCGGCGGGCGCGTTCACGGTGGCGGTGCCTGTCCTGCAGCCCGGCGGGTTCCAGCCGGTGGAGCTTTCGGGAGGTACGGCCCTCACGCGCCAACTGCTGCACCTCCGCGGGCTCGCCGGCGGGCCGCTCCCCGCCACCGCGCGGCTGGCCATCGTCCGCGTCGAGTAGCGCGCCCCGCTCAGTTCTCGCGCAGCGCGGCCATCGGGGTTTCGCGGAACACGTCGCGGCCGGTGAGGACCCCGATGGAGATCGCGAGCAGCGTCATCGCAATGGCGATCCCGGACGCGGGCAGGAGTGCCACGGCAAAGCTCCCCTTGAAGACGAACGTCACGAGCGCCCACGCGCCCGCGAACGCGAGCACCATCCCCGTCAGGCTCCCGAGAAGTCCGAGCACGGCGTATTCCGCAAAGAGGATCCGTCCGATCTGCGCGCGCGTGGCGCCGAGCGTCTTGAGGAGCACGCCCTCGCGCAGCCGGTCGCGCCGGGTGGCGGCCACGGCGCTGAACAGCACCGGGATCCCCATTGCAAGGCAGAATGCCGCGAGGAAGCGCACGGTGAGCGTCACCTTGCCCACGATGCCGTCGATCGTGCGGCGGACCAGCGAGAGGTCAATGCTGGAGACGTTCGGGAAGCGCTGTACCGACTCGCGCTGCAGCCGCGCCACGGCGGTATCGCTGCCGACCGCGGCGATGGTCACGAACTGCTGCGGCGCGCCGCGCAGCGCGGCGGGCTCAAAGACCGCAAAGAAGTTGGGCTCGAACCGTCCCCAGTCGACCTCGCGCGTGCTCGTCACCACGGTGCGCACGCGCACGCCCTGGACGTCCCAGGTGATGGTGTCGCCGAGCCCGACCTTCAGCTCGCTTGCGATGTCGCGTTCGAGCGAGACCTGGTAGACTCCCGCGGCCGTGTCGGTTGGCGCTGCGCCAAACCACGCGCCGCTCAGCAGCGTCTCCGTCGCCACGCTCGAGTCGCGGTAGGTGGAGCGGTATTCGCGCCGCATCGCCCAACTGCGCGCGGACATCCCGACCTTCGCGGCCCACGCCTCGGGGCCGAGTCCGTTGGCCTCCACAAAGCGCATCGTCACGATCGGCGTGAGCGACACGATCTCGTGCCCGGCGTCGGCGATCATCCCGCCGAGTCCGGCGGTCTGGTCCTCCTGCACGTCGAAGAACACCAGGTTCCCGCGCGACGCGGCCGCGGTCAGGTCAAACGAGCGCAGCAGGTTGGCCTGCACGAGCACGATCGTCGTGACGAGGAACGAGCCGAAGCCGAGCGCGAGCACCACCGACCGCATCTGGCTCGCGGGGCGGTAGAGGTTGGCGATGCCCTGGCGGATCACATACGGCCAGCGCGGTGAGACCAGCCGCCGCGCGAGCGTGGACACGAGCGCCGCGCTCCCCCAGAGGAGCCCGATGCTCAGGAAGACGCCGGCCGCGAAGATGACGCCCTGCTCCACGGAATCCGCGCGGTCGAGCGCGAGGGCGAGCACGCTCGCCACGAGCGCGAGGTTGGTGACGTGCGTGGCCGAGTCGCGGCGGCGCGAGGCGGTGAGTTCCGCGTCGTCGCGGCGGATGGCCTGCAGCGGCGAGATGCGGCGCAGCACAAGGAGCGGGCGCAGCGCAAAGACGATCGCCACCCACACGCCCACGGCGAGCCCGAGGCCGATGGCCTGCGGCACGAGCGTCACGCGCACGTCCACCGGGAGGAAATCGCCGAGCACCACCGGGAGGCCGAACTGGATGCCCACGCCCAGGAGCGCGCCGGCGGCCGCGCCGAGGAAGCCCATCGCCGCGGCCTGGACGAGATAGATCGTGAGCACCTGCGCGCTGGACGCGCCGAGGCACCGCAGCACGGCGACGGTGTCGATTTTGCGCTGCACGAAGGCGTTCACGCCGCTCGCCACCCCGATCCCGCCGAGCAGCAGCGCAATCAGCCCCACCACGCTCAGGAAGCGCGCCAGCTGCGCGATGGCGTCGGTGAGGTCCATCTCGCTCTCGACGACGGTGCGGATGCGGATATTCCCCGCCTCGAAGCGCGGTCGCAGCGGCGCGACCCAGAGCGGCGCGTTGATCCCTTTGGGGAGCTGCACCACGGCCTCGTACTCCGCGCGGCTCCCGAGGCCGAGGAGCTGCGTCTCCGCGACGTAGCGCTCCGGGATGAACACACGCGGGCCGACGGTGGCCGCGATCCCGGGGTCGCCGGGGATGTCGGTGATCGTCGCGCGGATCACGAAGCGCGCGTACCCGATGTTCAGCGTGTCGCCGATGGCCGCGTCGAGCGCAATGAGCAGCGAGGGGTCCACGAGGGCGTGGGGCCCGTCCTGCAGTTCCGCCCAGCGCCCCGCGGGCTCGGTGAGCACGGTGCCGTAGTACGGGTAGCCCGGCGCGACCGCGCGAATCTGCGCCAGCCGCGTGCCCGTGGAGGGGAGCGCCGTGGCCATCGACGCAAAGCTCGTGATTTTCGCCGAGGGAATCCCGGCGGTCGCGAGCGAGTCGAGGAGCGAGTCCACGGCGGGGGTGAACCCCTGCCGCGCCCGCAGGTTGAGGTCACCGCCGAGGAGCGCGCGCGACTGTTCCTTGATGGACTCCTGCACATTGGCCGCAAAGGAGTCGATGGCGACGAGCGCCGCGACGCCGAGCGAGATGGAACTCATATAGAGCAGCAGGCGTCGCCGCGCCGTGCGGCTCTCCCGCCAGGCGAGGCGGAACAGGGTCGCCGGGGAGGCGCTCACGCGGCGTCCGGGCTCGCGGCGTCCGCTCCCGCGACCCCGGCCGGCGCGCCACCGCGGCCGGCCCGATCCTCCACCACGACGCCGTCCCGCAACCGGATGACGCGCTGCGCGTGCTCGGCGAGCGTGAGATCGTGCGTGACAATCACCACCGTGGCCCCCGACTCCCGGTTGAGCTGGTCGAGGAGCGCGACGATCACGGCGCCCGTGGCGCCATCGAGGTTGCCCGTGGGTTCGTCCGCAAAGAGGATCCGCGGCTGGTTGGCAAAGGCGCGCGCAATCGCCACGCGTTGCTGTTCGCCCCCGGACAACTGGTTGGGAAAGTGGTCCGTGCGGTCGCCGAGCCCGATCTTGGCGAGCAGCTCGCGGGCGCGCCCGGTTGCGTCCGGCGTGCCCGCCAATTCCATTGGAACCTGGACGTTCTCCGCCGCCGTCAGGGTGGGGATGAGTTGAAAGCTTTGGAAGATGAACCCAACTTTCTCTCCCCGGAGCTTTGCCCGGGCGTCCTCGTCGAGCCGGGTCAGGTCCGCGCCGTCGAGTTCGACCGATCCACGGGACGGTTGGTCGAGTCCCGCCAATAGGCCCAGAAGCGTGGTCTTGCCGCTGCCGGATGGGCCCACGATGGCGACAAACGCGCCCTGCGGGATGTCGAAGGTGACATCGCGGAGGACGGCCAGAGTGGACGTGCCGCTCCGGTATTCCTTGGTCAACTCACGGGCAATCAGCATGCGGATGCGTACGGAAGGATGGAGGAACGGGTGTCGGGCCGTCGCGGCGGGGCTCTTGGGCCTGATTGGATGCGGCGGGTCGGAGACAAAGCCGCCTGCCACGCCGCAGGTTCCGGTGGAATCAACCACGGCGGCCAGCTCCGAGGCAACGCCCATCGTGCGCGTCCTCTTCGTAGGGACGAGTCTCACCGCCGGTCTCGGCCTCGATCCGGACTCGTCCTACCCCGCGATTCTCCAGCGGACCGCCGACTCCAGCGGCCTGCGCGTCACGATGATCAACGCCGGACTCTCGGGGGAGACCTCGGCGGGCGCCCTCCGGCGCATCGACTGGCTCCTCCGTGACCGCGCCGACGTCGTCGTCATCGAGACCGGCGCCAACGATGGCCTCCGCGGCCTCGATCCCGACACCACGCGCGCCAACCTGGTGGGGATCATCCACAAGGTGCGCGCCGCGAATCCCGACGCGCGGATCCTCCTCGCGCAGATGGAGGCGCCGCCCAACCTCGGCGCGCGATACACCACCGCCTTCCGCAACAACTTCCTCACCGTCGCGCAGGACGAAGGGGTCACGCTGATCCCGTTCTTCCTCGACGGCGTCGCGGCCGTGTCGGCGCTCAACCAGTCGGACGGCATCCATCCCAACGAGGAAGGCGCGCGCCGCGCGGCGCGCAATATGTGGAAGACCCTCTCTCCCGTCCTGCGTCAGGTCCCCGGAGCCCTCCGTCGATGACACGCCTCGCCCTGCTTGCCGCACTTGTCGCTCCCGCCGTGGCCGTGGGGGCGCAGCGCGCGCCGGTGTCCGCGCCGGCATCCGCGCCGCCCGCCGCCCTCCTGGCCGAGCCCGCACCCTCGCCCGACGGGCGCGAGATCGCCTTCGCGTCCGGTGGTGACATCTGGGTGGTCCCCGCGGCCGGCGGCGACGCGCGGCTGCTCGTGGCGCACGCGGCCAACGACTTCCGCCCGCGCTGGTCGCCCGACGGCCAGTCCCTCGCGTTTGTCTCGACCCGCACGGGGAACGGCGACATCTACGTGCTCGACCTCGCGACCAACGCGCTCCGTCGGCTCACGTTCGACGACGGGCTCGAGCAGCTCGACGCCTGGTCGCCCGACGGCGCGTGGATCTACTACTCGAGTTCCTCGCGCGACGTCGCCGGGATGCACGACGTGCTGCGCGTGCGCTCGACCGGCGGGACGCCGATGTTCGTCGCGGGCGACCGGTACGCCTCGGAGTACTGGGCGGCGCCTGCGCCCGATGGCCAGCGCCTTGCCATCACCGCGCGCGGCGTGACCTCGGGGCAGTGGTGGCGCCGCGGCTCGTCGCACATCGACGAAGCGGAGATCTGGCTGGTGTCGCTGGGCGCCACGCCGGCGTACACGCGCCTCTCCACGGGCGAGCGGCCGGGGAAGGGACGCGACGTCTGGCCAATGTGGGCGCCGGACGGCCGGACGCTCTACTTCGTGAGCGACCGGGGGGCGAGCGAGAACCTCTACGCGCAGCCCGCGGACGGCGGCGCCGCGCGTGCGCTGACGACCTTCACCGATGGCCGGGTGCTCTGGCCGCAGATCACGCGCAACGGCGCGACAATCGTGTTCGAGCGCGACTTCCGCCTCTGGACGCTCGACATTGCCAGCGGGCGCACGGCACCGCTCGACATCGTGTTGCGCGGCGCACCCACCACGCCGCTCCCCGAGCGGCTCGCGCTCACCACCGGCGTGAATGCGTTCGACCTCTCGCCCGACGGCAAGAAGCTCGCGCTCGTCGTGCGCGGCGAGGTGTTTGTGGCCGACGCCAAGGAGGGCGGCGACGGCGTGCGCATCACCAACACGACCGCGGCCGAGGCCTTTCCGACGTGGGCGCCGGACAGCCGACGGCTCGCCTACACCTCGTGGGCCGACGGCACGGGTCGCCTGCACCTCTTTGACTTCGGTACGCGCGCCGAGCGTGTGCTCACGGCCGGCGGCGACGACCTGACGCCCTGCTGGTCGCCCGATGGCAGGCAGATCGCCTTTGTGCGGAACAGCGTGGAGTTGCGGATCGTCGACGTTGCGAGCGGCGCCGAGCGCCTGGTTGCGCGGGCCGTGCAGTTTGGCCACGCGCCGTTCGCGGGCCCCGGCGACTTCGCCTTCTCGCCCGACGGGCAGCATCTCGCCTTCCTCGACATCGGGCCGCGCGGCTTTCTGAATGCGTACGTCGTGCCCGTGGCCGGCGGCACGCCGACGCAGGTGAGCTTTCTCGCCAACGCCTTTGGCGGGACGATCTCCTGGAGCAGGGACGCCCGGTCCCTCTACTTTTCCAACGCGCAGCGCACCGAGCAGTCGCAGGTCATCCGCGTGGACCTCGTGCCGCGCGCGCCGGTGTTCCGCGAAGCCAAGTTCGACGCCCTCTTCCCGGCGGAGAGCGCCTCGAACGGCGCGGCGCGCCCCGGCACGGGCCGCGGCGCCACGTCGGCCGCCACCACCCCAACGGCGCGCGTTGTCGCCGAGGGACTGCGGCGGCGCGCGCAGGCGCTGCCGCTCAACGTGGACGCCTTCTCGGCGCAGGTGAGTCCCGACGGAAAGCAGATTGCCGTCATCGCCGGTGCCGCCGGCCGCACGCAGGTCTGGACCTGGCCCATTGATGAGGCCGCTACCGAACCGCCGCAGTTGCGCCAGCTCACCACCAGCGCCGGCGGGAAGGGAAACCTCCAGTGGTCGCCGGACTCCAAGGAGCTCTGGTACCTGAGCAACGGCCGCGTGCAGGCCGTGGGCGTCGAGAGCCGGCAGTCGCGCGGCATTGACGTGACCGCGGTGGTCGAGTCCGACTTCGCGCGCGACAAGGACGAGGTGTTCCGCGAGATCTGGACCTGGACGCGCGACAACTTCTACGACCCGGCGATGAACGGCGTCGATTGGACCGCGGCGCGCGAGCGCTACGCGCCCATCGTCGCGGCCGCGCGCACGCCGGACGAGCTCCGCCGCGCGCTGGGCCTGATGATCGGCGACCTCAACGCGTCGCACACGGGCGTCGGCGGGCCGTCCACGCAGCCGCCGAGCCTTGGCCGCCTTGGCGTGGACTTTGACCGCGCGGCCTACGAGGGCGACCGGCGACTCCGCGTGGCCGCCGTGCTTCCGCTTGGCCCGGCCGCGCTCGCCGGAGGCATCGCGGTGGGCGACCATCTGCTGGCCGTGAACGGGACGCCGACGGGGGACGCGAATCTCGACTCCCTGCTGTCGTTCACCACCGGGCGTCGCGTGACGCTGCGCGTGTCGCCCAACGCCGACGGACGCAACGCGCGCGACGTGACGGTGCTGCCCGTGAACACCGGCGCGGAAAAGGGGTTGCGCTACCGCGCGTGGGTCGAGGAGCGGCGGGCCTACGTGGAGCGCGCCAGCGGCGGACGCTTCGGCTACGTCCATATGCTCGATATGGGCGCGGGCTCGCTGCAGCAGCTCTACGTGGACCTCGATGCGGAGAACCACGGCCGCGAGGGCGTGGTGATCGACATCCGCAACAACAATGGCGGGTTCGTGAACGCGTACGCGCTCGACGTCTTCAGTCGCCGGCCGTACCTGACAATGGAGCGGCGCGGCGCCCCCGAGGTTCCCGCGCGGCTGCAGCTCGGCCAGCGCGCCTTCGAGAAGCCCACGGTCCTGGTGGTGAACCAGCACTCGCTCAGCGACGCCGAGGACTTCACGGAGGGGTACCGCGCGCTCGGGCTGGGGCCCGTGGTCGGCGAGCCCACGTCGGGGTGGATCATCTACACGTCGAACTTCACCCTCTTTGACGGGACGACGCTGCGGATCCCCTTTATTCGGATCCGGGACGCGGCGGGGGAGGATATGGAGTTGCTGCCCCGGCCGGTGGATGTGCGGGTGGACCGGCCGATGGGGGAGTCGTACGGGGGGCGGGACAGCCAGTTGGACGCGGCGATTGCGGCGCTTCGGAGCCGACTCCGTTGACCGAGGGGCCGGAACCGTGTAAACTTCAAGGCTGTCAACGTTTTAGCCTGCCTTTCCCACCAGCTCTCGTACCGACTTATGGCGATTCCGGCCACGCAGATCCGTCGCGGGATGGTGATCGTCTTTGAGGGCGATCCCTGCCGCATCATCGAGTTCCGCCACCACACCCCCGGCAACCTGCGGGCAATGGTGCAGGCGAAGCTCAAGAACCTGCGTTCGGGGAACAACTTCGAGCACCGGTTCCGCGCGGACGACCAGATCC
>CAYXQS010000021.1:0-20795 GCA_964466515.1 uncultured Gemmatimonas sp. | reverse complement strand
GAGGTGGGCGAACCCGGTGCGACCGAGCTTCTCGTCGCCCGAGCCCACCTCTTCGAGCACCTGATGTTTATGGGCTCCAAGAACGCCCCATACCCGCAGTTCGACCGACTCCTCGAGGCGGCCGGCGCCAACAACAACGGCTCCACGACCACGGACCGTACCAACTACTACGAGGAAGGCCCGGCAGGCGCGCTCCCGCTGATGCTCTGGCTCGAGGCCGACCGCCTCGGCTGGATGGTCGAGACGATGGATTCGGCCAAGGTCGATCTCCAGCGCGATGTCGTGAAGAACGAGCGGCGTCAGAGCTACGAGAACCAGCCGTACGGGCTCGTCTTCGAGAATATGGCGGCCGCGCTCTACCCAACCGGTCACCCGTACTCGTGGACGACCATCGGCTCGATGGCCGACCTCTCGGCCGCCTCGCTCGACGACGTGAAGGATTTCTTCCGCACCTACTACACGCCCAACAACGCGACCATCGTCGTCGCGGGTGACGTGCGCGCCGATTCCGTCCGCGCGCTCGCCCTCCAGATGTTTGGCGAGATCCCGCGCGGCCCGGCAATGCCCGCGCGGCCGACGCCCGCCGCCTTCGCGCTCCAGGACACCGTCATCGTGCTCGAGGATCGCGTGCAGCTCCCGCGCATCTATCTCGCCTGGCGGGGCGTCCGCGAGTACTCGGCCGACGACGCGGCACTCGACATCGCGTCGTACGTCCTCTCCGGCGCGCGCAACTCGCGCCTCACGCAGGCGCTCATCTTCAACAGCGAGCTCGCCACGCAGGCCACGGCGTTCAATTCGTCCAAGCGGCTCGACGGCGACTACCAGATCATCGCCACCGCGCGCCCGGGCGTTCCGCTCGACACGCTCAAGCAGGTCATTGACGCCGAAATCCGACGCCTCGCGGCATCCGGCCCCACGACGCGCGAAATCGAACAGGCCAAGAACGCCATCGAGGCATCGTTCCTCAACCGCCTCGAGTTCGTCAGTGCCAAGGCCGACCAGCTCAACTCGTATTACTACGGCACCGGCGAGGCAGACTTCTTCCAGAAAGACCTCGACCGCTACCGCGCCGTCACCGCCGCCGACGTCCAGCGCGTCGTGCGCGACTATCTCCTCCGCTCGCGCATCACGCTGAGCGTCGTTCCGCAGGGCAAGAAGGAACTCGCCGCCACGAAGGGAGTCATCCAGTGACCATCCGCCCCCAGCACCTCGCACGCGCCGCGTTCCTCGCGGTCGCCATCGCTCCGCTCACGCTCCAGGCGCAGCAGGGCGCGTTCGATCGTACGCGCCCGCCCGCGCTCGCCACGGCACCGGCGCTCTCCGTCCCGGCGGTGAAGACGCTGCGCCTCGACAACGGTGTCGGGCTCCGCGTCGTCGAGCACCGTGAACTCCCCCTCGTCCACATCACGCTCCAGGTCGCCGGCGGCGGCCGCCTCGACCGCGACACGCCGGGGCTCGCCTCGTTTGTCGCGCTGATGATCCGCGAGGGCGCCGGCGCGCGCGATGCCAATTCGCTCCAGTCCGAGCTGGCCTTCCTCGGCGCCACGCTCGGCAGCACCGCCGACTGGGACAACACCTCCGTCACGCTGCGCGTGGCGCGACGCAACCTCGAGCCCGCGCTCGACCTGATGGCCGACGTCGTGCTCCGCCCGACCTTCAACGGCGCCGATGTCCGTCGCCAGCGCGACCTGCGGCTCGCCGGCCTGTTGCAGCAGCGCGACCAGCCGCGCGCACTCGGCACCCTCGCGTTCAACAAGCTCCTCTTCCCCGAGGGGCATCCGTACCACAATCCGCTCGGCGGCGACTCCGCCTCCACCGCAGGTCTCGACTCCGCGATGGTCCGTGACTTCTACGCCGGGTCGTTCCGCCCCAGCCGCGCCACGTTCACCGTGGTCGGCGACCTCAGCGACACCGAGGCGCGCGCGCTGCTCGGGCGTCGCTTCGGCGTGTGGGCCGCATCGGGCGCCGAGCGGACCGCGGCACCGGTGCTCGCCCGCCCGGTCACGCTGCAGGCCCGCCGCGTTGTCCTCATCGACAAGCCCGGCGCCGCGCAGTCGGTCGTGATGATCGGCGCGCCCGGCCTCGAGCGCACCAGCCCCGACTTCGCCGCCATCCAGGTGATGAACACCATCCTCGGCGGCTCGTTCTCGTCGCGGCTCAACAGCAACCTGCGCGAGACCAAGGGCTATACCTACGGTGCCAACTCCGGCTTCCAGTGGCGTCCGCTCCCCGGCGCGTTCATCGCCAGCTCGGATGTGCGCACCGATGTCACCGACAGCTCGCTCGTCGAGTTCTTCAGGGAGATGCGGCAGATCCGCGACTCCGTCGTCGCCCCCGACGAACTCGCACGCGCCAAGGCGTATCTCCGCCTCGGCGTGCCGGGCGACCTGGAATCCACCGCGCAGATCGCCGGCCAGATCACCGGGCTCGCGGCCTTCAACCTGCCGCTCACCTGGCTCCAGGAGTATGTGACGCGCGTCGATGCCGTCACCATCGAGGACGTGCGGCGCGTCGCGCGCCGGTTCGTACCCGCCGAGACGTCCACCATTGTCGTCGTGGGTGACCTCACGAAGATCCGCGCGGGCATCGAGGCGCTCAATCTTGGCCCCATCACCACGATGAGCGTGAGCGAGATCGCAAAGGAATGAAGGATCGTGCCCGGCTCCGCATCGCCTTCCAGGGCGAGCTTGGTTCCTTCAGCGATGAGGCGATCCAACAGCTCTGGGGAGGCGACGTGGCCCGGCTACCGTACCGCGACTTCGCCGACGTCACCGCGTCGGTCGTGGCGGGTGTCGCGGACCGCGGCGTCCTCCCGATCGAGAACACGATGGCCGGCTCCATTGCGGGTGCACACGACGCGCTCTCCGCGATGCCCGGCCTGTACGTAGTCGCCGAAACCGTCGTCGCGGTCCATCACTGCCTCCTTGGCACTCCGGCAACGACGTTCGAGAACATCACGACGGTCCTCTGCCACCCGGTCGCACTCGCACAGTGCACGCGGTTCTTCGGCGAGAATCCGCAGATCGAGGTACACCCGTCCTACGACACCGCCGGCGCGGCGATGGACGTGTCGAAGGTGGCGGACCCCGCGGTCGGCGCCGTCGCGAGTCGGCGCGCCGCGCTGCATTACGAACTCAAGGTCCTCCGCGCCAACATCGAGGACCGTGACGACAACCAGACGCGCTTCCTCGGGATCGGCCGCGCGCCGCTCCCGCTCCCTGCGGGCACGCCCGCGCGCACGCTCTTCGTCATCACCACCGGCGATACGCCCGGCGCGCTCCTCGGTGCACTCAAGCCGCTCGCCGAGCACGGCGTCAGCATCCGCCGTCTCGAATCACGCCCCACCGGCGAACCGTGGAGCTATCGCTTCTTCATCGAGTTCGACCACCAGGTCGGCGACACCGCAGCCGAGGCGGTCGTCCGCGACATCGCCGCACTCACCACGGCAACGCGGCTGCTCGGCACGTACCCGCGCTGGGGCGCGGGGCGGCGCGGCACGGTCGGTTGGAGTTCCGGGGCGATCTCGCCGATTTGAGCGGCGGTGCGGGCGCTACCGCTTTTTCGCATACGTCGCCGTAATGACCGACTTCAGCCCGCCGCGCACGTTGAAGTCCCCCACCACCTTCAGCGACCTCGGCTTCACCTTCGCCGCCAGGTCGTCCAGGATCCGGTTGACCACGCGCTCATAGAAGATGCCATCGTTTCGGAAGCTCCAGAGGTAGAGCTTCAGGCTCTTCAGCTCCACGCACTCGGCGTCCGGTACGTAGGTGATGTTGATCGTCGCGAAGTCCGGCGCGCCCCCCTTCAGCAGCTCCAGCTCCGCCGCATCGGACTCCACCCCGCCCAAGGGACAGAGCGAGGTGAACTCCGACGTCGTCATATGGATCTCGTACTCCCGGTCCGCGTACGGGTTCGGGAAGGTCTCGAGCAGTTCGGGTTGTGGCATAGGGAGCTCAGCCGTCGCGCAGGCGACGGGAATGATCGTCCAGCACGCGACGCTCGTCCGGCGTCAGCCGGTCGAGCCCCACGGCGGAGATGCGGTCGAGGATCGCGTCGATCGTCGGCGGCACGTCCGCCGACGGCGCGCGCTCCGGATCCTTCCGGCGACGCGTCGGCAACGCGCGCCGCGTGCCTTCCGCGTTCGTCCGCGCCACTACGTCGTCAATCGTCTCGCGCTGCGCGCGCGAACGCGGCAGCGTCTTCGGCACCGCACGCGGCGGCTGGTCCTCCGGCGGGTCGTCCGGCATCGCCGACACGCCGTCGCGGAACCGCTCCACCAGCAGCACGCTCGTCGACCGCGCGAACACCCACGCCGCGCCCGCGCCGCCCAGATGCGCGAGGAACGCCCCACCGCCGCCGATCGGCTCGTCGAGCCCCACGAGCACCAGGATCGCGGCCGCGAACCCAGCCACCCACCGGCCGCGCGCGGTGAACCCGCCGGCAAGCGTGCGCTCCTCGTTCCCCCAGCGCAGCACGTACGCGCCAAGAACGCCGAACGCGAGCGCGCTCGCGCCCAGGAGCGGCGCCGTGCCGCCCACAAACAGGTGCGCAATCCATCCGCCCAACGCCGCCAGCGCAAGGCACCCGACAAACCGCCGCGTGCCCCACGCGCGCTCCAGGCGCGGGCCGAAGAGCAGCAGCGCGTACGCATTCAGCAGCAACAGCACCAGGCTCGACTGCACGAGTGAATACGTGCCCACCGCCCACCACCGCCCCACGTCGAGGTCGCCGCGCCGGAACGCGAGCAGCTCCTGCACCGCCGAGGGCTGCACCACGGTCCATTGCAGGAAGTGCACGGCCACCAACGCGGCAACGAGCCACGCCACCGCGCGCGAGGTCCGCCGGTCGTCCGACGCGGCGTCCGCGACGACGATGGCTGGGGCGCGCTCGTCCATCATCGCCTCAGCGCAGCCCCGTCGGCGGCGGCACCCGCAACGCAAGCCGCGTATCCGGGTGCACCGTCATCGCTTGCTCCAGGAGCGAGGCCCAGCGACGGTCGAGCACCGGGTTCCCCTCCCCGCTGAACGGCGGGTGAATCACGACCTGCGTCGCCGCGCTCGCGGCGTGCGCCTCTTCCACGAGCCGCATCAACACCGAGTCGGTCGTGTCCTCGCGCGGGCAGAGCGCGAGCGCGTGCGCCACCTTCCCCTTCGCCGCCGTGCGCAGCGTCTCCAACGCGTGATCGAGCGCCGCCTCCGATCCGGTGAACTCCACCGTCACCTGCACCAGTGCGAGATGGCTCAGTAAGGCCGGAAGTTCCTCCGGACGCATCCCGTCCGTGTCGAGCATCACCGGCATCTTTGCCTTGGCGCCGTCGAGCGCCGCGATCAGGAACGGCACGCTCGAAAGCGGATCGCGCCCGCCGATGACGATCGAGTGGAAGGTCGACCGCGACAGTTGCCGGTCGATCTCGCGCACCAGCGCGGCCGCCAGATACATCGTCGCCGTCTCCGCCTCGCCGGCGAATCGCACGAAGAGCTGTCGCCGGCCCGCCCACGGACCTAGCGCCTGCACGCCCGCCGGCACGCCCGACAGCGCCGCCGCCAGCATCGGCGATGAAGTTCCCGTCATTGTCCGCCTCCCCTCGTGCGCACCGCGTCCAGCGCGATCCGCTCACACAGTTCCGGGAACCCGATCCCTGCCGCCAGCGCCGCCTGCGGCACCAGACTCGTTCCCGTCATCCCCGGCAGCGTGTTCGCCTCCAGGCAATACAACGCGCCCTGCGGATCCAGCCGGAAATCAATCCGCGCACAGCCAGCCAGCTTGAGCGCCTTGTACGCCAGCACCGTCAGCCGCTGTATCTCGTCCCGCACCGCCTCGGGGATCGGCGCCGGAAAAAGCTCCTCGGCCATCCCCGCCACGTACTTGCACTCGTAGTCGTAAATCTCGTGCTTGGGAATGATTTCGCCAACCGGGAGCACCAGGTCCCCCAGCATTCCCACGGTCAGCTCCCGCCCCGGCACGTACGCCTCCAGCATTACCTCGTCGTCGTGCTCGAACGCCAGCGCAATCGCCGCCGCCAGATCCCGGGGCTCCTTCACCACCGAGAGCCCCACCGTCGACCCCTGCTTCGACGGCTTCGCAACCACCGGGCTCCCGAGTGCCGCGAACGTCGCCTTCGCAAAGGCCGGTGATTGCCAGTCCGCCGGCACGTCGGCCGGCGTCAGCATCCGCCAGTTCGCCGTCGGCACCCCCGCCGCACGGAAGAGATGCTTCGAGAGATCCTTGTCCATCGCCAGCGCGCTCGCGAGATGCCCACTTCCGGTGTACGTCACCCCGGCGAGATCGAACATCGCCTGGATCGTCCCGTCCTCTCCCGCGCCGCCGTGGAGCGCCATCCACACCACGTCCGCGGCGCCCGCGGCGCCGAGCACCTGGAGCGGATCGTGTCCAGGGTCGGCCTCGGTGACCTGGTGGCCGCGCGCTCGAAGGGCCGCGGCCACGCGAGTGCCGCTCGAGAGCGACACCTCGCGCTCCGATGAACTCCCGCCCAGCAGCACAAGAATCCTCACGTCAGCGCGCCATCAGGAAGCGCAGCAGGTCCGAGCGCGTCAGGATCCCCTGAATCGTCCCCTGGTCCCGCACGAGCACCGCCGGGTTGTTCCGTCCGAGCATCTTCACCGCCGCGTCCGCCGTGGTCGTCACGTCAACCACGGGGAATGGCGCATCCATCACGTCGCTCACCGTGCGCTCCAGGACCTTGGTGTCCTCGAGGCCCCGCACGCTCAGCACGCTCTCGCTGACCGACCCCACGCAGTTGCTCCCATCCATCACCGGCAGTTGCGAGACATCGTGCAGGCCCATCAACCCGAGCGCCTGCCGCACCGACGCACCGGGTGCCGTGCTCACGAGGGCGGGAATCTCCCCGCCCTTTGTCGCAAGCAGTTGCCCCAGCGTCATCTTCTCCGCGTCGAGCATCTGGTTCTCGCGCATCCATTCGTCGTTGTACACCTTCGAGAGATAGCGCTCGCCGGTATCGCAGAGCACCGTCACCACCAATGCACCGGGGTCGTTCACCCGCCGCGCCACATTCAGCGCCGCGTGGGCAATCAGCCCCGACGAGCCGCCGACAAACATCCCCTCCTCCCGCGTGATCCGCCGCGCCATCGCAAACGCGTCGCGGTCGCTCACCGACTGGTACTCGTCAATCAACGTGAGATCCAACGTCCCCGGGATCTTGTCCTGCCCGATCCCCTCGACCTTGTACGGCGCGCCCACCGGCTTCGAGGCCCCGCCCGACCGCCACGTCTCCGCGAGGATCGATCCCACCGGGTCCGCTCCCACAACCTGGATCCTTGGGTTCTTTTCCTTGAGATACCGCGCCACGCCGGTGATGGTGCCGCCCGTTCCCGCGCCCGCCACGAAGTGCGTGATCTTCCCTTCCGTCTGCTCCCACAGCTCGGGACCGGTCGTCGCGTAGTGCGCGGCCGGGTTGTCCGGGTTGTAGAACTGGTCCGCGAGCACCGCGTTCGGCGTCTCCTTCGCAATCCGTTTCGCCATCGACGTGTAGCTGTCCGGATGGTCCGCCGCGACTGCCGTCGGCGTGATGATCACCTCGGCGCCGAAGGCCTTCAGCAGGCGCACCTTCTCCTGCGACATCTTGTCCGGCATCGTGAAGATGCACCGATAGCCCTTGAGCGCCGCCGCAATCGCGAGCCCCAGCCCGGTGTTCCCGCTCGTGCCCTCGACGATCGTACCGCCGGGCTTGAGCTTCCCCGACCGCTCGAATGCCTCAATCATCGGCAGTCCAATCCGGTCCTTCACCGACCCGCCGGGATTGAAGAACTCCGCCTTCCCGTACACGGGCGTGCGAATCCCCGCCGTCACCCGCGTAAGGCGAATGAGCGGGGTCCAGGCAATCGTCTCAAGGACGTTGGCGTATGGCTTGCGGTGACGCGGATGGTCGGTCATTGGGGTCATCGGGGTGGGTGGCGAATCTACGCCTGCCGCTCGGGCGCGGCGACCGCGGCGGATTCGCCACGCGCCGCCGCCGAGAGCTCCGCCAGGAGCGCCAGTGCCTGCAAGGGGGTGAGCGCATCGATGTCCACCCCGCGCAGCCGTTCCACGAGCGGATCAACGCTGCCAAAGAGCCCGAGCTGCTGCGCCTGCTGCTCGCTGGTCGCACCCGGTGTGCCGGTCGCGCCCGTCGCGCCGTGTGCGAGCGCAGGCACGAGGTGTTCGCCCTCGAGGACCTTGAGTAGCGTCCGCGCCCGGGCAATCACCGGCGCGGGAAGTCCGGCGAGCCGCCCCACCTCAATGCCGTAGGACCGGTCCGCGCCGCCCGGGCGCAACGTGTGCAAAAAGAGGATCCGCTCCCCGGCCTCCTGCACCGCCACGTTGAAGTTCCGCACCGACCCAAGCTCCTCGGCGAGCTGCGTCAGCTCGTGGTAGTGCGTGGCGAAGATCGTCTTGCACCCTACGCGTTCGTGGAGATGCTCGCTCACGGCCCACGCGATCGACAGCCCGTCCCAGGTCGCCGTGCCGCGCCCGATCTCGTCGAGCAGCACAAGACTGCGCGCCGTCGCGGTGTGGAGGATCGCGCTCGTCTCCGACATCTCCACCATAAACGTCGACTGTCCGCGCACGAGATTGTCGCTCGCCCCCACGCGCGTGAAGACGCGGTCCGCGATTCCCACGCGGGCCTCTGCCGCCGCGACATAGCTCCCCATCTGCGCCATCAGCACGAGCAGCCCCACCTGCCGAAGGATGGTGCTCTTGCCGGCCATATTCGGCCCGGTGAGGATGATCATCCGCGCGGCGGGCGTAAGCAGCACGTCGTTGGGGATGAACTGATCGCGCGGCATCATCCGCTCCACCACCGGGTGTCGGCCGCGGCGAATCTCGAGGCCCGGCCCGTCGTCCACCACCGGCCGTACGTAGCCCTCGCGCGCCGCCACCTCGGCGAGCGACGCGAGCACGTCGAGCTGGGCCACGCGCGCCGCAATGGCCTGTAGCCGCGCGATCGCTCCGCCCGCCCGTGCCCGCAGCGCCTCCACCAACTGCCGCTCCAGCGCTTCCATCCGCTCCGTCGCGTGCAGCACCTTTTCCTCGAACTCCTTGAGCGCGGGCGTCACGTACCGCTCGGCCCCCGTCAGCGTCTGTCGGCGCTGATAGTCCTCGGGCACCGCGCCGCGGTGCGCGTTGGTGATCTCGATGTAATAGCCGAAGACACGGTTGTAGCCGACCTTGAGCGATGTGATGCCCGTGCGCTCGCGCTCCGCCGCCTGCAGCGCCGCAATCGCGTCCTTCCCGCCTGTGGCGATGGCGCGCAGCTCATCGAGCGAGGCGTCGATGCCCGTCGCGATCGTCTCGCCGTCGCCGTACCCGAGGGGCGGGCGCTCGACCAGCGTGCGGCGGATCTCGTCGGCGAGTTCGTGCGCGTCGTCCCACGACGCCGCGATGCCATCGAGCAGCCCCGCGCGTTCCGTGCGCGCGAGCGCGGCGGCCACCGCAGGCAACCGCGCGAGCGAATCGCCCAGCGCGCGGAGTTCGCGTGGCGTCGCGCGCTGGGCGGCGGACTTTCCGGCGAGCCGCTCCAGGTCGCGCACGCCATCGAGCGCATCCCTGAGCGCCGTGCGCGCGGTGGCCGCGCCGTGCAACGCCGTTACCGCGTCGAGCCGCGCTTGGATCGCTCGCACCTCGGTGAGCGGCGCGAGAATCCACTGCCGCAGGAGCCGCGCGCCCATCGGGGTCTGCGTCCGGTCGAGCACGGCGAGCAACGTCCCCGCCGTGTCAGTGCCACCGCGCAGCGACTCCACCAACTCCAGGTTCCGCCGCGTCATCTCGTCAAGCGGCATCGTGCCGCCCGGACGCTCCAGCGCCGGTCGGCCAAGATGCGGCACGCCCGCCGGCTGCACCTCGCGCAGGTATCGCAGCAACACGCCCGCGGCGCCCACCGCCAACGCATCCGCAGCGCCGACACCGAACCCTTCGAGCGACTGCACCGCAAACTGCTGTCGCAGCACGTCCGCCGCACGCCCGGCATCAAACTCCCACGCCGCACGCGACGTGACGAGCGCGCCCAGCGCGCGCACCAGCGATTCCGGCGATTCCGGCGATTCCGGCCCGGGTGCGTCGTCGCCCGCCGTCGGCACGAGCACCTCACGCGGCGCGAGCCGCGAGAGCACGGCCTCGGCGTCGCCGGGCAATGCCGTGATCAGCCGGAACTCTCCCGTCGAGAGATCCGCCGCCGCAATCCCCACGCGCGCCGCGCCATCAATGCGTCCCAGCTGCACGGCGCAGAGGAAATTGTTGCGCGCACCATCCAGGAGGTCGTCGCTGAACGCCGCGCCCGGCGTGACCGTCTCGACCACCTCGCGCTTCACGATGCCCTTCGCGAGCTTCGGATCCTCCACCTGCTCGCAGATCGCGACCCTGAACCCCTGCTGCACGAAGCGGCGCACATAGTCGGCCGCCGCCTTCACCGGCACACCCGCCAAGGGCACCTCCGACGCGCCCCCGTTGTTCCGCGACGTGAGCGTCAGCCCGAGCACGCGTGACGCCACCTCGGCGTCATCGTAGAACATCTCGTAGAAGTCGCCCATCCGGAAGAAAAGGATCGCGTCAGGATGGCGCGCCTTGATCTCCCGGTACTGCACCATCAACGGGGTCGCCGTGGCGCCTTTCACCCGCGCGGCACCTGCGTCAGGAAGGCGTCCGCCCGCTCCTTGGTCTGGTACGCCTGCATCGCCGCGGACGCCGCCGCGCGCGTCGGATAGCGCCCAAAGCGCACGCGGAACGGCGCGGTCGTGCCATCCACGCGCGCATCGTAGCCGCGCGTGCGCAGGATTGCCGCAAACTCCGTCGCCTCGGCCGCCGTGCTGAACGCCGCGGCCTGCACCGACCACACCATCGCCGCATCGGCCGGGGGGGGCGTCGGGGCAGGCGGCGAAGCGGGGAGGGGCGTCGGAGTTGTCGGCGCCGCTGGCTGCGCCGTGTCGGCCGCCGGCGGCGCGCTCACCACGCGCGCGGGGCACCCGCGGAGCAGGTAGTCGTACTGATTCTCGAGCTCCAGCGCGCCGGGCGGCACGCGCGGTCGCGTCACGCGCAGGACCAGGCATCCCTCCTCGCGCGCGCCGCGGTCGAGCAACAGCCGTCCGTGCCACAGCCCCGCCTCTCCGCGCACCGGACTCTCGGGCGTCTCCGTCGCGAGCCGCTCGAGATACCGCAGCGCCGCGTCACGGTCGCCGCGCGCCAACTCGCCCTGCGCCAGCCGCAGCATCGCACGGCCCGCATACACCGACCGCTCGTGCTCGAGCATCAGCCGGAGGTAGTCCTTCTGCGCCTGTTCCCACGACTCCGCGAGCGTGGCGCGCCAAAACAGTGCCTCGGCCTCTTCCGGCGACTGCGGCTCGGTGGCGTTGAGGATCGAATCCAGCACCGCGCGTCCTTCGGCGCCATTGCCGTCGTTCACCAGCCGCTGCGCGCGCCGGATCTGCGGCGACACGGAATCCGGCGCCGCCTGCGCGCGGGCCGCCGTCGCGCTCACAACGACCGTGGCAACGACCACAACCGCGCGGACGAAAACCCAGTGGAGTCGACGCATCACGCCGCCTGCCGGCGACCAGCCGAGGAGGGTGGGGTAATTGCGAGCAGCAGCGAGATCACCAACTGCGCATCGCTCGAGACTTTCGTGTCCTTGAGTGCCGCATCCGCCGCCAGGAGATGCGGGATCGCGCGCGCAACGTCGGCCGCGGTCCACTTCGGCACGCCACGCGCCCAACACTTCACCGCCTCGCCCCACGGACGTCCGGTGAAGACGCTCCCGCCTTCCTTGAGGAGCGCGAAGTACTCGCGCTCCAGCTGGTGCGCCTGCATTCCGCGCGCGCGCGCCGCCACGCCCCAGCCGATCGCCAGTACCTGCGCCGTCAGCGCGAGGACTGTCGTCACGCCGGACTGCTTGGGCTGCGCCAGCACGTCTTCCACCAGCGCAATCGCGCCGGTGGTGTCGCGCATCGCGGCACGGTCAAGGAGATCCCCGAGCGAGACGCCGGGCCGCACGCCGGTCACCGCCTCCACCGCGGCCTCCGTGATCTCGGTGCCATCGCTGAATGCCGCAAGCTTGCGCAGCTCGCCCGCGAGAAGCGCGAGGTCGTTGCCGCCGTAGGTCGCGAGCCGCGCGGACGCACCGTCCGTGATGGTCACGCCATTGGCCGTGCGCGCCTCGTGGGCAATCCATTTCCGCAGGTCCGCGTCCTCGAGGGCCCGGAACTCATAGCTCTCCGCCGCACCCGTGAGCCCCGCGTCGACCTTCCCGCCGGACGGCACAACCAGGAGAAGAATCAGGTCCGTCGCCGGCTTTTTCAGATAGCGGTCGAGCCGCTCGCGCAACGGCTTTTTCAGCGCGCCCGGATCGCGGAGAACCACCAGGCGCCGCTCGGCCAGCATCGGCAGCGCCTCCAGCGCGCCGGAGAGCGCCGCAAGCTCCACCTCGGCGCTACGCAGCACTTCCAGGTTGAAGGCCCGCGTCGACGAATCCGTCGCGCGGTCTATCAGCTCCCGGACCTTCTCGTCCTTCAGGTGGTCATCCGCACCGTGAAAGAGATAGACCGGCGCGAATGCCCCGGACTCGAGGGCTGCCTTGAGCGCTTTGAAGGACGTGGGCGCCATAAGAGGGCAATATAGCCGCCCCGCCAGACCCCGTCTCCGCGCGGAGCCGCCGGGAGAGCGCGTTCCGGAACCCGGTCGAGATGCGGAGCGGCCCGCGGTGCCTGGCGCGGAGCAGTCCCTCGCGGACCCAGCGGTCGTAGCGCGCACAGGCGAGACAGCCGTCCGCGTGGGAACGCATCCGTCCTCCCTCGGACGGGGAGAGCGATGCATCGAGCCACGCGAGGTGTCGGGAGCGGAACCGGGAGCAGTGCATCGAGGGGGGGGGTCCGGGTCGGCCGAAATGACGAAACGCCCCCCGATACCCTGGAGGACGTTCCGCGTTCCGGCACAGCAGGCCTTCGGAGGTCCCACCCCCCTTCCGTACCTACTACTGCAGCGCCGGCTCGATAATCTCGGCGAACGAGCTCCGCGCCCGGTTCAGGCGCGACTTCACGGTCCCGAGGTTGCAGTGGGTGATGTCGGCAATCTCTTCGTACGAGCGTCCCTCCAGTTCGCGCAGGATGAACACCTGCCGATGATGTTCCGGCAGAAGAGCCACCGTTCGTTCCACGAGCTCCCGGACGTGCCGCTTCCTATAGAGATCGTCCGGGCGGGTCGACGAATCCTCGAACTCCAGCGGCCGCTCCTCGTCGTCCCAGTTGGCCGTCATCGTCTGAAAGAGCACCAGCGGATTCCGCGAACGGTTCCGGAGCTCGTTCTTCGCGAGGTTCGACGCAATCGTGTAGATCCACGTCGAGAACTTCTTGCTGCTGTCGAACCGGGCCATATGGCGATGCACCCGGATGAAGGCTTCCTGCACCAGGTCCTCGGAACGCTCCCGATCCCCAACGGTGCGATAGATGAAGTTGAGCAATCGGGTCTGGTAGCGATCGACCAACGCATCGAAAGCGCGCGACTCACCGGCCAAGTATTCAGCCACCAACGCGCCATCATCGAGCGTCTTTAGGTCATCCAGCGTCCGAAACGCGAATGCTTGGTCTTTGACCTTCAGTGCGGCGCTTCCCATAGCTTCCTCCCTCAAGGGGGATGCAGTCGGCTCCTGCCCGCTGATGTTTATCGCAGGGGGCGTGCCAGATTATGGAAGCCTGTAACTCGTTGATTTACAACGTATTAATCAGGACTTAATGCGCCGTTCGTCTCGCAAGTGAGAGACACCTGTCACCCGTGGAGGACACCTGGGTATCCGGCTATATAAAGGACGGCCACCATTGTCTTCGCATCGGTGATCTCGCCATCGCGGATCATCTCGAGAACTCGCGATATCGGCAACGGGACGACCTCCAGGAACTCGTCCGACTCGCGCGCCGTCTCGCCCTGCGTGAGGCCGGTCGCCACGAAGAGATGGATCTTCTCGTCCGTGAACCCGGGCGTGGTCCACAGCGTGGTCAGCGGCACGAGCCGCTCGCAACGGCACCCGGTCTCCTCCGCAAGCTCGCGGCGCGCGCAGTCGATGGGCGCTTCGTTCGGCTCGAGGCGCCCGGCCGGAATCTCCCACATCGTCCCGCCAATCGCGTAGCGGTACTGCCTAATCATCAGCAGTTGCGGGTCGTCGCCGCGGGAATCGCTGAGCACCGGGACCACCGCCGCCGCGCCGGGGTGGTGAATCACCACCTGCTCGCCTTCGCTCCCATCGGGAAAGCGCACGCGGTCGACGTGCGCATCAAGGAAGCGATGCCGCCAGACGCGCGCGCCGTCAATCCGCCCGGGGTCGTGGCTCACGGCACCTCCGCCGGATCGTCGGCCGCGGCGCGTACCGTCGTCGGCCCAACCGCAAGGCGCGCGAGGGCCGGCTCGATCACCCTCGGATCGCCCACGGCCACCACCAGCGCGCGCGCGGGATCGAGATGCGCCCGCGCGGCCGCCACCACATCCGCCGCCGTCACCGCGCGCACGCGGTCGCGATACGTCCGGAACCAGTCCTCCGTGAGGTCAAACACCGTCGCGGCCGCCAGCGCGCCCGCCACCGCAGCGGTCGTTTCGTAGCGGATGGGGAAAACGCCTGCCAAGTAGTCGGTTGCCAACGTCACCTCGTCCGCGCTCGGCGGCGCGGCACGCATCGTGTCGAATTCGCGGAAAATCTCCTCCACCGCACGGTCCGTCACTTCGCTCTTCACGGCAGTGCTCGTCACGAACGGGCCGGCGCCGCGTCGCCAGTCGAACCCCGACGACGCGCCGTAGGTAAAGGCGTGCCGCTCGCGGAGGTTCAGGTTGATCCGGGACGAGAACAGGCCGCCGAGGATCGCGTTCATCACGACAATCGCCAGGTGGTCCGGGTGTGCGCGCGGCACGCCGACGTGTCCAATGCGCAGCTCCGTCTGCGGTGCGTCGGGCTTGGCCACGATCACCACGCGGCGGTCGGGCGCGGCCGGCGCGCTGTCCACGCGCGGCGCCGGTGCCGCCGGTTGCTGCCACGTACCGAAGTGCGCCTCCGCGAGCGCCTGCGCCGCGGCGGCGGTGATGTCCCCCACCACAATCAGCGTGAGCGTCGCGGGACCATAATGCCGCGCGTGAAAGGCGCGTGCCGCGGCGGCGTCGAGCGTGGATACCGACCGCGCGGTGCCGCCCGCCGGCCGTGCGTACCGCGACGTCGGGGCGTAGAGCGACCCGGTGAAGCGGCGGTCCGCCAGTGCGCGCGGCTCCGCCACCTGCTGCTGCAGATCCGCGAGCCGCTCGTCGCGCAGCCGCGCCACGTCCGCCGCCGGGAACGCCGGCGCGCGCAGCACTTCCGCAAACAGCGCAAAGGCGCTCGCCAGCCGGTCCGGCATCACGGTAAGGCGCGCCAACGACGAATCCCAGTCGGCCGACGACTCAAGCGATGTGCCGAGCGCTTCGAGCCGGTCGGCGAGTGCCGCACCGTCGAGCGTTGACGTTCCCTCGCCCAGCGCGCGCGCCGTCAGCGTCGCGATGCCCTCGGCGCCTGCGGGGTCTGCCGACGCGCCGGCATCAATGAGGGCGAGTACCGTCACCAACGGCAGCCGCGGCATCGGCGCCACGAGCAGCCGGACACCGTTCGACAGCCGCGCCCGCTGCACGTCGGGGAACTCGTACGGCCGCGGTGCGCCCGGCACGGGCCGCGTGGACGCGCTCATTCGGCCCCCGCGACGGCGGCCGCGCGCGGGACATAGACCAGCGACACCCGGTTGTCCTCACCGAGCAGGTCGCGCGCGGCCGCGCTCACCTCCGCCGCCGTGAGCGCGCGGTAGCGCGCGAGTTCGGTGTTCAGCCGCGCCGCGTCGCCGAAGTAGGTCGCGTATTGCGAGAGCCGGTCCGCGCGGCCCGCCGCCGACTGCAGCGCAACAACCCACGACGTCTCGGCCAGCGCCATCGCCCGCGCGCACTCCGCAGGGGTCAACCCCTCGCGGCGCGCGCGGTCAACCTCCGCCACCACCGCCGCCTCCAGCGCCTCGGCACTTACGCCCGGGCGGCCCGTCACGTCGCAGATCAACAGGTCGCTCCCCTTCGAGAGATCGAAGGTGAAGGCGCTTGCATCGGAGGCAATGGCCTGCTCGCGCACGAGCGCGCGCTGCAGTCGACTCCCATCGCCGCTCCCGAGTACCGCGCCGAGGAGGCTCGCGGCGTACCACGTGTGGGCGCCGAACGGCGGCGCGCGGAACGCAAGGAAGACCCGTGACGAGACGACCGCGTCCTCCACGGTCTCGCGGCGCCATCCGCCAAAGCGCGCCGGCACGTCCATCGGCCGCAACGGCGGACGCCCCGCCCCGCGCGCGATGCCGCCGAAGTGCTTCTCCACGAACGCGCGCGCGGTGGCCGGCTCGAAGTCGCCCACGATGCTCAGCACCGCGTTGTCCGGCGTGTAGTACGTCCGGAAAAAGTCGGCGACATCCTCGAGACTTGCCGCCGTCAGGTGCTCCATCGACCCAATGAGCGAGTGGTGGAAGGGATGCTCCGGCGGAAAACAGAGCGCGGGAAGGCGCTCCCACCAAGTGCCGTACGGCTGGTTGTCCACCGACCAGCGGCGCTCGTTCTTCACCACGTCGCGCTGCGTGTCGAGCTTCTCCTGCGTCATCGCCGGCAGCAGGCGCCCCATCCGGTCCGCCTCGAGCCAGAGCGCGAGCTCCAACTGGTGCGCCGGCACGGTCTCGAAGTAGTTCGTCCGGTCGAGCCACGTCGAACCGTTGAGCGTACCGCCCGCCCGCTGCACGAGTTCGAAGTGCTCGTTGGCGGCCACGTGCTCGCTTCCCTGAAAGAGCATATGCTCAAAGAGGTGCGCAAACCCCGTGCGATCCTCGCGTTCGTTCGCCGAGCCGACGTGGTACCAGAGGTTCACCGCAGCAATCGGCGTCGCGTGGTCCTCGGAGAGCACCACGCGAAGTCCGTTCGCGAGCGTGAAACGCTCGATTGGCAGGTGCAGCGTGGCGGCCGCCGTCCCGGGCGCGCTCACCGGCGCACCAGGAGCGCGAGCGGCGCCTTCACCGTCTCCGCGAGAAAGTAGCCGGGCTGCCGCGCCACGCGCGCCAGCGTGCCGTCGGTGCGCGTTGGCGATGCGTAGGCCTCGAGCCCCGCGCGCTCCGCAAGCCGCGCGGCGCGCAGCACGTGGAACGGATCCGACACCACCACCACGCGCTCCAGGCGTCGGGCGCGCAGCAATCGCGCCACCTCCTCCAACGACTCCGCCGTCGTGCGCCCTTCGTTTTCGAGAAGGATCGCCGTGTCGGGCACGCCGGCCTGTAACGCATAGAGCCGGCTCACCGCCGCCTCGCTCGCGGTGTCGCCCGTCGCGCTCCCGCCCGTGAACACCAGCCGCGGCGCGATGCCGCGCCCATAGAGCGCAATCGCGTGGTCGAGCCGGGCGCGGAGCACCGGGGACGGGCGCCCGCGATACTGCGCGGCCCCCAGCACCACAATCGCATCCGCGGGCCGGGCCGCATCGCGCGACGCGGCGCGCAGGACGCTCGCGGCAGAGACACACCATCCGAGCAGGAGTGCCCCCGCCACGCCGAACGTGATACGACGTCGCAGGGACCAGGGAGCGCGGGGCAGCATCCTTCGGAAACTACCGACCGGACCTCCGCGGCGGTACGGCGCTCATTCGCCAAGCGCGAGGAACGCGAGCGCAAAGGCGTCGAGCTCCGCGTCGAGGTCCGCGGCATCGGGAACATCGCGACGACGGAACGCAACGCCGTCCACGTGCCGCACGACCACACGCCCCAATAGCACCGGGGCCACGCGCGGCCGGAGGTCGAGGCCGCCAAGGATCGCGGTCGCCAGCACGGTCGCTGCCGCCTCACGCGTCTCCTGCGCCTCGGCCACCGTTCCCGCGTCGATCCCCGCCTCGCGCCCCATTGCGGCGAGCAGCGCGAGCGCGCCGGCGGCCGCCTCGTCGTGCACGAGCGCGCGCCACGCCTCCAGCGGGTCCGGGCGGGCCGCCGCGGCACGAAGACGGGCCGCACTGGCGGAAGCCAGCTCGCCGTGGAGCGCGCGCAGCAACGTCGCCTTGTCGGTGAAGTGATACAGGACCAGCGCCTTGCTCACTCCCGCCGCCCCGGCAATTGCCTGGATCGTCAATGCCCCGACGCCCTGCGCCATTCCCAGCGCGGCCGCGGCGGCCAGCAGCTGTGCGCCGGTCTCAGCGCGTGACAATGTCCCCCGCCTTGGGGCAGGTCACGAGGTAGCCCTGCGCACCCAGCCGTTCCGCCAGCGCGTCCTGTGCCGACGGCTCGCCGTGCACGAGGAACACGTCCTGCAGCGCCGGCGACGTGCGGCGGGCCGCGTCGAGCCACGCCGCGAGCTCTGTGCGGTCCGCGTGCGCGCTATACCCGTTGAGAATCTCCACCCGCGCGCGCAACGGCACCTCGTCGCCAAGCACCTTGAGCACCGGCTGCCGTTCGACAATCCGACGCCCGAGCGTGTGCTCCGCCATAAATCCCACGGCGAGGATCGTGGTGTGCGGGTTGCCCGCCGAGTGTGCCAGGTGGTGCAGGATCCGTCCCGATTCGGCCATTCCGGACGCCGCAATCACGATCATCGGCCCCGGCGTCCGCATCATCGCCTTGGAGTCCTCGACGTCCGGCGTGAACCGCACGAGGTCGAAATCAAAGAGCGCCGCCCCGTTCCCGTTGTGGCGCTTCACCAACGGCTCGTTCTCGTCGAAGTCCTGCGCGTTCTCGCGGAACACGTCCGTCGCCTCGGCGGCGAGCGGACTGTCGATGATGATGGGGATGCGCGGGATCTCCCCCGCCTGCGCGAGCACGTGGAGGTCGTAGAGGATCTCCTGCGTGCGGCCGACGGCAAAGGCGGGAATCAGCACGCGCCCGCCGCGCGCCGCCGTCTCGCGCACGATTCGCCCGAGCGAGGCGCACGCCTCGGCCGTCGAGGCGTGATCGCGGTCGCCGTACGTCGACTCCATAATCATCCAGTCGAGCCGGTCGAGCGGTTCCGGGTCACGGATGATCGGGAGCCCCACGCGTCCGACATCGCCGCTGAATCCGAGACGCCGGCGTGCCCCGCCCTCGTCCCACTCCAGCGCCACCGAGGCCGAGCCGAGGATGTGGCCCGCGTCGGTGTAGGTCGCCCACACGCCAGGCGTGACCTCGAAGCGCTCGTGGTATCGATGCGGCACCATCTGCGCGAGCGCCGCCGAGACGTCCTTGAGCGCATAGAGCGGCGGCAGTGGGTGGCGGCCGTGGCGCGCGAGGAAGTCCGCGTCCTTCTCCTGGATGTGTGCGGAATCGGCAAGCATCACCTCGCAGAGGTCGCGCGTCGCCACCGTGGTATGGATCGCCCCGCGGTATCCCTCCTTCACAAGGAAGGGGAGGCGTCCGGCGTGGTCGATGTGCGCGTGCGAGAGGACCACGGCGTCAATCGCATCCAGCGGATGCGGCAACTGGCGGTTCTTGTCCTGCGTCTCGCGGCGACGTCCCTGAAACAGCCCGCAGTCGAGCAGGACGGCCCGCCCCGCGACGTGGACCACGTGGGCGGAGCCGGTGACCTCGCGCGCCGCGCCCTGGAACTGAATCCGCATCTAGCGCGGTCGCGGCGCGGCGCGCTCGAACACGACGGTCAGCCGGCCGCCGTCCTGGGTCATCATCGTCGGCGTCCACCCGCCCCGGCTCCGCTCGTTCAGCAGGTCGGTGAGCGCGTCCTCGTCCTCGCGCTGGTGGCGGGTCAGCCGCAGGATCACCGCCTGATATTCTTTCATTGGCTCGAAGATACTAGCTTAGCGCCTATGCCGACCACCCCAGCGCCCCCCGGACTCACCGTCGTCTCGCACCCCCTCGTGCAGCACAAGCTCGCGATTCTGCGCAACCAGGCGACGCCCACGAAGATCTTCAAGGAGCTCGTGGACGAGATCGCGATGCTGATGGCCTACGAGGCCACCGCCGACCTCCCCCTCGCGCCGGACGAGGTCGTCACGCCGCTCGAGACCACCACGGCGTTTCGGATCACGGGGAAGAAGCTCACGCTCGTCCCCATCCTCCGCGCCGGCCTCGGGATGGTCGAGGGAATCCTCAAGCTCGTGCCAAGCGCGCGCGTGGGACACATCGGACTCTATCGCGACCACGACACGCTCGAGCCGGTGGACTACTATTTCAAGGTCCCGGGCGATGCGGCGGAGCGGGACTTCTTCCTGCTCGACCCGATGCTTGCCACCGGCGGCAGTGCGGTGAGCGCGGTGAGTTCGCTGAAGCGCGCGGGGGCGCTGCGCATCAAGTTCCTCTGCCTCGTCGCTGCGCCCGAAGGCGTGCAGCGCCTCCGCGCCGCGCACCCCGACGTGCCGATCTTCGCTGCCGCGCTCGACCGCGAGCTCAACGCCAACGGCTACATCCTCCCCGGGCTCGGCGACGCCGGCGATCGGCTCTTCGGCACGCGCTGATTCGCGCGGGACCGCGTGATCCACCTCACAACACGTGCTCGTTTTGCCTTCCCGTCGGCGACCAATTCGGTGTTGCCTCGTTTCACGTCCTCTTGTCTGGAATCACGAACGCCTGTATGCTTCGCGCGAGTGCAGTCCCCCGGACCGCATCTCGTGCCACGTCTCGCGCCTACCGAATGCTCATCAACCTGCTCCCCGACTTCTTCGCCGCGCTCCAAAGCGTTGATCCGGTCGCAGCATATCATCGGTACTTCGAGGCCAACCGCCCGCTCCTCGGCGCGTACTGGCACAACTACGTCATCGAACCGACCGGCCCGCATTAGTGCGGGCCTGCAATGGCACACTAGACGCT
>CAYXQS010000020.1:0-21218 GCA_964466515.1 uncultured Gemmatimonas sp. | reverse complement strand
GTCCTTCACGCGGCCGCCGCGGATGAGCACGATCGAGTGCTCCTGCAGGTTGTGGCCTTCGCCCGGGATGTAGGCGGTGACTTCGAAGCCGTTGACGAGGCGGATACGCGCGACCTTCCGGAGCGCGGAATTCGGCTTCTTCGGGGTGGTGGTGTACACGCGCGTGCACACGCCACGCTTGAACGGATTCTCCTTCAGGGCCGGCGCCTTGTCCTTCTTGACCACGGCACGGCGGCTCTGCCGGACGAGCTGGTTGATCGTCGGCATCTTCTTCCTTTTCCCTTCGGTGTTCGCCCTTCTGCCTCTACGTGGATCGTCCGGACGGACGGCACGGAACAGAGCCTACAAGGATAGTCGGTCCCGGGACGTGGGTCAATGCTCAGGGTGCCGGCGAGGCCCGGCCGAGCTGCAGCCGCAGCCCGCCGCTCCCGGTGAGGATGCTCCCGTTCGCGCCGGCACCGAAGTTCAGCGAGAGATGGCGGCCAACCGGAACCAGCATCTCCCCGCGGAGGAGGAGTGAGCCGTTCTCGGCGACCGAGTAGGGCGGGATCGCGAGGCCGACGAACCCCCGAACGGGATTCGCCTCCGCGCTTGAGAATCCCATTCCAAACGTCGTGAACGGGACGCTGCCGGGCACGGGGACGCCGTTGACGTTCACGAGGAAATGCTTGCGGCCCGGGTCCGCGCTGCCGAGCCGCATCGTCAGCGTCGGCTCGACCGCGCGCGTCGGCCGGTGCGTGCCGTCCATCTGGTTGATGTCGACATCGGGCAACAAGGCAAATCCGATGGAGAACCCCGCGGCGTCCCCTTCGACACGCACCCGAAGCCCGCCGAAGCCCCCCTTGAACGCCGGTGGCAACGCGCAGCCCGAATCCACGCATACGGGTCCGTCGGTGCTGGTGCTGCCGCCGAAGCCGTCGAGGCTCCACTCACCGCGCAACGGCACGTTGACGGTCCCGCTGACGGTGCGCGACGACACGGTGCGCGACTCGATGGTGGACCCGTCGCAGGCGAAGCGCTCCTGGGTGTAGTTGTCGCCGCCAAAGCCGAGCGCGAGGGCAAAGCGCCCGTTCTCGCGTTCGCGGATATCCACGGGCGCGGCCTGCAGGAACACAATGAGCAACGCCCCGCGGTAGTGCACGATGGACCTGAGAACGGACGGCATCCGGAGCCCCCCTTAGGCGCCCACGAAGGTATCGGCGGGCAATGCGTCGCGCAATCGCACCGACGCCTCGTACACACCGCACAGATGCGAGACGCCGTTGGCATAGTAGGAGATCAGCTCGCGCCCGCGCGGCAGGATGACATAGCCATCCGCCTTCTGGAGGAGCACGCGCCGCATCCGGAGCATCCGGTACGCGCGCTCAAAGGTCTCCGCGCCCTCACGCTCGGGTTCCACGACCTCGGCCCCCTGCGCCACGAGGACGTCGCGCAGCTCCTCGATCCGCGCCAAGAGCCTGGTCTCGGGCACGAACTCGGCGTCGAAGGTCTGTAGCGCCGCACAGACGAGCGGCACCGCCGTCACCGGCACGATGGCGCCGATCCGCGCCATCATGCCGTCGCAGAACCGCTGCACGTGCGCCAGCCGGTCGGCGCGCGACATCCCAAAGAGCGGCGTGCCGGCCGCCTCGAGCCCGTCGAGCCAGGGCGCGACCGGCACCGGCTCGCCGACCACCACCGCCGCGCGGCCGTAGCGCTTCCAGCGGCGCGTGGAGAGTCGCCCGAAGTTCGAGACCACGTAGCGGACGACCTCACGGAACTGCGTGGCGCGCGACGGGCGCGCGCCGCCCTCGCTCGCGCGGAGCTCGCGCAGCAGCGTGCGGTCCTCCAGCACGCGGTCGTAGTTGAGCCCCACCGGGACCACGTACATCCGTTCGGCAAACCCGGGCGCGCGCGCGGTGCCGATCATATAGTCGAGGAGCCCGATCTTCGCGGGGCGCAGCTTCCCGTCGCGCGAGAGGCCGCCCTCGGGAAAGAGCCCCTGCGTCACGCCGTTGCGCGTAATGAGCTGCACATAGCGCTCGAGCACCGTGTGGTAGAGCGGTTCGCGGTACCGCCGACGCACGAAGTACGACCCGAAGCTCTTGAACAGGTACTCCAGCGGGAAGACGCGCGCCCACTCCCCCACCGCGTAGGAGATCGCGACCTGCCCCGCGAGCCCGTAGCCCGCGAGCACGTAGTCCGCGTTGGAACGGTGGTTCATCAGGTAGACCACGATGCTCTCGCGCGGGAGCGCGGCAATCGCGTCCGGGCGACGGACCGTGACGGTGGTCTTATAGAAGATGCCCAGCAACGCCTTGGAGAGCGTGTAGCCAAACCGGTAGTACATCAGGAGGTTGAAGGCGGGGACGATCTCGGCGATGTATCGCCGCACCTGCCTCCACACGCGGCTACTGGGGATTGCGTGCTCCTCCGCGTGCGCGCGCACGGCCGCCGCGATTGCCTCGTCGGCGAGGAGCGACTCGGCGATGTACCGCTTGCCGGTGAGCTTGAAGCGGTCCACGCGCGCGCGAAACCGGAGCAGTGCGCGCAGCGAGGCGCGGCGCGACCAGCGCCGCCAGGCCAGGGCGCCAAGGAGCGCGGCGGCGGCAACGGCGGCGAGTGGAAGCGCGGGCATCGTCAGGAACGTCCGGCCCGGGACCGCGCCCGTCAAGCGCGCCGCACCGCTAGCCGCCGCTAGCCGTGCGACCGGTGGGACCCCCAGATTGGGTGGGGCGGCGGTATCGATCACGCTGCCGTCCCCCACCCTGTCGGAGGTCTGCGAATGTCGCGTCTCACCTCGTACCAGCCGCTTGCCTACGCCCTGTTCCGCATCATCTTCGGGTACGCCTTCTTCACGCACGGCGCCGCGAAGCTCTTCGGATGGTTCAGCAACAATCCGCCCGTGGCGCTGATGTCGGAGTTCGGCGTGGCGGGCGTGATCGAGACCGTGGCCGGCGTGCTGATTATGGTCGGGCTCAAGGCCAACTGGGCGGCGTTCGTCGCCTCGGGCGAGATGGCCGTCGCCTACTTCTGGAAGCACGCGATGGGCGGCGACACCTTCCGGCTCTTCCACTGGGACAATCGCGGCGAGATGGTGATGCTCTTCTGCTTCGCGTTCCTCTACATCGCGACAACGGGGAGCGGCCGCCTGAGCCTCGACTCCGTGCTCGGCAGGAAGGACAGCCCCGCCACGTAGCCAGCCGTCCCGGTGGGCGGTAGCGGCTCGCCGCCGCTACCGCTTCCCCATCTCCTTGGTCGGCACCTTCGCCGTGTCGCCGACGAACGCGTACTGGATGTTCTTGCCGTAGGTGCGGACCATCCGCCGCAGGTCGGCGGAGCGCACCTGCGCCATCACCTCGGCGCGCCGCGTCGCCGCCCGGTAGTCGCCGTCGTAGAGATGCGCACGCGCCAGCATCGACGCGTGCGAGTCCGACGTCTCGATGCCAAAGAGATACTCGTTGCGGAAGCTCTCCGCCTGGTCCTTCATAATGCTCGTCGGGATGCGGAGTTGGTCCTCGTAGGCCTCGAACAGGAGGTTGAGGAGCTTCACCACGGAGTCCGGGCGCGTGGTGCTCACGCTGATCACCGCGCTCGTGGCGCCCTGCTCCACCAGGCTCACGCCCGCCGCGTACGAGAGGCCCTCCCGTTCGCGGATCCACGAGCTGACGAGCGAGCTCAGGATCCCCATCGCGTACTGGAACGCGGGGTAGTCGGGACTCGCCACCGACGGCCCGTGCATATAGCCGTAGAGATAGTTCGTCGTGATCCGTCGCGATGCGCTCGCGATGGCGGGCGCGCTGCGCGTCACCGGTTCTGGCAGGGTCCAGGCGTAGGTGCCGCGCGGCAACGTGCCGAGCGAACGCGCGATGGCCGCGTCGAGCTGTTCGCGCGGGATATCCCCCACCACCACGAGGAGCATCCGCGACTTCACCAACTGCTCCTTCGCGTAGGCACGCAGCATTTCCGGGGTGATGGCCGCGAGCGACGCGACGTTCCCCGACGGATTCACCGCATACGGATGCCCCGCGTAGGCGAGGCTCTCCGCGAGCACGGCGGCGAGGACCTCGGGCGAGTTCCCCTGCCGTCGCGCGGCGGAGACGAGGCGCTGCCGCGCCGGCGCCACGGCGGCCTCGTCGAGCGTGGGACGCAACAGGCGGCTCGAGAAGAGCGCCCAGGTCGAATCGAAATCCTCGCGCAATCCGGTCGCGGCGAAAATCGTCCAGTCGCGCCCGGTGCTCGACCAGAGTTCGCCGCCGAGCTGCGAGCGCACCCGTCGCGCCACGTCCCCCGGGTAGTCGGCGGTGCCGTAGTCCGAGCTCAGCAGGAGGAGCGGTTCGATTCCCGCCGTCGCCGAGGTGACCTGGCGCGACCCGCCGAGGAGATAGAGCCGCGCGGAGAAGATCCGCGAGCTGTTGCGGTGATGCAGGACGTTGAGCCCGTCGATCTCATATGACGCGGTGACCGAGTCGACGAGCGCCTGCGCCTGGGGCGCGGCGAGCGGCGCGGCCAGCGGCGCGAGCGCGAGGAGGCCGACGCGCAGGATGCGGGCAGCGGTGGTCACGGGACCCTCCAGCCGTTGAGCGTGGTGCGGAGCCGCGCGCCGATGTCCTGCTCGGCCGCCCCGGAGAGGAGCACGCTGATGGTGACGTGCTTGCCGGCGATGTAGGTGTCGACGAACTCGCGCACCTCGGCCGCCGTACGGACGTCGATGGAGTCCTGGTAGGTCAGATAGTAGTCGAGGTCCGCCGCGCCCCAGAGCGAGGCCACGACGTGCGCAAAGCTCGATGCGCTCTCCGACGTCATCTCCTGGACGACGAGCTGGCGCTTCTTGGCGATCACGAGCTCCTCCTCGCCGAAGTAGTCGGGCGCCGCGATGCGACGGAGTTCGTTGCCGAGCGCCTGCGCGGCGGCAACCGCGCGGTCGGGCGAGGTCTTGGCCCAGATCTCGATGGGACCGATGTGCCGCTTGACGTCGTAGCTGAACGAGACGAGCTCGAACTGCCCGGACTCCACGAGTCGCCGCTGCGTCCCGGAGAGGGGCTGGTTCACGATGCCCGCGAACACGTTGGCGGCGTACGTGGCCGTGCGCTGCGGGCCGACGCTGGGGCCGTGCCAGCGCACGAGGAAGGTCACGTCGCGCACCGGGGCGACCACGACCTCGCGCGAGTTGGCCTCCAGCGGCGGGATCCGGAGCGGCGGCAGGCCGGCGAGCGGGTCCGGCCCGCTGCGCCAGTTGCCGAAGGTCCGCTCCGCCAGCGCGAAGATCTCGTCCGGCTTCACGTCGCCCGTGACGATGAGCGCCGCGTTGTTGGGGAGATAGTACCGGCGGTGCAGCTCCTGCAGCCGATCCACCGACGCGTCGTTCACCGAGAGCACGTTCCCGCCGGCGTTCTTGCGTTCCCATCCGGCGTCCGTCCAGAGCTGGCGGTCCGAGACGGTGAGCAGGAGCAGGTCGGGGTTGGAGGCGCGCCGCTCGAGCTCGCCGCGCACGATCGGCGCCTCGGCGGCGATATCCCGCTGCGTGAAGTTCGGACGGCGGACCATATCGCCCATCGTGACCACCGCCTTCTCCACGTGCTTGGCGGGCACCACGAAGTAGTAGCGTACCGTCTCCTCGTCGGTGACACCGTTGTAGAACGCCTCCATCTCGTTGATCCGCTGCCCGACGCCAGCCGAGAAGGCGCGCTCGTTCTGCTGGAAGAGCATATGCTCGAGCAGGTGCGGGAGGCCGTGGAGCGCGGTCGAGGTCTGCGTGAACGCGCCGGCGCGGAACGCCATCTCCACCGTGGCGAAGGGAATCGACGCGCTCTGCACCACGACGACGTCGAGGCCGTTGGAGAGTTCGCGGACGTGGATGGTCCCGTCGCGGAGGGTCCGCACGTTGGCCTGGCCCTCCTGGCGCTGGGCGACGGCAGGGGGCGCAACGAGCGCGAGCAGCAGGAGCGCCGCAGCGGCGCCACGCAGGGCCGGGCCCATCACGGGCCGGCGGTCAGTTGGGATTCCCATCGGTGGGGGCTCCTGGGGATCGGTGGGGAGTGCCGGGAGATTAGCTCCGGGATCCGCACCCCACAACCGCCGGATGCGGTCACACGTCCATCGCCTTGAAGGCCTTCACGCGTCGCTGCAGCAGCCGGAGCAGCGGAAAGACGACGAGCGCACCGACGGTCGACGCGACCACGTCCCCGAAGCCGTCCCACCAGAAGACATCGCGCAGGTGCGCCGGGTCCGGCGCAACGACTTCCTGCACCATCTCGATCGCCTCCCAGAGGAGCGCGATCACGATCGACGCGAGCACCGCCAGCTTGTACGGCCGGTCCGTGCGGTTACGACGGCTCCGCCACCGCTGCAGCACCCAGTAGGAGATCGCCGTCGCCGCCATCCCCGCGAGAAAGTGTCCCGGAATGTCGACCAGAGGGGCAGTGCGGTAGAGATCCCAGGTGCGCACCGTCGTCTCCCACGAGAGGAAGACCACGACGCCCAGGAGCGCGGCAATCAGGACGCGGGAGCGGAGATGCTTCGGGGGGAGCGGTTCGGTCATAGTGGAGGATACACGATAGCGCGCCGTCGAGGCGCGGCCGAGTCGTCCCGGCGACCTACACCAACGACGCCTAGCGCTTCCGCCGCAGGTCCCGCAGCACGTCCTTTCCCACCCAGCGCTCGGTGGCATCCTCGGACGCCGCGAGTCGTTCGGCGCGCGCGATGACCTTGGCGCGGAGCGCCGGGTTCCGGTGCCCGATGCCGCGGAATGCCCAACTCACGCCCTTCTTCACGAAGTTGCGTTCGTCCGCCGCGGCCGCGGCGATGAGCGGAAGCGCCTTCACGAAGGGCGCATCGGGCGACGCCTTGTCGTGCAGCGCGACGCTCGCGATGAGCGCGAACGCCGCGCGCTTCACGAACTCGTCCTTCCTCGTGGCCCACGCGCGCACACGCCCCCACGCGAGCGGCGTCCGGTCGAAGCAATGGAAACAGAGGGTGTCGACGTCCCCCCAGTTCTCGCAGCGCTTCACCCAGTCGTCCATCAGCTTCACCGTGAGCTGCGCAGGGGTCCGCCACGACCGCCGCCAGGATCCGCGCCTCGTACCATCCGGTTCGCATCAGCGCGTCGGCGAGCGCGGTGTCCTTCCCGAAGCGCTTGGCGAACCGCTGGATATCGCCCACGGAGACCCCGAAGACCTTGGTCGCCACGAGGCCATACCGCGCCATCCCGTCGCGGCCGGCCCTCGTGCCGCGCGCCTTGAGCCAGGCCAACGCCGTCCGCACCCGCTCCTGCGTGGTCCCGTCCGCCATCCGTCCCCCGATCCGAGGCCAACCTTCACGAATGCCCAAAACATACGCCCGCCGCGCCCGACTGGCGCCAACCGGGCGCTGGCGAGAGATTTGCCGTGGCCCTCAGGAGTGTCCTCTATGCTGACCCTTCGTTTCATCCTCCGCAGTCTCTCGCGTTCGCCCGCATTCACCATCGCCGTCGTCCTCACGCTCGGACTCGGCATCGGGGCCAACACGGCGATCTTCAGCGTGGTGCGCGGCGTCCTGCTCAAACCCCTGCCGCACGAGGATGGCGACCGGCTGATGTACCTGCGGCAGTCGGTCGCCGCGCAGAACGCGACGAACATCGCGTTCTCGGTCCCGGAGATCAACGACTTCCGCGAGTCCTCGAGGACGCTCGGGCAGATCGCCGAGTACTCCCCGCTCACGCTCAACCTGGTCGAGGACCAGGACGCGACGCAGATCGACGTGGGGCTCGTCACGGGCAACTACCTCTCGGTGATGGGGCTCCGCCCGATCCTCGGGCGCCCGTTCAACGATGCGGACGACGGCGCCGGCGCCGCGCCGGTGGTGATGCTCGGCCACGCGTACTGGCAGAGCCACTTCGTGGGCGACAGCGGGGTCGTGGGAAGGACGCTGCGCATCGGCGGGCGCCCGGTGGAGGTGATCGGCGTGCTGCAGCCCGCGCCCTTCTTCCCCGGCCGCATCGACGCCCTGATGAATATGTCCATCAGCGAGCACCACGTGAGCGCGCTGATGGAGGACGGCCGCACGCACCGGATGACGGAGATGATTGCGCGGCTCGCGCCGGGCGCGACGCTCGAGGGGGCGCGCGCCGAGGTCGCGACGATCACCGCGCGCGTCCACGCCGACTATCCGGAGATGTACGACGCGGCCTCGGGATACACCGTGACCGTGACGCCGCTGCACGAGGTGCTGGGGCAGGACGCGCGGCTCACACTCCTCCTCCTGATGGGCGCCGCGGCGTTCGTGCTCATCATCGCGTGCGCCAACGTGGCCAACCTCACGCTGATGCGCGGCATCCGTCGCGAGCACGAGATGGTCGTGCGCGCGGCGCTCGGCGCGGGCACCGCGCGGCTGCGCCGCCTCCTGCTCGCAGAGAACGTCGTCCTCGCGCTGCTGGGCGCGGCCCTCGGCGTCGTGGTGGCGTTCCTCGGCGTCGGGATGCTGTCGAGCTTCGCCGCGCGCTTCTCGCCGCGCGCCAACGAGATCGCGGTGGACGGGATGGTCCTCGGCTTCGCCTTCCTGCTCGCGCTGGTCGTGGCGCTCGTGCTCTCGTTCGTGCCGAGCGTGGGCGATGAGTCGGCGCTCGGCGCCGGGCTCTCGGCCGGGACCACGCGGACCACCGGCGGGGTCCGGCGCCGGCGGCTGCAGCAGGCGCTGGTCGTCACGCAGATCGCGGTGTCGCTGGTGCTCCTCACCGGCGCCGGGCTCCTCGTGCGCTCGATGCAGCGGCTCGCGCAGGTCGACCCCGGGCTCAGCGCCGAGAACGTGCTGACAATGGAAGTCCCGGTGGACTTCACGCAGCTGGACGAGATCCGCACGGCGGTGAACAAGTACGAGCGGATGCAAACGGAGCTGAGCACCCTGCCCGGCGTGGAGATCGTGGGCATCGGCTCGACGATGCCGCTCCGTACCGCGCAGTTCCAACTGGAGATCAAGGCCGAGGGGCAGGAGATCCCGCCCGGCCAGCCGATCCCCGCATCCGAGTACCGCACGGCGGACCCGGGCTACTTCCGCGCGGCGGGGATCCCGATCATCGCCGGCCGCGACTTCACGGCGGGAGACCGCCGCGGCTCGACGACGGTGGTGATCATCAACAAGCTCCTCGCGGACCGTCTCTTCCCCGGGCAGGAAGCCGTGGGACGGCGCGTCGCGTGGACCGGCGACGTGCTCCGCTTCATCGGCATCTCCGATGAATGGCGCACCGTGGTGGGCGTGGTGGGGAACACCAAGGACGGCGGCCTCGATGCCGACCCGCTGCCCGTGACCTTCACGCCGTTTGCACAGGGCGATTTCCCGTCGGGTGGGCTGGTGATCCGTGCGGGGGTCGACCCGGCGGGAATCGCGCCGGCCGCGCGCGCGATCGTGCGCTCCATCGCGCCCACGCAGCCGATCGAGAACCTGATGACGGTCAACGACATCCGGGACGAGAGCATCGGGCCACGGCGCCTCAACGCGCTGCTCGTAGGGTCGTTCAGTCTCCTCGCGCTCGTGATCGCGGCCATCGGCATTGCGGCGGTGCTCGCCTTCTCGGTGAGCGCCCGCACCAACGAGATCGGCATCCGGATGAGCCTCGGCGCCGCGCCCGGCCAGGTGCAGCGGATGGTCCTGCGCGAAGGCGGGCTGCTGGTGGTGCTCGGTCTCGCGCTCGGCGTCGCCGGCTCGCTGGCGCTCGCGCGATTGATGCAGGGGCTCCTCTATGGCGTCGAGCCCACCGACCCGACGACCCTCTTCGCGGTGGCGCTCGTGATGGCCGCCATCGGCGTCGGCGCGTGCTGGCTCCCGGCGGCGCGCGCGAGCCGGATCGACCCCTCCGAGGCGCTCCGGAGGTCGTGATGGGCGGCGCAACGGCCGGAAGCCCGCGACGCGGACGCCTGCCCTGGCGGCTCATCCTCGCGATCGTCGTCCTCAACGCGGCCGCGACGACCTGGTACCTCTATCGGAACCCGGAGCGTGCGGCCCTCGACGCCGAGGCGCGCCGTGAGGCGCCGGGCCGCTTCGTCACGCTCGAGGCGGGCGTGACGCACTATCTCACCGCCGGCCCCGACACCGGGCGCGTCGCGGTGCTCGTACACGGATTCTCCGTGCCGTCCTACATCTGGGAGCCGACGCTCGCCGCGCTCGGCGCCGCGGGATATCGCGTCATCGCGTATGATGTCTTCGGCCGCGGGTGGTCCGACCGTCCCGACGCGGCGTAC
This sequence comes from uncultured Gemmatimonas sp., assembly GCA_964466515.1. GTDB lineage: Bacteria > Gemmatimonadota > Gemmatimonadetes > Gemmatimonadales > Gemmatimonadaceae > Pseudogemmatithrix. Next base: position 11,028 of record CAYXQS010000020.1, on the reverse strand, counting down.
GACGGCGCGTTCTACGCCGGACAGATCGACGGGCTCCTCGACTCCCTCCGCATCGCCGGCCCGGTGGACCTGCTCGGGCTCTCGTTCGGCGGACTCATCACGGCGCACTACGCGAGCACGCGTCCCGAACGCGTGCGTTCGCTCACGCTCGTCGACCCCACGACGGGCGCGCGCGATGTCCCGGGCTTCCTCGGCATTCCGGTGATCGGGGACTATGTCTTCCAGACGACCGCCGCGCCATCGATGGCGGACAACCAGGCGGGCGACTTCCTGCATCCCGAGCGGTTCCCCGGCTGGGCGGACCGCTACCGCCCGCAGATGCGGTATCGCGGATTCGGCCGTGCGCTGCGCCGCTCGCTGCTCGCGCAGCAGACCGTGGATTTCCCCGCGTACTATGACGCGATCGCGCGCGCGGGCACTCCGGTGCTTGTGGTCTGGGGGCGCCAGGACCCGGTACTTCCCATCGACAACGCCTCACGCATCACGTCGCGGATCGCGCACGCGGAGTTCTTCCCCGTCGACTCATCGGGACACCTCCCGCAGATGGAACAGCCGACGGTGACGCACGCACGGATCCTGGCGTTCCTCGCGGCGCACGACTAGGCCGGCGGCGCGGTCTTCAGTGCCGCCCAGTCACGCGGCGTGTCCGTCACCGGCGCCAGGATCGTCCGCGAGAGGACGACCAGCCCGAGGAGCACGAGCACGCCGATCCCCTGTCCCTTGGCCGGCGACATCCCGAGCTGGCCGATGCAGAGCCACGCCACCGCCGCCCAGATCACCGGGCCGGTAATCGCCGAGAACCGGCCGACCATCCCATACAGGCCGTAGAACTCGCCGATCCGCTCGGGCGGCGTGAGGCGCAGCATATACGGCCGGTCCGCGCTCCAGATCCCGCCGAGCCCGATGCCCGCCATCGACGCAATCAGGAAGAGCGACTCCACGGGAAGCGCCAGGAGTCCCACCGCCGACGCGCCGAGGAAGGTCAGGATCCAGAGCACGAGCACGCGATCCAGCGTGCGCTTGGGACCGATGCGGTCCACCATCCGTCCCCACACGAATCCGCCGATCACGGCGAAGGTGATGGCGAAGAGCATAATCTGCTCCGCCTTCCCCTGCCCCGCGACGTTGTCGAGCCCGGACGCCACGGCCACGTTCACCGTGTAGAGCGCCATAATGCTGATGACGGTGTTGATGGCGTCCGTGTAGAACACGCGCCCGACGAGGAAGCGGATGAGTCCTGGGTATTCCCTGCCGCCCCTGAGCGTCCGCAGCGTCTGCGCGGTGGATTCCCTGACCATTGACCAGCCGAAGACCGGACGCACGTTGGGGTTGCCGCGCTCCCTCACGAACAGGAAACAGGGGATGGCGAGCACGAGGAAGGCGATGCCGATGGCGGTGAAGAGCGCCACCTTGTCCTCCTTGCCCATCCAGATCCCGATCCCGACGGCAAAGTACGAGCCGAGGTAGCCGACGCCCACACCAATGCCGGAGATGCGCCCGCGGTTCTCCTCGGTCGTGACCTCGGGCAGCAGCGCGTCATAGAACTGCAGCCCCGCCTGGTACGCCGCGTTGGCGAGCACGAACGCCAGCATCGTGGGCCAGTAGCCGCTGCGCGCGATGAGCAGCGTGAAGCCCACGCAGAGCACCGTGGAGACGACGAGGAACGGCATCCGCCGCGGCGCGCGGTCGGTCATCGCGCCGAGGAGGGGCGAGATGACGAAGATGATCCCCATCGAGACGGCGGTGACGATGCCGTAGACGAAGTCTGCGCGCTCGGCGCCGACGGCGTCGCGCACCCAGAGCGAGAAGTAGAGGGAGACCACGCCCATCGAGAAGATGGTGTTGGCGAGGTCGTAGAGGACCCAGCTCCAGACCGCGCGCTTCGGGATGGGGTTCGGGATGGGGTTCGGGATGGGATTCGGCATCGGGGGAATCTGGGGGGTGCCCGGCGGCCGGCGCCAGCGGCGGACGGGCGTGGTGTTCCCGCCGCAAACTTCCGGGGCGATTCACAAGGGACAATCATCGCCCCATTGTGGGGATAGTGCGTCGCGCCGTAGATGGCGCCCTCGTCCTGCGGGAGGCGATGCCCCCTCGCACGGTAAGCCGACTGCTCAATTCCTCAGGCTGTCAGGTCACTTTCGTGGATTCTTGTCCGCACGGACACCCCACCACTTCATCGCCAGCAAGACGAGAAGAGAGCCTAGTCCAACCACCACGGACCAGGCTTTTAACTTCGAAAAGCTCAGTCCATCGGCTGCATCTACGAATCCCGTTAGGCCAAAGCCAAGAATCCCGAGGCTCCCAACAACGTTTGCACCGAAATCCGAAAGCGGCGCGTTTATCCGCTTCCACCAGCCCGCCCGTTCACGCCCATTGGGGGTTGGCGCTGTCATTGGTAGTGGCCCGGGTTCACTGCACAGACCATCGCTGTTCCAAAAGACTGACCAAACGTAGGAAAGGTGCGCGGAGCTGGAGACGAGCAGGAACTCAAAGCCTTGCAGCGTGCCGGAGATGATGGCTTGCCGTCGGATGAGACGTCATACCTGACGACCTTGCATTCTCATCGCTGAAACAAGACGCTTACTCCCCACGAACGAAAGCACTCTGCCCCCCAAGCGAAGCGCACATAGCTACGGCCGATTGAGCACGCCTTTGGTTATAACCCAAACCCGCACCGCCCATCCAGCCACGCACAACGATAGCGCGGCTCCGAAGACAGCCCCCCACGGTGCGCTTTGCCAGTGCATCACGGCCCATATCGCAGTACAACCCATCACGAACGTCAGTACACTTAGAAGTATTCCATTTCGAACGGCAATCTCAAGGTGCATACGCAACAGCCGAGAGTCCGTTTCTTCAATAGGCTGGGTTGACATAGCACAATGCTCCGGTTGTAGCGAGATAGCTGTCAGCAAAGGCAGCTTGCGCGGCAAGCATATACGCGCCGCCCCTGATGAACCCACGGCCAGTGACCATAAGCGACCGACCTGCGTTCGTCTGCAAAATTCCATCTTCAATGAGGCCCGAACTAGCCCGCGGTATAGCCCGAAAGAGATCAGTGCTTACGGTTCCTCGCATCAACTGTTCTCTCCCTGCTGCCTGGGCCAGTGTACCAATCGCCGTAGACGCTGTTCCGCCAATCAATCCCACTGGGTGGTCTCACCGCGATTTCCGGGGCGGTTCACAGAGCCCTGAATCCTTAGGCGAGGGCTTCGCAAAACTCCGCGACCGTCAGGTCAAGAATTCGATTCAACCACTCGTCTTCGTTCTTTGGGAGCGGTTGAAACGACGGATGATCGATGAGCGCCCGGTTCTTGCGCAACCTCTTCTCAACGAGGTCGAGCACAGGGAAGGCAAATGGTTCGTATGCATCCTGCAAGTGATGGTCTGGAAAGGTCCGAGCGATTTCCGAAGGCAGCTCATCGCGGCGTACACGCAGGCATTGAGACAACACATCGTCTGGCCGGAACAGATTCACGTCGACACCAACGATCCGAGCGAGTTCCGCCGCCACCTCTTCCAGAGCGCTCAGGTTGCCGACCAACCGGCCTCGCGAACGCCAATGATCCAACAGCGGCCGCGACCCGCGCTGGGCAAGCCGCTCGTGGATTCGGCGAACCGCACTGCTGTGGAGTTTCTTGCGCGAGGAGCCAAGTCCGGCGTCGTCCCAGATCGACATCACCCGATTGCCTCCGAGTAGCACCGCGCAATCGTCCCAAGCAGATAGCCCACGGAAAATGCGCTCACGAACGCAGTAGCGGTGCCAGTGTGCCCGCCCGTTTGACAGGCGAGCCGTCCGCGACGATTCACTCCTCTCTGTTTGGCCCAATCACGAGTCGGGAAGTGTATGCCAGGCCAATCCCGGTGCCAAAACCGAGAAACATAAACAACCCGAGTTCAGCCAAGTAGAGTTCGGGTGCTGCCGCGATAATGCCGAAAATCGTGCCGGCAACAAGACCGACCAAAGCCCATCTCGCATAGAAAGCCAAAGCACCCTTGTCCTGGGCGCTGAGGAATAGGTACGCGTGTACAACACCGCCAGCCCCTCCACCGGCCATACAGGCCACCAACATCAGTGCTGGCGGCCACGCGAGTTCGCCGGTTCGGATGGCAAGCCGCAAGGAACCGACAAGAACAAGTGCAACACCCACGCCAGCACCCACGCCCCAACGAGCCAGATGCCCGCGTCGTTCCGTCACATCACTCTCCCATATGCGGCGTTTCGACAAGAGTACAACACTTCGCCGAGTTCAAGACCAGTACCGACACCTCCATAGAGACCAGGCCCCAGTCCCGCGCCGACTGAACCTGCCTGGGATCGTCGGAGGCTCCACACCTTGAGAGGCTGGAGTCACGGGAAAGGAACTCAGGCCCTGCTACTTCCGTGATGATCTACGCTTAAACAAGCCAGCAAAAAAAGACAGCGAGAATCGAATCGCCGCGAACAATGCCACGCATAGCCCACCGAGAGCAAGCACAAAGCTGAAACCAATGGGAACAGACTCAAAGAAGTATGTGGCAATCGAGTCCGCAACAATCGCAACAACAACAACGGCAGCTCCGACAAGGAAAAGCCGCACGCCTTTCCAGAACTGTGAATGCAGGCTATCGGTCTCCACGACTAGCACCCCCGCCGCACAAATGGACGAGTCGCAAGCGTCCAACTGCCTTGCACTCCCACAGTCGCTGTGAGGCCCGCTCCAACACCTACGCTACCGCCAGTTCGTATATTCGTCACCCAATCAGTACTGACCGCCCTGCTCATACCGACGGCTCCTCCCCCCCAGCCGAAATGCCCTTGGGAAAAGGCATCGACCGCTCCTGAACCGGGCCATCCACTGCGATAAACACGCCCCACCCCACCTCCGAAATTGAAATCGCCACCCGCGTAGAGCGACGGACCGAATCCCACGTTGGCTGAAGGCCGAAGGAAAATTTGTCCTGCAGAGTTGAAGCCAATTTCAAGCCCGACTCCTCCCGCACTAAGGCCAAGGCCAGCAAGAAAGCTTAAGCCTACTGAGTATTCTGCGGTGGGTAGCGAGCACACGTCCGTCCTAGACGCCAGCGGCGGCCCCGGGTCCGGCTCGACGCCAGCATTGGTCCCCATCCCGTCCTGTGGCATCGCGTCGCACCGGGGATACCAGTCATACCCCATCTCGTCGAGGCAACGCGGTCCGCCAAGGCCACCACCATTCGGCCACACCGGCGAACTCGGCCGTCGACCGAGGATTGTCACCCCCGGACACTGCCCCACGCCAGTCAGCACACCACCAGACGTGGGGTTGCAGGGCCGCCCTTGCAACCCGGTCGGGTCACTCCCGTTGATGGGATCGCTCATCGCGAAGAGGTATGGGTTCTCCCCGCCCGCGAGCCCGATCGGGTCCTCCGAGATGAACCGCCCCAGTACCGGGTCGTAGTATCGCGCCCGGAAGTAATAGAGCCCCGCCTTGTCATCCCACTCCCGCGCCTGCCAGCGCAACGGCTGCACCACGTGCGCGCTGTCCACCAGCGTCTCCCCGTAGGGCGTGTATCGATAGCGCCCGGCGTAGACACCGCTCCCGTTCGCAAAGCCCGCCACGTTCCCGGCAAGGTCGCGCACGTAGTAATCCGTGCTGGAAAACGTACTCACCGCGTGCGGTGCGTCCAGGCCCGGCAGGTACGTGTAGGCGCCCATCGGCTGGCGGATCGCGGTCAGGTCCATAACCACCTGCGCCCCGTTGTAGAGATAGTGCGTCGCGCCGTGAATGCCACCCTCGTCCCGCAGGATGCGACGGCCCCACGCATCATAGCGATACGTCACCGAGTCGGCGCCAACACCCGCGCGCCAGCGGACCACGCGTACGAGTTGGCCCAACGCATCCCACGTGTAGCGGAGCGTGTCCACTCCGGCGCGCGCGCGCCGCACCATCTGTCCGGCCGAATCGTACAGGATGTCCGCCCCCGCGAACTGCACAAGCCGGTTCCCCGTCGCGACCTGCGCGCCCGCGTCGCGGCGGTTGCCCAGCGAGTCGTAAAGGAAAGCGAAGCTGGTATCGGTCTCGGTCACGCTCCCGACGTGCCCCAACGAGTCGTACGCGACGCTGCGACTGAAGCCCACGCGCTGCTCCTGCGTCACGCGATCCAGCAGGTCGTACACCTGCGTGCGCGTGAACTGGTTGCTCAGGGTGGAGCCCGACGTGCCGACCTGCACCTTGGTGATACGCCCGAGCGAGTCGCGCGTGAAAGCCTGCGAGTGCCCGGGATTGGACAGCATATACGGCAGGCCTGCCATCGAGTAAGAAACCGTGCTCGTCGCCCCGCCGAAGTTCGTGAGGGTCTGTAGCGTATAGTTCGAATTCCAGCCCCATTTCGCGGCGCGCACCCACGTGGGACTGCCGATCGTGCGCTCCACCGTCAGGCTGTCCGGTTGGTCGAGGGCCGAGGTCCGCACCTCCACGCGGAAGCGCTCGCCACCCCGCCACGTCACCCACGTCGTCGCCGTCTGCCACGCATTCGTCGGGAAGAGCGTGTCGAGGCTGTAGGCGTTCCGCGCCCACTGCCACAGCCCACTTTGCTGGTAGCCAAAGGTGGCGGTGTCGCTCCCCGCGATACGGCGTACCATCCGGTTGAGCGAGTCATAGGCGAAGTAGACAGACTGTCCGTTGCGGCTGGTGTGCCGCACGACGTTGCCGCGCCGATCGAACCCGTACGTGTCGCTATTCCCTCTGGGATCGCGCCGCTTCACCGGCCAGCCCAGGACATTCGCCGAATCCACATAGACCTGGCTCTTCGCGTCCGTGAACGTCGCGCGCCCGATGGCGTCCTCGTATTTCCACTTGGACGTCGCGCCCAGCGGCCCCACGGCCAGCGTGTCGCGGTTCAGCCGATCGTACAGATACGTCACCGTGCGCCCCAGCGCGTCCGTGGCACTCGCCACGCGCCCCGCCGCGTCGAATGCCACCGAATCCCGCGAGTACACTGCCGTGCCCAGCATCCGCCGCGTCACGCGCGCGTTGCCCGTGAGCGAGTCGAACGCTACCGAGTCCCGCCGATGCGGGAACCACTCGTGCCACGCGCTGCGCACGCGGCCCGCACTGTCGTAGGCGAAGGCCCGCGTCCCGCTCGAGACGTGCCACGTCGTGTCCGGAGCCAGCGTGTCCCCTCGGAACCTGTTCACAGCCAGCAGCCCGCCGTTCAGCCACGTCGAATCGACCTGATCGAACCGCGTGTAGCCGTAGTCCGTCACTAGGGACCGATACAGTTGCAGCGCCACCGTGCGTATGAGGCGGCCGTTGGAATCCCAGAACAGGCGCGTGCGCCCGCCCTCCGCGTCCACGGTCGCGATTGGCTGCGCCTGCGCGTCAAACCACGCCGTCGTGACCTTGGGATATTCGCCCGGCGCCTGCACGGCCGCCCGCCACGCCCCGCCCGAGCGATGCGGCCACGTCGTCACGGTCGTGGCTCCCGGGACCGTCACCCGCGTGAACGCGCTGTCCGTCCGTACCGCCGGTACCGTGCCGCTGAACTTGCTCCCGCTCTGCCCGGTGAGGAGCTTGGTCCTGAGCGACACGACCGTCGTCGCGACCCGCACCGTCCCGTCCGTCTCCACCGCTGGCGTCCGCGTCTCTGTCACCTGCCCGAACGCGTTGAAGAGCACGGTGTCCGCCGCCCCGTTGCGCCCCGCCATACGCACGAGCCGATGCCCCACGTATGTCCCCGTGAACGCCGTCACGCCATCGGGATCCACGATGGACGTCAAGTCGCCGCCCGTCACCGTGAACGTGGACTGCCGCCCATCCGGCAGCGTGATGCTCGCCAAGTTGCCACTGCCGTCGTACGCTAACGTCGCCGCCCACTCGACGGGAGCGCCCACGCCGCCCGGCGGCGGCACCGCCGCAATCATTCGCTTGACCCGCGTCACCCCACTTACCGTCTCGTACTCGATGCGCGACGTATTGCCGAACCGGTCTGTCGCGCGCGTCAGCCATCCGGCCGTGTTGAACCGCGATTGCGTCCCGTCAGGCACGGTAAGGGTCCATCGCGTGGAGTCCGTCGAGTCTACCGGGATCTGCCACAGCGTCCCGAACGTGCCTTTGGGCGGCGCGTACGAGCAATGCTCCGGCGGCCCCGGCACGCACGTAATCAGACTGTAGTTGTCCAGCGTGCCGCCGTCCGCAATCACAAGCCCGTTGGCATCATTATGGATGCGCGCCACGCCCGCCACGCGCCATCCCGACCCGTATGGCGTCACCTGATCGTTCCGCACGAGAATCCGCGCCGGCACCGTGGTCGCGTGGGAGCCCAAGCCATCCCAGTACGCAATCACCTCGACCTGCACCGTATGCCCGCCCGTCCCGAGGCCGCTCACGTCAAACTGCGCCGCCAATCGGACGCGCCCCGTGTCGCCGATCACCGTTGCCCACGTATAGCCGTTCGAGAGCGTGACGGCGTTGCCACCGTAGAAGACGCGGACGGAGAGCGCCTGCGGCGGCGCCGTGGTCGGCACCGCCACGTCAAGTTCCAGGTAGCCCACCGGCTTCGCCGCCTCTGTCGAATACGCCAACCCTACCCCCCACGCTCCGCCGTTCAGGAACATCGGCGGCAGCACGTACGTCGCCGCCTGCGTCGCACAACTGGCGCACGCGTCCAGTAACCTACGGTCGTTCGGCTGCGCCAACTCCGCCAGCGGCGGCACCGGCCCCGACGCAATCGAGTCCGCCAGGTACGTCACGGTCACCGTGTCCGCCGTACACTGCACCGGCGTGGTCGTCGAGCAGAGCGTCGCCGTCAGTGTGTTCACGCCCGGCACGAGCCCTGCCACTGCGTCGTCAGCGGTATAGATCCAACTGCCGCCCTCGTACGGTGTCGCCGAGACATATGACGTGAGCACCGCGCCATTCCGGCGCAGAGTCACGCGGTCGAAGGGCCACCACGCCGGGTCCCACCAAGCAGGCATAAAGCCGTACACGTGGATATCCACGCGGGGCTCAATCGTCGTCGAGTCCGCCGTGATTGCGATGGCTGGAATCGGCGGGTGCTGTGAATGGACACGCATCGGCACGAACGCCGACAGCAGCGCACCGGCGACGACGCTAGCATACCAGCTCACCCGACCCCTTGTCGGCACAATCATAGGCACACCCTGGCAACGATGCGCCCAGAGCTTACTGTCCCAAACTAAACCCTGCAAGGAGGTTGTTGAAACACGAGTGTCGTGCCCCGGAAACAACCGTCGCCAACGTGCGACCTTTTTGAGGATGCCGTCGGCGGCGGCCGTCCACGCGAAGGGGTGTCCGGCGGCCGGCGCCAGCGGCCAAGCGGCGTGCTACCTTCCCCACGTCCCCAGTCCGAGGTCCCTATGCGCATTACCGCCTTGCTCTCGCTCGCCGTGCTGACCCTTCCCTCCGCGACGCTCGCGCAGTCCGGCGACGCGCTCATCCAGGCGGTGGGCGCAGGCCCCGAGGTGCCGGTCATCACCTTCCCCGCCTCGCGGACGCTCAGCTATCGCGTGGCGTGGCACGCCACCGTCGGCCCCGAGGACCCTGCCGCGCTCGCACCGTCGTTCCGCGCGCCGGCCAACTTCCTCTGGATGTCGGACCGCGAGCAGGTGCCGCGCGCCAACATCCGGCTCGCAATCATCGTGCACGGCACGGCCACGCACTCGCTGATGCAGAACGATGCCTACCGCGCGCTCCGCGGCGTGGACAACGGGAGCATTGCGCTGCTGACCGCGCTACACGAGGCGGGCGTGCAGATCATCGTCTGCGGTGCCGCGCTCGTGAACCGGAACGTGCCGCGCGAGGCGCTCCTCCCCTTCGTGACGATTGCGCACACGGCCGGGATGGCGCACGCGACCCTTGCGGCGCAGGGCTACACGGTGATCTCCCCGTGAGGTCCGCGGGGCGCCACTCACCCCGCTGACGCGCCGCCGAAGAGGTCGGTCTGTGGCGGATGCGGCGGCAGGTCGAGCGCCCGGAGCACCGCGCCGATCCACCCGTCGCGGTCCGCGGGGTCGAGCCGTACCACCGGCACATCGAAATCCGCGATGAGCCGGTCGATGGTCTCGTCGATCTCCACCTGGAAGGTGCGGCTCACGGCGCGCTTCCCGTCGAAGGTGGGCGCGGCGGTGACGGGGACCTTGAAGAGCGCGCTGTAGGAGCGGATCCACGACGCCACGAGGGGATCGAGCTCCGGCCGACGCCCGACGCGGGCCACCAGATAGGCATAGTTGTCGAGCACCGACCGGTCGCAGATGACCGTATCGTACGAGGCAACCGCCGCGAGTTCCTCGGCGATCTGGGTGTGCAGGATCCACGCCTGGGCATCGAGCGTGGTCGCCTCGTTGATGGGCAGCGGGCAGCGCCGCGCCACTTCCTTCACGATGTCCACCGCGACATCGAGCCGCTTCAGCTGCGACGCGAGATCGAAGCACAGCGTGGTCTTGCCGACGCCGTGCGTCCCGACAAAGGCAATCTTGCGCGGGCGATACACGGCGTCGGCAGTCACGTTACTGCGGAATCACTCCTCGTCGACCGGCAGTGCCAGGAGCGGCGCGTCGGCCTCGATCGGCGCGGCCAGGAACGCGGGCGGCAGGTCGCCGAACCCGTATTCCTGCACCGGCGCCGGCGGCGGCTCGATGTCCATATCGACATCCGAGTACCGGTACATCCCGGTGCCCGCCGGAATCAGGTGCCCGATGATGATGTTCTCCTTCAGGCCGAGGAGGTTGTCCTTGGCGCCGCGGATGGCCGCATCGGTGAGCACGCGCGTCGTCTCCTGGAACGAGGCGGCCGAGATGAACGACTGCGTCGTCAGCGACGCCTTCGTGATCCCGAGGAGCAGCGGCTCCGACTGCGCCGGACGCTGCTTCTTCTTCTTCGCCTTCTCGTTCGCGTCGCGGAAGACCGCCTTGTCGACGTTCTCCCCCTCGAGGACCTCCGTGTCCCCCGACTCGACGACCCGGACCTTCTGGAGCATCTGCCGCACGATCACGCCGATGTGCTTGTCGTTGATCTTCACGCCCTGGAGCCGGTAGACCTCCTGCACCTC
>CAYXQS010000019.1:0-21319 GCA_964466515.1 uncultured Gemmatimonas sp. | reverse complement strand
CGTGCCCTTGAACTCCTCGAAGATCACGTCGTCCATCCGCGAGCCCGTCTCGACCAGCGCCGTGGCGATGATCGTGAGCGACCCGCCGCCGTGCTGCGGGAGGATGTAGCGGGCCGAGCCGAAGAAGGCCTTTGGCCGTGCCATCGCGGAGGTGTCCAGGCCGCCCGAGAGCGTGCGCCCGGTGCCGCGCTCCGCCGTGTTGAAGGCGCGCGCCATCCGCGTGAGCGAGTCGAGGACAATCACCACGTCCTTGCCCATCTCCACGAGGCGTCGCGAGCGCTCGAGCACCATCTCCACCACCTCGACGTGCCGCTTGGCGGGCTGGTCGAAGCTCGAGGCGATGACTTCGCCGACGCCCCACGAGATCGCCTCGCTCACTTCCTCGGGACGTTCGTCCACGAGCAGGATGAGCAGCGTCGCCTCGGGGTGGTTGGTGGCGATGCCCTCGGTGATGGCCTGCATCAGCATCGTCTTGCCGGCGCGCGCCGGCGCGACGATCAGCGCGCGCTGTCCGTAGCCGATCGGCGCAATCAGGTCGATGGCGCGGCGCGTGACCTCGGGACCGCCCTTGGCGGGGCGGCCGGTCTCGAGGGTGAGCCGCCGCTCGGGATACGACGCGGTGAGCGTCTGGAAGTCGGGGCGGCGGAAGGTCTCGTCGGGCGCGTTCCCGTTGATGGAGACCAGCTCGGCCACCGACTCGCGGCCGCGCTGGTCGCGGCCCGTGCGTGCCACCAGCAGGTCGCCGCGGCGGAGGCCGTACTGTCGCACCAGATGTGTGGGGACCCAGACGTCGCTGGGTTCGTTCAGGTAGCTGTATTCCGCGCGGCGGATGAAGCCGGCCTCGCGCGCCGGGTCGAACCATCCCGAGGTCTCGCCGTCGATGACCAGGATGACCGGGGGGGAGTTGTCTTGCGGTGCGCGGGATTCGCGCGGCTCGCGTGGTTCACGCGGCTCGTTGCGGTTGTCTCCGCGCCCTCGCCCGCGCTGGCGGCGTCCACGCCGTCCGCGGCCGTTCCGATCCGGGCGTTCGCCCCGGTCGTTGCGTTCCCCGCGGTCCTGCCAGGGGCGGCCATTGGTGGCGTCACGCGGCGCATCGCCTGCGGGACTGGGACTCTCGCCGGTCGATGACTCGGGGCCGGCGGAACTCTCGTGATGCTCGCCCGTCGCACGCGGGGCATCGTCGGAAACGGGGGTGGGGGCTGGCGTCGAGAAGCCGTCGGCGTCGGACACGGAAGCGCTCTCGCGGTAAGGATCCGCATCGGCGAGGGCGTCTGGCGCAGTGGCGCCACGCGGGCGCGTACCACGCCCACGACGGGGCGGACGTTGATGATCGGTCATTCAGTTTGGTGTAGGGCCGCGTGAATGAACACGCGGCGGGTAGCGACTACCGCATTCCAGCGATGTCAGAACAGGCGTGTTGACGTATTCCGTCCGAATCCCGGCCATTGGGGCCGAGGAGCGTCGCACGCATCGGCGCGACGGGGGAGCGTCTGTGAACGCGACCGACCGGGTGGGCAAGGCCTCACCAAGACAGGCGGTCCTATGGAGTATGTACGGTCCCGGTCCGTCGCGCAACCCTCTAGTCGACCGGCACCTGCTCCTTCACGATCAGGATTACGCGGCGACACAGCTCGATGGCGCGCTGGATTGCCGCCCGGTGGGCCGGGGCGAGATCGTCCATCTCGAGCAACTGGAGCTCGGCCAGCAGGCCACCCAGCGGGTTGTTCAGCGTGTGCTGCAGGGACTTCTTTGGCTCGGGTCGGTCCAAGGGGTCTCCGGTGCCGCAGGTCTCACGAAGCCGATAGCTTCAGGCGATGGTCAAGTCCTCATCGGCGCCGGATGCGCGCGCCACGGTTGCCGCCGCCGTCAAAGCATACCGGGGCGACGCGGACATTGCGAGACTGCTCGCGCGGCTCGACGCGGTCTGCGCCGAAACGCCGGACACCGCAGCGCTGGTGGCCGCCGTCGAGCCGTTCCGCGAGATGCACGAGGTGGCGGGCCCGGTGTACGAGCGCGTGGTCGAGCGCGAGCCGGAGAACGCCGCGGCGCTGGTCGCGCTCGCCAACGCGTACTGGCTCACCGGCCGCGGCCCCGACGTGGTGGGGGAGGTCGCGTCACGCGCCCTGACGGCGGATCCTTCGAACCGCGCGGCCTGGCATCTCTGGGCGCTCACCGAACCCTCCCCGCGCGGCCGGATGACCCGATGGCACCAGGTGACGGCGCGCTTTCCGGACGACAAGCTCGCGCACGCCGCGCTCGCGGACAACGCGACGAGCGTGGCCAGCGCGGAAAACGACCCCGTGGCGCTTAAGCTCGCCGTGGGGACGTACGAGATGTTGCTCGCCGGCGCAACGGACGAGGCGGAGCGCCGCGCGGTGGCGGCGGCGCTGGGGACCCTGCGCCAATGGAAGTCCTGACCGCAGCGCGGGACGCTGGGGCGCGTCCCGCGTGATCAGCCGGCGTGCGGGATGCGCATCGTGGGGTGCGGGGCCATCGCCGCGACGGCGTCGAGCATCTCCGGCAGGTGGAACGGCTTGCGCAGCCACCGGCATCCGGTGGCACCGATCAAATCCTCGGCCTGCTCCGTGATGTCGCCCGTGAGGAAGAGCGCGCGGCAGACCAGCCAGGGCTGACGGGTGCTCGCCAGGAAGTAGAACGCGTCGCCGCGCATTCCCGGGAGCCGGAGGTCGAGCACCAGCGCGTCGAACCGCTCGCTCAGCAGCTGCTCCGCCTCGTGGCCCGAGCCCGCCGTCGTCACCGCATAGCCGGCCCGCCGCAGGACGGTGGCCAGCACGTGTGCCACGGCCGGGTCGTCGTCCACGAGGAGGATCCGCGGGGCCGCACGATCAGTCGGCAGCATCGGGCAAAGGGGTCGAGCCGGGGGCTGGCATCAGCCGCTCCGAAAGGAGCGCGATGAAATCGTCCGGGGTCAGCCGGTCGCGCGCACGCGCCGTCGTCATCCCGCAGGCCCAGTGCATCGTCTTGGTGAGATGGTGCGGGCTGGAGAAGCGCAGGTGGTCGGCCACGTCCTCGATGGCGTAGTCCGACTCGCGGAGGAACGCGTAGGCGCGGAGGACGCGTGCACCGGCGATGAGCTCGCGCGGCGAGGAGAGGTTGGCGCGTTCGCATTCGCGATAGATCGTGCGGCGCGAGACGTTGGCCGCCGCGGCGAGGTCGGGCACGCCGTGGAACGCGGCCGGCGTGTGGATCACGCGCTCGATGGCCCGGCCGACCTCGGCCGGCAGCGTGCGCAGCCGCGGGGCGAGCAGGGCGAGGAGCTTGGCGGCGAGGCCGACGCCCGGCTGCCGCTCGAGGACCTTGCGCAACTGCCGCGGGTCGTCGTCGACGCCATAGAGGACGAGGTGTTCCATCCCCTCGCGCCCGAGCTCGATGAGCGGCTGCAATGTCTGCGCCGCGAGAACCGAGTACACGACGAACGGCACCGAGCGGAACTCCGCGCGCAGTTCGCGGATGGGCGCCGTGGCCGGCGTCGTCGTGGACCCGAAATGCGGATCGACGACGAGCACGTCGACCGGCTGGCGGCGGATGATGGAATCCGCGTGCGACCAATCGAGCGCGACGTGGAGTCGGTGGGCATCACCGATGGCGCCACGGAGTCTGGCAAGCTTGGGAGGTTCAACGCAGGCGGCGACGATCATTGGGGTAGTCGGAAAGGAGAAATTTGGATATTAGCGGCGCGAAATAGCTATTTTTGGTCTCAAAACGCTATGAGGCAATGGGTTGCGGTACTGTAGATTCTATACAGTTCCCATCGACTTCTAATCTCATCTGGAGCCTCAAAATGCGTTCAATCCGTCTCTCGCTCATCGTGCTGCTTGCTGCACTTGCTGTCACTGCCACGGCGTGCACCAATCCGACCGGACCGACGCCGGCGGGTGATGTCTATAGCTCTGGCGTCTGACGCTCTCCGCGGCTCAGGCGCTCACTGCTGAGTCGTGAACGAGCTGGTCGATTGCGCTCGCGATATCGTCCGGTGCCGCTGACGGCGTCGGACGCTTTCGCGTGTATTCCTCCGCAACCGCATCGAGACTGCTCGCCAATTCCTCAAACTGGAATCGCAGTTGGTTCATTCCGCTCTTGGTCGCGAGATCCAATCCCTGCACGACTAAGTCGTGGGCTTCGGTGCCGCGGCCAAAACGCGCAAGGCCTCGCGCGGCATCGCGCAAGAACGAGAGTCGAAGGCGTGTCGGAAGTGCCTTCGCGTCGGTCTGTCGAAGATGCATCTCAAAGACCGGTTCGCTGCCTTCCAGCGTAGCCAGGTCGAGGAGATTGATCTGCGCCTGCCAGCGTGATTCCTGCGTTCGAGCCGCACTGCCGAGTACGGTAAGCGCGGTTCGCGCGGTGGCGAACGCGCCGGATTCGGCCAGGAACCCGCCCAAGTCCATCAGGACACGCTCCTTCTCCGACTCGTCAGTCGTTCGCTTGAAAGATTCAAAGGCCATTCGCACGGCTCGAGGAAGGTCACCCCGGAGGCGCGCCACGGCACCACAGTCGTGAAGGGCAATCGCGTGCAGCCGCGCATCGCCCAGCTTCTCCGCCTCCTCCGCAATGGCGCGCAGCGCGGTGTCCGCTGCCGGCAGGTCGCCGCGCGACCAGGCGACCTTCGCGCTGCCGATCCGCGAATACAACACGCGGATCCGGTCGCGCGTCCGCGCGGCCAAGGCACCCGCCGTCTCGTACGCGCGCTCCGACCGGTCGAGCTCACCCAGCGTGCGGAAGCAATACCCCTGCCGCATCTGCGCGTCGAACGCCAGGTCGAAATGCGTCCGTGAATCGACATAGCGCGACACCGTCTCATAGACGTCCGCCGCCAGGGCCAGCGCACCACGGTGCTCCAGGAGCCCGCCGTACGCAAAGACCCGCGGTAGGAGCGGCTGCGCATCCGGATCCTGGAGCATCACGATCGCGTCGATAATCCCCGTCAGCGCGGTGCGAGACTCCACGTCGTCCGTCACGCCCTGTACGGCCTCTCGCGTGGCCGCCGTCGCCTGGCCTGTGGGTTCCGCAATCTCGGCGCCGAGCGCCATCCAGTGATCGAGCAGGCGTAGCGTGAGGAACGCCGCTTGGAGCGCCGTGCGATCCGGGGAATCCTCAGGTCGCTGGAGGGTCGCCTCAAGAAAGGCGATGTGTCGTAGTGCAGGCTTGGGACCGCGAGGGCGTCGAATGGGCATAGAAGGTCCGGGGTTATGGCCTGAACATCGGTATCCGTGCCAATGAACGCAAGTCAGGGTTCACACTTTGTGTTACAAACCACACAACTTCACCTGTTTACTTACTTTCCAGTGCCCACGGACCCACCTCCATCGGTTGCGAGCCAGAAGGTCCCAACTCTCAGTGAATCCATCGGTTGCACCGCCGCGTCGTGTGACACCGAAGAGATGTTGAGGGGTATGTGTGGACAAGTAGCGCGACAACCTCCGAGGCCGCTGATGAATGTGATGGTCCAACTCGATGAGTCGATGACGGCGACGTCATCCATTGCGCGGGTGAGTTCGGTGGCCTCGCCGGACACCCACGAGTCGCCTTCGCGCGACATCGTCACCCTGTATGGGGTCCCGACCCCGGAATCCCTGGCGCTCGCCCTGGCGGCGGCGGTCGAGGCGCGCAAGGCTGCGATGGGCGCCACGGGCGCATCGCGCGAGCTGACCGTCACGGAAGGCACGGGCGCGGTGGGCGACACCGCGTGGCACGACCGCGACACGGGGGAACTCATCCGCCGCGAACTCGCGATTCCCTTCACGGTGTTGCGTGAAACGGCGGCGGACCTGCTCGCGGAGGGCGGACAGGGCATCCGTCGGCTCCTCGCGGGCCTTCTGATGCCGGACTGGCCCGAGGGGACGCGGCGCTCGCTGACCTTCCAGCTCGCCTGCGCGGGCACGCCGCGCACCTCCGATATGCTCGCGCAGCTCCGCGAGGCGGACGCGGACAACTTCACCGACGATGAATAACCGGTGACTTGACGCCCCCGGCGAACGGTGGCAAGGTGAATGCCCTGTTCGCGCCCGCCGCACGGCGGGAGGAGGGTGTCCTATGCGGGAATATCAGAGCGCCGAGATCCGGAACGTTGCGGTCGTGGGACACGGAGCGAGCGGGAAGACCACCCTGGTCGACGCGCTCGCTTTTGTTTCCGGGTCCTCCCGACGACACGGCACGGTGAAGGACGGGACGACCCTCACCGATACCTCGCCCGAGGAGACCGCGCGCGGCTACTCCATCGGCCTCGGCTGTGCGTACGCCGAGTGGAACGAGACCAAGATCAACCTCCTCGACACGCCGGGGTACGCGGACTTCGCGGGCGATGCGATGGCCGGTCTCGTCGCCGCCGACGGCGCGCTGGTGGCGGTGAGCGCGACGGGCGGGGTGGAGGTCGGCACGGAGCGGATGTTCCGCGAGGCGCTGCGCCGCAGGGACCCGGTGCTCTTCGTCGTGGCGATGATGGACAAGGAGCACGCCGATTTTGACGCGGCCTATGCGTCAATCAAGGCGCGGCTCACGTCGAAGGTCGTGCCGGTGGAGATCCCGATTGGCGCGGGGTCGGACTTCAAGGGGATCATCAACCTCTTCACCGGGAAAGCGCACCTCTTCCGCCCGGGGACGAAGGCCGGCGAGTACGACGAGGCCCCGATCCCGGCATCGGAGCAGGCGCGGTTTGCGCGCTACCACGCGGAGCTCGTCGAGGCGGTCGCCGCCACGGACGACGCGCTCCTCGAGCGCTTCTTCGCGGGCGAGGAGATTCCCGGCGACGACGAGATGCGTGCGATGAAGCACGCGATGGAGCGCGCCGAGCTCTTTCCGCTCCTCTGCTGCTCGTCGCAGCTCACCTTCGGCGTGCGCACGGTGCTCGACCTGCTCGTGGCGCTGATGCCGAATGCGTACGAGATGGAGGAGCAGCACGGCCTCCGCGGCGCCGAGGGCGACCATCTCGTGGAGGTGCATCCGCGGCCCGACGCGCCCTTCGCGGCGCTCGTCTTCAAGACGACCAACGAGCCGCACGTCGGCGAGGTCTCGTACTTCCGCACCTTCAGCGGCACGGTGACCAACGGCCAGGACGTCTTCAACGCGACCCGCTCCTCGCCGGAGAAGCTCGCGCACCTCGCCATCTCGCAGGGAAGGGAGCGGATCGAGATGCCGCGCCTCCATCCCGGCGACATCGGGTGCGTCGCGAAGCTGCGCAACACGCACACCAACGACACGCTCTCCTCCAGGGAGCACCCGATCCGGATGCCGCAGATCCCGTTCCCCGATCCGCTGGTGTCGTTTGCCATCGAGGCGTCGGCGCGCACGGACGAGGAAAAACTCCAGGCGGGGCTGCATCGACTGCACGACGAGGACCCGACGATCCAGACGCACTTCGAGGCCGAGACGCACGAGACGATCGTCGAGGGGATGGGGGAGCGGCATCTCGAGGTGGCGCTCGCGCGGCTCGAGCGGCAGTTCGGCGTGAGGGCGACGCTGCGCGCGCCGCGCGTGCCGTACCGCGAGACGCTGCTCGGCGTCGCCGAGGGGCAGGGCCGCCACAAGAAGCAGACGGGCGGCAAGGGGCAGTTCGGCGACTGCTGGCTGCGGATCCGTCCGGCACCGCGCGGGACCGGCTACCGCTTCGTCGACCGGATCACGGGGGGCGGGATCCCGCGGCAGTACCTCGCCGCGGGCGACAAGGGCGTGCAGGAGGCGGCGGCGAGCGGCGTGCTCGCCGGCTACCCGATGGTGGACATCGAGGTGGAGTGCTTTGATGGGTCGTACCACTCGGTCGACTCCAACGAGGCCTCGTTCAGGATGGCGGGAATCCTCGCCTTCAAGACGCTCGCACCGAAGGCGAGGCCGGTGCTGCTCGAGCCGCTGATGACCGTCGAGGTCTTCACGCCCGAGGCACATCTCGGCGACGTGATGGGTGACCTCTCGGGCCGGCGTGGGCACATCATCGGCACCGAGCCGGCGCCGGACGGGAACGGCACGCTCGTCCGGGCCGTGGTGCCGATGGCGGAGTTGCACCTCTACGCGACGCGGCTGCAGAGTCTCACGCACGGCTACGGCAGCGTGCACTACCGGATGCACGGGTTTGAGCAGGCGCCGACGGAGGTGGTGGCGAAGGTGACGAAAGGGGCGGCGGAGTAGCCTTCAGACCTTGTGGTACGAGATCCGCGCGGCCTCGGCGCGGTCCGCGGCCACGTAGAACTCGAAGTCCGAGAAGAAGCCCGGGGCCTCCGATTGCAGGATGCGGATGACCATCACGGCCATCCGGCGGATCTCGAACTCCGCGCCTTCGCTCGACCGCAGCTCGAGCATCGTGCGCCAGGCGCGCGCGTTGCCGCTCACGACGATCTTGGTCTCGGTCGAGTTGGGGAGCACGCCGCGCGCGGCCTCGCGCGCCATCTTCCGGCGGTGGACCTTGTCGTCCACCCACTTGTAGCGGTCCATCAGCCTCTCGACGAGCGCCACGTAGGTTGCCTGCGCCGCGTCCACCTGCGCGGTCCACGCGGCAACCAGCGCGTCGTCGCCGATGATGGCGGGCGGGATCACGAACGCCGCGTGCGACTCGTCGACGTAGCGCTGCGAAAGCTGGCTGTACGCGAAGCCGGCGCGGTGCCGCACGAGCTCGTGCGTGAGCGAGCGGCTGACGCCCTCGAGGAGCAGCGAGTAGCTCGCGTGCTCGAGCACGGACCCGTGCCCCTGCTTCTTGATGTTCTCCAGGTACTCGCGCGTGCTCCGGCTCGCGGGGTTCTTCTGGCTCATATAGCAGAGCCGTCCGGCGAACTCGGCGAGACGCTCGCCGTCGGTACTCTCCCCCATCCAGTGCACCGGGAGATGGCCGGGCTCCGCAAAGGCGGGGCGGGCGAGGACGGTGACCTGGGGGGCGGAGAAGTAGTGGGGCACTGAAGAAGCAGGCGGAGGGTGGAAGGCGGACGGTAAGCGGAAGCTAATCCCTAGAGTAAATCCAGGCGATGCCGCGCCCACGCCCGTTCTCGCACCACGCGATCGAGCGCGGCCCGGGCGGGGGAGGGAAGCGGGGGGAGGGCGGGGTCGTACTTCACCTGCTCGAGCGCGCGCGCGCCGGGCGCGGCGACCTTCACGCCCGGGTTGAGGATTCCCCGCGGATCGAAGGCGCGCTTGGTGGCGGCGAAGAGGTCGAGCGCCTCGCGCGGCCAGGTGCGTGGAAGGAGCGGGGCGCGGAGCCGGCCGTCGCCGTGCTCGCCGGTGAGGGTGCCGCCGAGCCGGGCGACAAGCGCGGTGACGTCGTCGAGGAGCTGCTCGACGCGCGTGCGCCAGTCGGGGTCGCGGACATCGACAAGCGCGTTCACGTGTGCGTGGCCGTCGCCCGCGTGCCCGAAGATCACGCCGCGGAACCGCGCCGCCGCGAGCGCGTGCCGCACGCCGCGGACATACTCGGCGAAGCGCGCGGTGGGGACACAGCCGTCCTCGACGAGTTGCAGGCTCTGGAGCTGTGGCGCGAGACGGTTGAGGATTGGGCTTGCCGCGTGACGCAGGCGCCAGAGCCGCTCCGTCTGGTCCGGACGGACGGCACGTTCGACGAAGGTTGCACCGCCGGCCGTGCAGGAGGCCGCCGCGGCGTCGAGCCGCGTGGCCGCGGCGGCCGCATCGCTGGCCTCGACCTCGACGACGAGCACGGCCTCGAGTCCGGCGGGCAGCGCGACGGGGAGCGGGTCTCCGGTGCTCGCGGCAATCTCGAGGAAGCTGCGGTCGAGCAGCTCGACCGCGCTCGCGCCGCCGCCGGCGACCGTTCCCGCGGCGGACGCCGCGCCATCGAGACCGGGAAATCCCGCGACGAGCGATGCCGTCGCGGCCGGGATCGGCGCGAGGCGAAGCTCGACACCCACGATGGCCGCGAGCGTCCCTTCGCTCCCGACAATGAGATCGATGAGGTCGCCGCTCGCGAGCCAGCTCGCGAGGCCGTAGCCCGACGACTCCTTGCGTACGTCGCGATGCGCGAGCGCGGCGCCGCTGAGTGCGCGCGCACGCGGCGCGACGTCGTCGAGGAATCGCGCGAGCGCCGGGATTGCGGGCGCGGGCTCGCCGCGGCGGACCCAGGCGCGCGTGCCGTCCGCGAAGACACAGTCGAGTCCGGCGACCCACGCCCGCATCGCGCCGTACTTCACGCTGCGGGCGCCGGCGGCGTTGGTGGCGCACATCCCCCCGATGGTCGCAAAGGCGCCGCTCGAGGGATCCACGGGGAACGTCAGGCCGGCCGCGCGCGCGGCGTCCTCAATGCGGTCGCGCGTGACGGCGGGCCCGGCCGTGACCAGTTGCTCCACCGTGTGCACGGCTCCCAGGGCGTCGAGCCGGCCGAGATCGACAATGATGCCGGGGCCGAGCGCGCCGCCGGCCATCGAGCTTCCCGAGCCGCGCATCACGAGCGAGTGGCCCGCGGCGGCGGCCCACGTCATCAGGAGTGCGACGTCCTCGGTGTCGGCGGGGACGGCGACGCCGAGCGGAAGGATGCGCGCCACGCCGGCGGTCTCGCTGTAGACGGCGCGCGCGGCGTCGTCGGTGCGGAAGACGCCGCGGAACCCCTGCGGCGCGGCGCGGTCCGTGCTCACCGGGGGGCGCTCACCCGAAGGCCGGCACGAGCGTGAAGGGCCGCGCCTTCACGCGGCGCACGAGGCCGCGGATGGCGCGGTTGCTCACGAGCGCGAGGAGGCCCGCGACCATCAGCGATTTCACCTCGCGGCGCGAGATCTTCACCGTGCCGCCCACGGTGAGCATCGCGCGCGAGCCGGAGAGGTCGCGGAGCGTGGCGTAGGCGAAGAGGAGCGGCAGCACGCAGAAGGCGCGGATGGCGAGCGCGCGGCGCGGGATGAGCGTGAGATACTCGAGCGCGTCGTCGAGGTCGGTGCGCGCGAGCTCGATGAAGTGCGCCACCGCCTTGTGGTTGTGCTCGACGTGCGTCGGCGAGAGGAGCGTTTCGTGCCCGCTCCCCGCCGCCGCGAGGTCGGTGGCGGGGATGTAGATCGAGTTCTCGTGCTGCGCGTCCCAGGCGATGTCCTTCAGGATGTTCACCGTCTGCAGCGCCTCGCCAAAGGACTGGCACCTCACCCAGAGCCGCTCGAACTCGCGCGGGCCCACGGAGGGCACGTGCTCGCGCCAGAGCTCGGTGAGGAGGCAGCCCACCGTGCCCGCGACGTAGTAGCAGTACTCCTTGTACTCGGCGAGCGTCTGGATGCGGATGCCGGCCGGATAGGTGCGGACGAACTTCGCCATCCCCACGCCCATCTCGCGCACCCAGTGGACGACGCGCTCGCGCGTGCGCGGCGGGAGCGAGCGGAGCAGCACCAGCACGAGGTCCGTGCGCGCGACGAGCGCGAGGTGTGCGGCGTCGCCCTGGAGCGATGCCGCGAGTGCGGGAAACCGGTCGGCGGCGTTGCGGTCGGTGAGGGCGCGGAGGAACTCCTCGAGGAGCCCGGCCCGTCGCGCGGGCGGCGTGGTGCCGTCGTCCTCGATGGTGTCGGCGATGCGGCAGAGGAGATATGCCGTGAGCACCGCGCGCCCGAGCGTGCCCGGGAGGAAACGGATGCTGATGGCGAAGGTGCGCGAGACGTCGGGAAGGATGGCCTGTCCGAATCGTTCGGCCTCGCGGACCCGTGCGGCGGGGTCGGCGTGTGGCGGGACAGGCGGTGCGCTGCTCATTGGCCGGAAAATAGCCGACGCGGTTTTGGTTCGCCGAACTCCAGGCGGTCGAGGGTCTGCTCGATGGCGAGCTGGGTGAAGCGGGCGTCGCGTTGGTAGTTGCTGCGCGCGGACCATCCCGCAAGGCCGGCGATGAGCGCGCCGCCCGCGACGGCGACGGGGAGCATCACCGAGAGCACGGTGGCGACGGTGGCGACGAGGGCGCCGCTGAAGATCCCCACGGCCGCGGCCCGTGCCGCGCCGACGCGGCGGCCGCGCAGCGTGGCCTCGATGCGCACGTGCGCCCGCCCGTGCTCCGCGGGAACGACGACGGCGCTCACCTCGTCCGCCCGGGCGAGCGGGAAGCCGCGGCCGTCCAGGCGGGTGAGTTCGCGGATGGCGCCGGCGAATCCTCCACGCGGTCCCCAGACGATCCGATCCGGAAAGCGTCGACGCTCCTTGAGGTTCTCGTCGGACTGGAGCGAGGTGTCCAGCCGCTGCAGGAGGTCCGCGGCCGTGCCGGTGAGCAGGCGCGTTGCCACGAAGGTCGCGGGACCCGCGAGCGTGGCGAGCACCCCGCGCTCGTCGGGGAGCACCACCCGCATCCGCTCCTCGACCAGCGCCTGGCGCAGTGCCGCCGGGGTGATCCCGACCTCGACGGCGAGCGCGGTGAGCTCGGCCTCGGTGAGGGTCTCGGGGACATCGGCGCTTGCGGCCTGCAGCTCGGCGGCGCGCAGGAGCACGCGTTCGAGTGCGGCGCGGTGCAGGACGGGAGGCTGCGGGTCCGCCACGTCAGATCCCCGTGAAGGAGATGTCAATCTGCCGACGCATCGACTCGAGCATCTCGTCGGGCATCGGGAAGGCCTCGGCGAGCGCGGCGAGTGCGGCGCCTTCACCGCCCCCGGGGACCTCGCGGCCCATCTGTGCGAGATACCACCGCGCATAGCGCTCGCCCATCCCCGGCTCCACGCGCTCGACCAGGAGCGCGCCGCCGCGGACGAGGCCGGCGCTCGCGTAGGGCGCACCGGCGCCGGCGCGCTTCTGCGCGGGCGTGAGGTTGTCGTCGACCGCCACCTGCGCGACCGCACCGGCCACCTCGTGCGCGAAGGCGAAGAGGAGCACCTCGGCGGAGTCCGCCGTGGCCGGCCAGGCGATGGCGTACTGGTTGGCATTCTTCCCCGCCGGGAGCGCGCGCCCCTCGCCGCCGAGCACCAGCGAGAGGATGAGGTCGCCGCTGCTCTGCTGCGTGTGGTTGAGATAGCGCTGCAGCGCGGGGCGCCAGTGCCGCTGCCAGAGCGAATCGACCGCGGCGAGCGAGGGCTCGCGGTCCCGGCGCTCCGCGAGCCACCAGTCGTGGAAGAAGAGGTCGCGCTCGCCCTGCAGCGCGGCAATGAAGCGGCGTGCGAAGTCGCGGTCCGCGGGCTGCGGGAAGTACTGCGCGAGGAAGCCGATGATTTCCGCGACCTCGCGGCTCACGCTGCGGCGCGGATCGTCGGCGGCCCGGAAGAAGTAGTCGAAGGCGCGCGTCATCTCTTCCCACGACCCGAAGTAGAGCGCGAGGAACTGCGCGCCGACGAGGCCGGGATGCGCGTCCGCGTACGCGGCGAGTCCTGCACGCGCCGTATCGAGCGTCGTGACGACCGCGCGCGAGTTCTTGAGGATCGTGAGCCGCTCGGCGTAGCCGCGCGCGAAGAGCGGGACCTGGGCGGTGTCCTCCTGGAGGAGCGCGAAGCCGTGGAGCCAGAGGTCGACGTGCTCGCGCGCCTTGATGGGCCAGGTGGCCGGCGCGGCCGCGGGGGCCGACGGCTGCGTACGTCCGCCACGCTGCGCGTGGGCGGGGAGCGCGAGCGCCGCGAGGAGGACTACGAGGCCGAGCGGCCGCAGGTGACGCAGAACTTCCATCCGGATTCGATCTCCGCGCTGCATCCGGCGCAGCGCCGGACGCGCAGGTTGAGCCCGCAGTTGGGACAGTAGGTGATGTTGCGGTCGTCGGGCAGCGGTTGTGCGCAGTACGGACAGCCGACGGGGGCGCGCGCGACCACGGAGGCGGATACCCGCACGGCGCTTGCGGGTTCGGGCGGCGCAACGGGTGCCGGCGTCGCGCCGCCGACCGCCTCGAAGAGGAGGGACACCGACTGCGTCGCGACCGGGGTTGGCGGACGCAGGTCGATCTCGGTGTCGCCGGCGAGGATTTCCTTCACCGCGGTGGTGGAGAGCCGGAGACTGGCGTTGAGATAGGTGCGGAGAATCCCGAGGTCGGGGTTGGGCGACGCGAGCTCGCCCTTGAGGTCGTCCTGCAGGAGTTCGTCGGCGAAGACCAGCTCGCGCTCGCCCGAGATGAGGCGCATCAGTGCGTGCAGGTAGTCGTCGTTGGTCTCGAGGAGTCCGTCGCGCCGTGCGGCGCGATACGGCACGAGCCTCTCCATCAGTTCGCCGACGTCGAGCGGCCGCGCGAGCGCGCCGGCCGCGCGGGCGGCCAGGACGATACGGCGGAAGAGAAGATCGAGCGCGTCCACAGGCGGCTACTCCACTTGTGGCAAAGATGGGGACGCGCGGAAGCTCTCGCCATCGGGGAAGGGCGCGATCTCGCCGCGCGCGCCGCCCTTGGCGCGGCGCGCGGCAAGCCAGGTGTCGAATTCCGAGGGCTGCGCGCCGTCCGAGTGGCCCTGGGCGGCGGCGGCGGCGGCGGCGAGGTCGTTGGCGTACTCGTTCTGCGGATGACCGGCGTGTCCCTTCACCCAGCGCCAGGCCACCGGGTGCGGCGCGGCGGCACGCAGCGCCTCCCGCCAGAGCTCGAGGTTCTCGATCGGGCCGGTCTTCCGCTTCCATCCCGCGCGCGCCCAGCCGTGGACCCACTGCGTCATCCCGTCGACGATGTAGCGCGAGTCGGTGGTGAAGACCACGCGGCAGCGCGCGTCCTTGGCGCCGAGCGCGCGGAAGGCCTCGATCACCGAGCGCAGGGCCATCCGGTTGTTGGTCGTCGAGGGCTCGCTCACCCAGAGGTCGCGCCGCGTGATGCGGCCGTCGCGATGCTGGTACTCGAGCAGTACGCCGGCCCCGCCGGGGTTGTCGCCCGCCTGGCCGTTGCCGAGGCACGACTCGTCCGCGAAGACCGCCACGAGCGGCAGCGCCGCGCTCACGTCACCACCTCGACGCTGTCGGCCTCGTCGAGATAGAGCACGAGCGCGCTGCCCGTCGAGGGATGCCGCGCGTGGATGGCCTCGCGGCCGCGCGTGACGGTGAGGCGCTGCGGGATCACGAGAAAGTCGGTGCCGCGGCGGTGCACGAGGATCCGCGCGCCGTCGGTGATCGCCTTCTCGAGTGCGTCGTACTGCGCCACCGTCAACTGCCCCACGCGACCCCCCTTGGTCCACACCATCCCACGACGAACGCGGTGAGCACGTCGGCGGCCGTGGTGATGTCCGCCGTCGGCACCCACTCCTCGGCGGCGTGCGCGAGGGCGATGTCCCCCGGACCATAGCAGATGGCGGGGATTCCTGCGGCCGTGAGCAGCGCCGCGTCGGTCCAGCAGGCGAGTCCCTCGATGGCGGCCGCCGCGCCGGTGCGCGCCGCGGCATCGGCAAGCGCGGTCACGACGGCGTGGTCGCGCGGCACGTCGTTGGGGGCCTGCGCGAGGCGGGGCGTGACCTCGGCACGGAAGCCGGGGATGCGCGCGCCCACTCGCGCGATGGCCGCCGAGAGCTCGGCGGCGAAGTCGCCGCCGGGCTCGCCCGGAAGGGTGCGGCGCTCGACGGACACCTCGCAGCGCTCGGGATAGGTGCTGATCCCGCTCCCGCCGCGGATGGTGCCCGCGTGGAGCGAGGCGTGCCCGAGGAGCGGGTGCGTGCGCGCCGCGAGCGTGGTGGCGCCGTACGCATCGAGCTCGGCGAGCAACTGCGCCGCGTGCGTGATGGCGTCCGTGCCGATGTCGTAGCGCGCGCCGTGCGCGGCGCGGCCGTGGACGGTGACGTCGGCCCACGCGAAGCCGCGGTGGGCGGGGCAGATCGCGAGCCGCGTGGGTTCGGTGACGATGGCGGCGTGCGCGGTGATTCCCGCCTCGAGGAGGAAGCGCGTGCCGGCGCTCTCCCACTCCTCGTCGATCACGGCGGCGATGATCACTTCGCCGCCGAGCCCGGTGTCCGCGGCGCGCGCGGCGGCGGCGCACATCGCGGCGACGCCGCCTTTCATATCGGCGGCACCGCGGCCATAGAGACGCCCGTCGCGCTCGGTCGGGGCGAAGGGCGGATGCGTCATTCCCTCGACGCCGACGGTGTCGAGGTGTCCGTTGAGGAGGAGCGAGCGGCCGCCGTGGCCGCCGCCGATGCGCGCGACGACGCAGGGGCGGCCGGGGAGTGCCTCGAGGAGATCGACCCGGAACCCCCAGTCGGCAAGGACGGCGGCGAGCCGCTCGGCGACGGCACGCTCGCCGGGGCCATCCGGTGCGAGCGCGGGGTTGCGGGAATCGACGGCGACGAGCGCGCGAGTGAGCGCGAGGGCATCGCCGCGTGGTGCGTTCACTTCACGCCGCACGGGAGCCCCCGGAGATCACTTCTTCGGCGCTGGCTTCTTCGCGGCGGGCTTCTTCGCGGCCGGTTTTTTGACCGCCGGCTTCTTGGCGGCGGGCTTCTTCGCGGTCGGCTTGGCGGGCTTCTTCGCCGCCGCGGGCTTGGCGCCTCCGGCTGCGGTCTTTGACGGCGGGAGCTTTCCCTTATGCTTCTTGCTCCAGGCGTCCTCCGCCTCGCGAATGAGCTTGTCGGCCTCGTCCTGCGTCATCTGGCCGCGGCGAACCATATACTGGACGAGGTCGCGGGCGCTCTCGATGGCGAAGGCGGAGAGACCGGCGGCGGCACCGATGACTTCCTTCATCGCGGCCGCCATCTTGCTGCCCGCCTCGAGCGAAATTTCGTGCGCCTTGGCTGCCATCTCCGCAACGGTGTCGCGGACGTCCGCGCCACGATGGCCGGGGCTGCGCTTGGGGGGAACTGGCTTGTCAGCGGCGGCGTCAGCCGGCTTCGCGGTGTCTGGCATTGGTTGGGTCGGCCCTGTTGCGAGGTGCTGCGCGAGATGAACGGCGGCAAGTATATGATTTTTCGTGATCTACGCAAGTGACTGAGCGGTTAGAATTTAGGCCATTTTCGACGGATTCTGACGACTAGTATTAGGCCAGTATAAAGCCATCAACAGATATCTATAATGACACTTCCGTTAGAAAACTTGAAAGTTATCGACCTTTCGCGTGTTCTTGCCGGCCCGCTGGCCGCAATGATACTCGGTGATCTCGGGGCGGATGTCATCAAGGTGGAGCGTCCAGGCAGTGGCGACGACACGCGCGGATGGGGGCCGCCCTTCGATGATCGCGGCGAAAGCGCCTACTACCTCTCGGCAAATCGGAACAAGATCAGCGTCGCGGCGGACTTCAAGGATCCGGCGGACCACGCGCTGATTGAGCGATTGATGCGCGATGCGGATGTCGTGATTGAGAATTTCCGTGCCGGTACGCTGGAGAGGCACGGCCTCGGTCCCTCGGCGATGCTGGCGAAGCACCCGCGGCTCATCTGGTGCACCATCACCGGATTCGGGTTGGCGTCGCGTCGACCGGGCTACGACCTCGTGGTGCAGGCGGAGAGCGGGTGGATGTCGATCGCGGGCGAACCCGACGGCGTGCCGATGAAGGCGCCCGTGGCGTTCGTTGACGTGCTCGCGGGGAAGGACGCCGCAATCGCGATTCTCGCCGCGCTCGCGGGGGGACGGCGCGGCGAGCGGCACGTCGTGGCCTCGCTCCTGCACGGGGCCACCGCGGCGCTGGTGAACGTGGCGCAGAACGCGCTCGTGACCGGCACCGAGCCGCGACGCTGGGGGAACGAGCATCCCAACCTCGTGCCGTACCAACTGCTCCACGCCCAGGACCGCGCGATGGTGATTGCCGTGGGGAGCGACGCGCAGTGGCGGGCGTGTGTCCGCGCGCTCGGACTCGACGCCCTGGCGGAGGATCCGGCGCTCGCGACCAACGCGGGACGCGTTGCGGCACGCGACGTCGTGACCGCGGCGCTGGGCGACGCGTTGAAGGCGCGGCCGGCGGCGGAATGGTGCGCGCGGCTCGACGCCGTGGGCGTGCCGTGCGGCGTGGTGAAGCCCGTGCTCGAGGCGCTGGAGGCGGTGGCGGCGTCGGGGCTGAGCGGCGTGGTGCCGCAACACCCCGGGCGCGTGCGTCGGCCGCCGCCGCAGCTCGACGAACACGGCGCCGCCGTGCGCGCCGACGGGTGGGCGGTGTTCCTTCGGGACGCCTCGTGACGGGCGGTCACGGTACTGTGACCCAGACCCCAGTGACTCGTCCCTCCTATGCGACGGACCGGGTTCGAGCCGGCCGTTCCGCAGCGAGTCGGCCCTGTCCGCGACGCGAGTGTTGGATTACACTAGCGGCGTGCCCTTGAAAACGACCGAGCCAGCGCCGCAGGACGACCTTCTCGACGCCGATCAGGCGGTCATTGACCGCGTGCTCGCCGGGGACCGCAACGCGTTCAGCCTCTTGATCGAGCGATACAGCGATCCGCTGTACCGCCACGCCCTGGGGATGACCGGCAGCGCGGACGTCGCGGAGGACATCCTGCAGGTGTCGTTCATCAAGGCGTTCCATCATCTCGCCGAGGTGCGCGGCCGGTTCGACGCGTGGGTGTTTCGGATTGTGGCGAATGGGTGCAAGGACTGGCTCAAGAACATCCGGCGCACGCACCTCAGCTACGAAGAGGACGATCAGCCCTCTGCGTACGAGACGCCGGACGAGGAGCTGGACCGTGGGGAGTTGCGGCGCGATCTCGATGTGGCGCTGCTGGCCCTCCCGGACTCGCTGCGGGAAGCGTTCGTGATGAAGCACGTCGAAGGCCGGTCGTACGAGGAGATGGCGGTGCTGCTCGACGCGACCGTCGGTGCCCTGAAGATGCGTGTCCATCGCGCCCGTGAGGCGCTGCAAAAGCTCTTAGAGGAACGATACTCGTGAAGCTCGATCCCCAGGATTCCCGCGACGCGGCGCACGAACCCGCGACAGAATCGAGGCAACCGGCGCAGGCCGAGCCGATGGCAGCGGACCGCGAGGTCCCGCTCCCGGCGACGGAACTGCCGACTGCGGTGCACGCGTACCTCGATGGCGACCAGGTGCCGGAGTCGGCCCTGTCCGGCGCCGAGCGCGAACTCGAGCTCTGGAAGCGCATCAGCGCCGAGGCCGGCCGCCGTCGGCGAATGGTGACGCCGGCGCACGTGCCGAAGCAGATCCTGGCGAAGCTCGTCGACGACTAAGCAGGGTCTGGGTGGAACCGGCCGGCCTCCGTGAGGGGGCCGGCTTTTTTTTCACCACGAAGGCACGAAGGCACAAAGGGGCTAGAGCACCATTCGAGTGATTCCTTGGCGCATCACGGCGTTGTTGAAGTTCAACAGGAACCCGACCTTTAGTCCGGTCAACCTGAGGTAGGTGAGGAGCTGGGCTTTGTGAACCGGTTCTAGCCGCAGGACGCTCTTGACCTCTACCACCAGTTTGTCCTCAACAATCAGGTCCACGCGGTACGCGGCCCCGACGGCCACTCCTCGGTAGAAGAGCGGAGCCTTGACCTCGCGGCGATACCGGAGCCCCCGCGCTTTCAACTCCATAGCCAAGCAGCGCACATACACGGACTCCAGCAGCCCTGGGCCCATAGCCCGATGAACGGCAATAGCCGCCCCAATGAGTTCGTGTGACTCGGTCTCGAACTCCACGCCTCCCCCCCCTTCGTGGCTTCGTGCCTTCGTGGTGAATAGCCGTTCCCCGCCAGACCCTCAAACCATTTCGCCGCGAAACGGGTAGATTCTCTTCCCACCTTTCAGAGTTGAGGCTGCACGAGTGAGTGCCCACCGCCGAATTCGCCCTGGCGCCGATGAGTTCGCGCCATTCTATGCGGGATACATCGCGCAGGTGCCGGATGGGGATGTCGTCGAGGCCCTGATCGGCGGCGCGGAGATTGCCGCCGCGCTCCTGAGCGATCTGCCCGATTCGGTCGCCGCGCGCGCCTACGCGCCGGGCAAGTGGACCCTCAAGGAGGCCGTCCTCCACTGCGCGGACGCCGAGCGGGTTTTCGCGTACCGCGCGCTGCGCTTCGCGCGCGGCGACACGACGCCGTTGCCGGGGTGGGACGAGAACGCGTACGCGCCGATGAGCGGCGCGGCGGTGCGCTCACTCGACTCGGTGCTCGACGAGCTCCAGTCGATCCGCGAGTCCACGGTCACGCTCTTCAGCGGGCTTCCCGCCGACGCGTGGACGCGGCGCGGCACCGCGAATGGGGTGCCGATCACGGTCCGCGCGCTGGCGTGGATCTCGGCGGGGCACGTCCTGCATCACCTCGGCGTGATCCAGGACCGCTACCTGTAACTACCTGTACGGCGGGCGTTCCCCGGCTAGAAGTGGAGCGCGCGTCCCAGCGCCGCCAGCGCCGCTTCCTTCACCGTCTCGCCCAGCGTCGGGTGCGAGTGGACCGTCCCGCCGAGGTCGTCGGCGGTGCCGCGGTATTCCATCGCGAGCACGACCTCGCTCAGGAGGTCGCTGACGTTGGGGCCGATCATATGGCAGCCGAGGATTTCGTCGGTGTGCGCGTCGGTCACGAACTTCACGAAGCCCTCGGTGCTCCCCATCGTGCGAGCCCGGCCGTTGGCGGAGAAGGGGAACTTCCCGATCTTCACCGCGCGGCCGGCGGCCCTTGCCTCGGCCTCGGTGATTCCCGCCGTCGCGATCTCGGGCCAGGTGTAGACCACCGCCGGCATATTGTGGTAGTGCATCCGCGCGTGGTGGCCGGCGATCACCTCCGCCGCGATCACGCCCTCCTCCTCCGCCTTGTGCGCGAGGAGCTTGCCGCCCACCGCGTCGCCGATGGCGTAGACGTTGGGGAGGTTGGTGCGCATCTGGTCGTCCACGACGATCTCGCCGCGACGCCCGAGCGTGAGGCCGAGCGCGGTCGCGTCCACGCCGGTGAGCGCGGGCTGGCGGCCGATCGACACGAGCAGGTAATCGGCCTCGAGGCCCTGCGCGGTCCCGTCCCTCTCGGTCTCGACGATGACCTTTCTCCCGTCGCGGCGGCCGTCGACGACCTTCGTGCCGGTGTGGAGGACGAGGCCCTGCTTGGTGAGGATCCTTGTCGCTTCCTTGACGATGTCGTCGTCGTTCCCGGGCAGGATGGTCGGGGCATATTCGATCACCGTGACCTTCGCGCCGAGCCGACGCCACACGGAGCCGAGTTCGAGCCCAATGACGCCGCCGCCGATCACGACGAGGTGCTTGGGCACCTCCGGGATGCGCAGCGCGCCGACGTTGGAGAGGACGCGCTCCTCATCGAACGGGAAGAACGGCAGCGTGGTCGGCACGGACCCCGTGGCGAGGATCACGTGCCTCGGCCGATACGTCGTCACCGTGCCGTCGAGCGCCTTCACCTCGACGACGTTGCCGGCCCTGAGCGAGCCGACGCCCTTGGCCCAGGTGACCTTGTTCTTCCGGAAGAGGAACTCGACGCCCTTGGTGTTCTGTGCGACGACGTCGTCCTTGCGCTGCATCATCCTCGCGAGGTCGAGGCCGACGCCGGCGATGGTGATGCCGTGCTCGGCGGCGTGCGTCTGCGCCCATTCGTAGTGCTCGGAGGAGCCGAGGAGCGCCTTGGACGGGATG